>JAKEEP010000142.1 GCA_022616475.1 Phycisphaerales bacterium | reverse complement strand
GCCTCAGCACTCAGCCCCCAGCACTCAGCACCCATGCTCTTCGCCCGCAAAAACTAATCCCCTTCTGACAATTCTGCGCGCAAAAACTAATCCCCTTCTGGAGAATCTGCGCGGGCAGACGAATCCCTCCAACACCTTCACCACTTCACCTGCTCACCTGTTCACCCACTCACCCCCTCCCCCTGCCGCCCCGCGCGGAAACTCTACCAACTATTCCGTCTTGGCAGACTTTGCCAAGTCGTTCATTTCGGTTGCAACATTTGCCGCAGCGCCGCCACGTTGCGCTTGCTTGCGGCCCTTCCACTTCGCACTTTAAAGGGTCGAGCGAGGCATCTCGGGTAAGGCGGAGTTAACCCCCAATGCGATTCAATTCCGTTCGCTGCTCGTCTTCATTTTGCGGCCCTGGTGGCTACGACCGTCGCGGCGCTCCGCCCGCCAAGTCGGCACTACCACCACTACAGTGGACTGATCCCGATGCTCCCGTCTCCCCGCACTTCAAGATCATCCTCGCCGTCTTGGCCATCATGCTCGCCGCCATCTTTACCGCCAATACGCTGGCGGTCATACACCTCAAGCCCTGGATGGAGCCTGTCTTCGTCGATGTGAACCTCAACTCGATCGACGCCATCCTGGAAGACACTTCCGAATCGCGCGGCACATTTGTTGACGTGGTCGCCAAGCGCTTGCGGTCGGCGGTCAAGGCCGACGACGGCACCACGGTCGTCACTCTTCGCGTATTGGACTTTCCGCTGCGCTACAACGAGCTGGATGGGTTGGATCGGGAGCGCCTGGAGGAGCACTTCGGCGGCTTGACCGCCGCGCAGATGCGATATGAGGGTGGAATCGCCAAGCTGCTGCAAGCGATTCTGGACAAGGCTCGAGCCGACAGGGCGGAGATTCGCCTCAGCGTGTTCGGCCTTCCGGTGAATGGCGGCGACCCGCAGCTGGCCAACGAGCGATATGCCGATTTGCTCAAGATCCTCAACGCCTTCGTGACCGTGAGGCCCGATCGCCCCGAGTCGGAAGACGACCACAGCCCGCCCGGCCAGCGCTATCTCGACGGCTGCGTCACTTTGGCCAACGGCCGGGCAATCTACTACCTTGATTGCGATGCCTGGATGCTTGCTGTCGGCACCGTTGAGCTGAACGAATCTGAGATGGCTGCCATCGAGAAAGCCGAAGCGCAACGCAAGAAGAAAGCCAAGAAGAGAGCGGTCAAGCGCCGTCCAACTTGACGCCGGGGCGTGCGCGGGCCGACCCAATCGTCCCCGCGCCATCTGTGCGCCGCCATCCCCATTCTTGTGTAGAATCCGTGCCAGAACACAAAAGGTGTCTCATTCAAATGAAGAATCTCAAGACTCACGTATTTCTATTCACTTTGCTGCTCTTTGGCGCCGTCGCGCTCCTCGTCTCTGCGGCGCCTCAAACGCGCCCGGCCCAACCTCCCGCCCCCAGCCAACCAGCAACCAAGCCCGACGCCGACCCCGATGCTCAGGCCAAGCTCCAGTACGTGCTCATGAGCACATCCATGGGCGACATCGTCATCGAGCTCAACCGCGAAAAAGCCCCCATCAGCGTTGCCAACTTCCTCAATTACACCGACAAGAAGTTCTACGACGGCACAATCTTCCATCGCGTCATGGGCAAGGAGAACACTCCCAATAAGAAGGATTTCATGATCCAGGGCGGCGGCTTCACTCCCGACATGGCGCAGAAGAAAACAGACGCCCCGATCAAGAACGAGTGGCAGAACGGGCTCAAGAACACGCGCGGCACGATCGCCATGGCCCGGCTTGGCGACCGGCAGCCCAACCCCAGCCGGGTCGATTCAGCCACCGCTCAATTCTTCATCAACGTAGGCGACAATCCAGATCTGGATCAGCCGCAGCCTGATGGTGGCGCATATGCCGTCTTTGGCAAGGTGGTCGCGGGCATGAAAACCGTCGATGCCATTAAGGCCGTTCCCACCACGTCCAAGCTCTCACCCGAAACCAATCGTCCCCTGGCGAACGTGCCGGTTGAGCCGGTGATCATCAAATCCGTGACGCGCCTGACGCCCGACCAGGCCAAAGAGCGCATCGACGCCCAGGAATCCGCCAGTCAATCGCAATAAGAAGGCGTTCGACAACAATTCTGATTGTGGGCAAGCGGCTGCGCCGCGCACTCGCCGCGGGGGGCCGCGCCCCTAGCTCACCAGCTGCAGCCGGCCTCGCTCGGCCGCCAGAACGTGCGAATGCGTCTTGCACAGCTCCCGGGCCATTTTGGACCGGTCCTCCAGAACGTTCGCCCGATAGCCGCACAGCAGCGGGAACCGGAACTGCATGATCAGGACGTTCCACCAATCCTCGAGCTCGCGCGCTGCTTCGGCGTTGTCCTGCTGCCAAAGCAGGTTGACCATCTCGCCGTAGATGCACACTTGCCCGAAATCGCTTTGGGCCCGCTTGATCGCATTGGTGGCCAAAAGGTGGAACACCGCATGATTCGGCATGCGACCATCCATGATTTGACTGAGCAGCACCTCAGCGTCGTAACAGGTCAGCTGCCCGGATTCGCGCAAGCGATCGCAATCTTTGCCCGAACGTTGCAGTCGCTCGATCACTGCCTTGGTGTTCTGTTCCGTTGCGACCACGATGGCGGCTTCGCCGCGATCGAGGGCCCCGCCGACGAACATCGCGATCGCTCTTACAAGCGATTCGGGCTCCAAATACAAATAAAGGTGTGCTGCATGACATTCATGGTCTGGGTTTTCCAACAGACCATCCGGGGTTCGATTGCTCATGTACTGCGCCTCCGATGGATCCCCGTGGAAGGTTCCATCAAACCAATTTGGTGGGGAACCGGGGTAGGGACGCCAACCTATTTCGGAGCGCACCCGCAGATCAATAGCGGTAATACTCGGGCTTGTAGGGCCCTTCCACCGGCACGCCGATGTACTCGGCCTGCTTGGGCGAGAGCTTGGTCAGCTTCGCTCCAAGCTTTTCCAGGTGCAGCCTCGCCACATCCTCATCCAGCTTCTTGGGCAGCGTGTACACCTTTTTGTCGTACTTGTCGTGATTCTGATGCAGCTCGATTTGCGCCAGAACCTGGTTCGTGAAGCTGGAGCTCATCACAAAGCTGGGATGCCCCGTCGCGCACCCCAGGTTGAGCAGCCGGCCCTCGGCCAGCACGATCACGCTGTGCGCTTTCACCCCCCGGGCCTTGTCGTCGCCAAACTGCCACTCATCCACCTGTGGCTTGATGTTCACGCGCTTGACGCCCGGAACCTTCGCCAAACCCGCCATGTCGATCTCATTGTCGAAGTGCCCGATGTTGCCCACGATCGCGTTGTGCTTCATCCGCTTCATGTGCTCGGCGGTGATGATGTTCAGGTTGCCAGTGGCGGTGACGAAGATGTCAGCGGTCTCAACCACATCTTCGAGCGTGACGACTTGATAGCCATCCATGCACGCCTGCAGCGCGCAGATGGGGTCGATCTCCGTGATGACCACCCGGCACTGCTGCCCGCGGAGAGACTGCGCACATCCCTTGCCCACATCACCGTACCCGCAGATGACGGCCACCTTGCCTGCGAGCATGACATCGGTGGCGCGCATGATGCCGTCGACCAGCGAGTGCCGGCAACCGTAAATGTTGTCGAACTTGGACTTGGTGACCGAGTTGTTGACGTTGATGGCCGGGAACATCAGCGTCCCCGCGTGCGCCATCTGATACAAGCGATTGACGCCCGTGGTCGTTTCCTCGCTTACACCGCGAATCTCGCGCGCGATCGGTTCCCAGAATCGGGGATTCGCCTGCTGAACGTCGCTGAGCAACTGCAGAACGATCTGGAACTCCTCACTTTCGGCGGTCGCGGGGTTCGGAACGCTGCCGGCACGGTTGAATTCCAAGCCCTTGTGCACGAGCAGCGTCGCATCGCCGCCGTCATCCAGAATCAGGCTGGGCCCGTTGCCATCCTCCCAGTTCAAAGCCTGGAACGTGCACCACCAATACTCGGGCAGTGTCTCGCCCTTCCACGCAAATACCGGCACACCTTGTGGATTGTTGACCGTTCCCTTCGGGCCGATCGCCACGGCCGCCGCCGCATGATCCTGGGTCGAGAAAATGTTGCAGCTGGCCCATCGCACCTTGGCGCCGAGCTCGACCAGGGTTTCGATCAACACCGCCGTCTGGATCGTCATGTGAAGCGAACCGCTGATCCGCGCGCCCGCCAGGGGCTTCTTGCCGGCATACTGTCGCCGCAGGGCCATGAGCCCCGGCATCTCGTGCTCGGCCAACTCGATTTCCTTGCGCCCGAACGCCACCGTGGCGGGCGACAAATCCGCCACTTTGAACGGCAAACCCTTGCCGTCGGCAAACAGCGGTAGGCTCGTGTCCATGAAGGTTGCGCTGGCCTTTCCTTTAGAGGTTGGTCGGCTGCCGAGGGCGGTGGGGGTTGGGGGGCTGATCATTTTTCTGCGTCTCCCAGACGTGCGATGACTCAAAATCGGGCCAAAGGCAACGGGATTCATCCGTTCATCCGGATGAATTGTAGAATACCACTTCTCAAAGGGCAAATCCGTTCAAACCGCCTGGTTGAGGCCGTGTTCACGGACCCGGCGCAGGCCTAGAACAGGCTGATTGTCGTTCCGTCTTTCAATCGGCCCGCCGGCTGGGATGTGGAAAGCCGAATCCCCGCCAGCCACCAGCGCTGGGGCGTCACCGACCTGACCCGCAGCCAACGAAGGAACGACCGGCGGGCGAGCAAGCAATCGCTCTCGCCCTCTGGCGCGCACGAACAGAACATGTCGCTCCATGCTTGCGCCCATCGGCTGGGCAAGATGTGGATCGGATCAAACCCATACCAGTCACGCCGGCATTCGATCAGCGTCACGCCCCGCCGTGCCGCCATCTGGTTCAACCGCTCATGCAACTCACCGGCTTGATTCATCGCCTGCACAAACGAGATCTTCCGTGTCGGAAACATGATCGATTTCACGATCGTGTACTGCCAGGGTTTCACCGATCGAATGCTGTCGATGGGCAACATGGTGATGGCCACTCGCGCGCCGTGCGCGTCTAATCGATCAACGCACTCCTCCACCCACCGCTCAACCGTTTGCGGTGATGCTCCATACATGATGTCGTTGCCGATGTCGGTCAACAAGGCATGCGTCGGCACGTTTTCTGTCTCCCTCTCCCTCTGGGAGAGGGCGGGGGTGAGGGCCGGTCCATCAGCAGTCGCCCCTCCTCTGCTTTCTGCCAGCGCGCTCCATAAACCGCTCTCCAAAATCCCAGGCAACGACCGCAGAAAGACCCGGCTGTGCATGCCATAGGAGCGACCATGGCCGATCGCCGCGAAGATGTCCAACGGCGAGCCGAGCCGAAGCCGCAATGTCTCAACGATGGTCGACAACCCACGGGTCGCATTGCTGGCCCCCAGTAGTACGACCCGCGCCCGAAATTCTTCACGGTGCTGATTCACCAACTCACTGTAGCCTAATCGGTGATCGCAAACGCATGAGAAGGAGAATCGGCCAGCCCAAGTACTTTTGGGCGCGGGGGCATCGGGAGGCGAGCGCCTCGTCAACCGGATGTTCGCTCATCTGATCCAGCATGAGGCCTGCGCGGCTTGCCGCCATGATGTAGTCGGAGATTTGATGCGGGCAGCTTTGCGGGCGGACTTCGCAGCCCGAGACCGGATCGGTGAACCGTGCTTGGGTCCCACGCAGCATCATGGCCGGATGCATGACCGAGACCACAATCGCTCCCTTCTCAGCGGACTTGCAAATGCGCTTCAACTCGGCAAAGAAGGGGTCAAGTCCGGGTATGTGGTCGAGCACAAGCGCGCTGAGCACGCGATCGAACGATCGATCGGGGAGAGGGAATGGCTGGGAGAGGTCGTGCTCGATGAACTTAATCGAGCCATCCATTTCCGCCGCCTTGGCGCGGGCTTGGTTGAGCATTCCTTGGGAGAAATCAAGCGCCGTCACGGCCGCCCCCGCCCTCGCCAGCCGCAACGCATAGCGCCCGGTTCCGCACCCAATGTCAGCCACGCGCAGTCCGCGCACGTCGCCCAGCAGGGCATCCATGTGCGGCTGTTCGATGGCCACCAGCGGATTGTCATCGGCATCGTACGTTGGAGCCCAGCGGTCGTAGCCTTCGCGGGTGGGGAGATCTTCTCGTTTTAGCGCGGGTGAGATGACCATTCCGCGTTGATTGTAAGGGCGATGGATCAATCAGGCGCCGAATTGATCAGCAAACAACCCCAACTGCCCATTCAACATTGGCCGCCGAAAGTGCGCTGAACTCAATGCCCGCCCTGGCTTGTCCAACCCAAATCTCTTGGCATACATCCTGAACATCTTGGCGATGATCTCGGCTTGCTTGCCGGTGCCTCGCTGGCGGATTTTGAACTTGGACTGATAGAGCGCGCCATCGCGCATCTCGCGGATCAAATGCTCGACGCGTGCGGCCTTCTGGGGGTAGTTCCGCTGCAGCCAATCCAAAAAAAGCGCCTTGATCTGATGCGGCAATCTCAACAAAACCCATCCGGCGCTTCGCGCGCCGTGCTCCGCGGCCGCCTCTAGAATCGCGGGCATTTCCGTGTCGGTCAGGCCAGGAATCACCGGCGCCACCATGACCGTCGTCGGTATCCCCGCCCTCGTTAGCTCTCGCACCGCCTTCAACCGATCGGTCGGCGAGCTCGCGCGCGGCTCCATCTTTGCCGCGAGTTTTGGATCAAGGGTTGTGATGCTTACTGCAGCGCTGGCGGCGCCCAACTTCGCCAGTTCGCTCAACAGGTCAACATCGCGCGTGACCAAATGGTTTTTGGTGATGATTCCAACGGGTTGGCGGCATTCAGCGCAGATTTCAAGCAGCGAGCGGGTTAGCTTCAGTTTCGCTTCAAGCGGCTGATAGCAATCGGTCACGCCGCAGAAGACGATGGTGTCACCTTTCCATTTGGGATGCGCCAGCTCCTTGCGCAGGAGCTTGGGGGCATCGTGTTTCACCATGATCTTGGTTTCGAAGTCCAATCCGCTGCTCATCCCGAGCTCTTCGTGCGTCGGCCGGGCATAGCAGTAGATGCAGCCGTGCTCGCAGCCGCGGTATGGATTGATTGACCACTCGAACCCGATGTCCGGACTGTTGACGACGTGGTTGATGATGGTCTTGGAGTGATCGTGCAGGGCCTGCGTGGCGACCTGCACTCCATCGGGATGCTCGGCGCGCTGATTATCTAGGTGCTCGCCCAGCACATGCAACCGCACATCCTCGAAGCGGTTTCCCGGATTGAGCGTGGCCGCCCCGCGCCCGCGCGCTGCGACACCGCGCGCTGTCGAATCCACGTATTCGAAGGGCTTGGTTCGAACCTGTTTGTTGTAGCCCCTTTTCATCTGTGATACCTAACCATATCCTAACCGATATCCCAAGCCAGGCAACACCTGGACTCTCGACTGCGAAGCCATGTGAGATTCCACTCCGTCCCAACGATGCGCCTGAAGCTCGCCACCCCCGCCACCTGGAAGCGCCTCCTTGCCGTGGCCCTTATCTTGGCCGTGCTTCTTGGCTGGTTCTACTTCGCCATGATCCGCATGCCAGGCAAATCCTTCAGCGGTGCGCTCCCGGCTCTCTCGCAAGAGCAGGCCGCTCTGGCAACTCAACTGCATCGCGATGTCGACATGCTTGCAGGCATCGTTGGCAAGCGGAACATCCAATACCCCAAGGGTTATCAAGCCGCCGCCGACTTCCTCGAGCGCTCGCTGGCCGATGCGGGCTACGCGCCTCAGCTGCAGACCTTCGAGGCATACGGGGCGCCGTGCGTCAATATCGAAGCCGAAATCGTCGGATCCCAACGACCCGACCAGATCGTCATCATCGGCGCTCATTACGACTCGGTGGATGACTCTCCGGCTGCCAACGACAACGGCTCCGGTGTCGCCGCTACGCTCGCCCTCGCCCGCGCTTTTGCAGAATCCAAGCCCGATCGAACCCTTCGCTTCGTCCTCTTTGCCAACGAAGAGCCCCCTTATTTCCAAACCGAGAACATGGGCAGCCTGGTCTACGCCAAACGGTGCAGGGAGCGTGGCGAAAACACCGTCGCGATGCTCAGCCTCGAAACCATCGGCTACTACTCCGACGCTCCCGGCAGCCAAACCTACCCCATCAAGCCCATCGGCTGGGTCTATCCGACGACCGGCAACTTCATCGGCTTCGTCGGCAACTACAACTCGCGCAAACTCGTTCGCCAGGCCATCAAGTCCTTCCGCGCACATGCCCAATTTCCCTCAGAGGGCGGGGCCCTCCCCGGCTGGATTCCCGGCGTCGGCTGGTCCGATCACTGGGCCTTCTGGCAGGCCGGATATCCCGCCATCATGCTCACCGACACCGCTCCCTTCCGTTATCCCCACTACCACAGCATTCATGACACACCCGATAAGCTCGATTACGACCGGATGGCCCGTGTGGTCGATGGCCTGCGTCCCGTGGTAGCCGATCTGGCTGGCATTGCCGATTGATGAAATTTTCTCTGCCCGTCGCGCAAGAACTCCGGGCATTCGGCGTATCTGTTTACGAACCGGGCTAGGATTTGACCATGTGGTCCACCCTGCCCGCGCGGAGCACAACGTTGGCCCCAACCGAAACTGGTTCCTCTTCGTCGTCGCGCACCAACTGGGCGATGATCTTCGATGCCGCACGCGGCGGCGATCAGCACGCTTCCGATGCCTTGGAGCAACTGGTTCGCCGGTACTGGCCTGCCGTCTACGCCTACATTCGCCGCAGTGGTCGCGATGTTCATGAAACGGCCGACCTCACCCAGGGCTTTGTCTGCGATGTCATCCTGGGCCGCCACCTTTTTCGGCACGCCGACCCCAAGCGCGGCCGTTTCCGAACGCTGCTTCTGAGCGCTCTGCAGAACTATCTGCAGGAGCGCCATCGGCACGACAATCGCTCCAAGCGCACGTCCGGCCGTAAACCCCTTCATTTCGACGATACCCAACTGGCAGCCGCCGAGTCCCACGCCGACCTGTCGCCCGAGCAGGCGTTTATCGCTCAGTGGAACGCCACGCTCGTTCGGCGCGTGCTCGAGCGGGTTCGAAACGATTGCCTGACCAAGGGCTTGGAAGCCCATTGGAGCGTGTTTGAGGCACGCGTGGTCCGTCCGATGCTCTTTGGAGAGAAACGCGCGCCGTACTCGCGCCTGATCGAGCATCTGGAGTTGAGCGATTCGGGCCAGGCTGCCAATATGATGACCACCGTCAAGCGCCGCTTTGTCCAGGCGCTGCTTGACGAAATCACCGGCACCGTGAGCGACCCCATGCAAGTTGAAGATGAAATCCGATCGCTCCTGCGCGATCTGGAGCTGCAGTCATGAACTCTTCCGAACGCCAGACATCTCAGCCGCCTCAATTCAACGGTCAACCTGCTCAGGGCGACTCGCACAACGTCGCCGGCCGGCGTCGCAAATTTCCTCGCGCTCGCGCGCTTCGCCCCCAGAATGATCCGATCAACTTTGAAAACGTCGATGCCAATGAAGAAACGCGGTTGGATGAGCCGATCACGCAGCCTGCTGGCAGTGGTCAACCGACCGCCGCCGATTCCGCGGTCGATTCGGTGGCCAGCGCACTGCATTGGGCTCTGGATTCCTTAGCTCAACCCGCCATGGCTTGGGCCGACTGGCTGGCTCGTGATATCGATCCGACTCAGCCAACCGCCGCCGACATGCTCGCCAATCCTGGCATTACGCTGGCGCAGGTTCGCCAGGCCAAGGCGGTGTTCAAGACCATGCGGATTGTGGGGGAGAAGTCTGCCGACCGGCGCATCGGCGCGCGCATGTATGCCGCCGCGATTGCCGCCGGCCTCGTTCGGCACGGCCGGCTCATTTCAACTCAATCCAATCCCGCACTCACCCGTGCCTTTCAGTCCTTGCTTGACGATCGCCGCATGCCATTGGTTCTCCGTGATCTGGCGGGAATGGCCCTGTGCGCGTTGAAGGAAAGCGACCAACGGCGCCAGAATCAGGTTGAGTCAAGGAGCAAGTCGGCATGAGCCGGGCCGGGCCGGGCGCCGATCAATCTCACTCGCACGCGCTCGAAATCGAACGAAAATACCTGCTTGGCACTAAGCCTGCGATTCCTCAATCTGCCGAAATCTGGAAGATCCGCCAGGGGTATCTCAATCCCTCAGCCTCGGGCTCATCTGCGGCGTCATCGCCCTTCGCGTACGGCCGGATTCGATGCGTTGAACTTCCCGACGGCTCGAAAGTGTTCACTCACACGATGAAAGACGGCGCGGGCCTTGTTCGATCGGAGATTGAGCAGGAGATCACGCCGCGTGAGTTTGAGCGGCTCTGGCCAAGGACGCGCGATCGCCGCTTGAGCAAGACCCGCTATCGCGTGCGCGAAGGCGACTTGATCTGGGAAATCGATGTCTTCGACGGCATTGATCTGGTTCTTGCCGAAGTCGAGTTGCCCTCGCCAACAACGTCGGCGGCGATTCCACCCTGGCTCAAGCCCCACATTCTGCGGGAAGTCACCGACGACCCGCTGTTCACCAATGCGAATATCGCCCTACGGATCATGCAGCGGCGCTGACATAGCATGGCCGCTTCCCATGGGCCAGACCATGACGAGCCCTGCAGTCAACGGCTTGCGGGCGATGAAACATCGCCAAGTCGAGCCCAGCGCGCCGGGCCGCTTCGCCTTTGTCGCGCCGCGCCATCCCGATGGCTCCAACTGGCCTTGGCTCACCCAGATCGGACCAATGCGGCGACATCGCTTTCACGCCATTTACATCGACAACACTCTCAAGAGCATTCCCAAGGCCACCTCCTTCTTCATTCGCTGGCAATACTGGCAAGCCATGCGCGCGGTCGCCTCCGCCGACCTGGTCTTTCTCTTCAGCACCGATATCGGCCTGGGAATGAGCGCGTGGCCTTCACAGTTCGTGCGCCGCCCCAAGCGCATTTATGTCGGCTTTACGCAGGATGGGGCCTGGTCGCAGAAAACTATGGACCGCCTCTCCAATGCGCTTCAGCGTTGCGATGCCATAACGGTCTTCTCCGAGGATGAGCGCCAGCTCTATGTCCGCCGCTATCGACTCAATCCTGATCGCGTGCACCTGATTCCCATACACACCGACGAATCCGATCAGTACCGCCAATATCCCGATGAGCGGCCGATCGAACAACCCTATGTGCTCTCGCTCGGATCACCCAATCGAAGATTCACGCCTATCGCGCAGGCCTGCAACGCCCTGAACATACCGCTGGTGATCATCACCCGCCCTTGGCACCGCAGCGACTCGCTCGATGAGCTTGCCCGCCTTGGCGCCGCCATCATCACCGATGCCGACAAGCACACGTCCCTCACCTACCTCAAGCACGCCAGGTTTGCAGCGATGTGTTTCGAAACACCCGACCTTCCCGGCGCTTTCACGACACTCATCCACGCCATGTTCATGCGCGTGCCCAGCGTTGTGACTGCCTGTCTTGGGATGAGCGACTACGTCGTCGACCAGGAGAATGGCTTGGTCGTCCCACATGGCGATCAGGATGCCCTAACTGCGGCCATCCATCGCGTGTGGACCGAGCCCGATTTGCACGCAAACCTCGCCGAATTGGCTTTCCGCCGAGCCAATCGGAACTACTCCCTCCAGGCCGCGGCTGGACAATTTCACGACCTGGCAATGAACCTGCTATCGCAGAATCGCTGAAATGCAGGGCATCCACCCCCCCCGTAATAGGGTCGTTTTCCTATTTGGCCGCCCACACCTGCGCGATTCCATGACGGTACCACCCATCGGAATGCCTGCATGATGCAGGTTCTGAACTGGAAAGGAGTCCAAAATGTTCACTTCCTTGCTGGCCGGTCTCAATGGTAGGATTGGGATTGCGCAATTCCGCAGCGCGAACCAGCCCATGATCGCACGCAACCCGTCCAAGCCTCCACCCGCTGTAGAAGAGTTGCCGGCCGCCAACCGCATCAGCGAGTTGGCGTTCCCCTCGGATGTGCGAGTTGACTTGGTCGAGCGTGTCAGCGCCCAGATCGCCGCCGGAACCTACATCACCCCCGACAAGATCGCGATCGCCGCCGATCGCCTTGCCGACGATTTCTCGGCTACGCAATGATCTTGCGCCGCTGCTTGACGTAGTCCCACACGACAAACCGATCCAAATCGCGACCGCCGGTGAAAAACACCCGTCCCTTGGTCGCTTCGACCATGCGATGCGCAAATTGGACGTCGTCGTGCGTCTGCCCCCAGTTGGGCAGAAGGAAAATGTTGATGACGATGCCCTCGCGCCGGCAAATCATCGCCTCGCGCATCGTCGCCTGCTCGGTCCGTGCATCTGCCGGATAGAGCAGAAACAATTGCTGTCCTTCAAAGTGCGCCGTCGGCAAACCATCGGTGATCAAAATGATTTGCCGATTCGGCGTGTCCTGCGGCAGCAAATGCTGCCGTGCCAAATGCAGCGCGTGTTGAATATTGGTGAAGTGGGGGGGCACATCGAACTCGCTCATTCGCGGATCGCTCATGTCGGCCCGCAGTTTCACGACCGGGTTGTAGATCGTCACGGGCTTGGGCATCAGCGCCGGAATCTCCGAAATGTGCCGCGGCTTGGCGAACGTGTACATCTCGATGAACTGCAAATAATCGCCTGGATACTCGCGCCGGATCAAACCATCCAAGGCCAACCCCATGCGCTTGCAATTGATGTACTGCCCGCCGTGCCGCATTGAGCCCGACATGTCGATGATCACGGCCGTCGCGCACTTGGGCGTATTGCGCGTGTGATGAATCTCAATATCCTCGGGCTTCATGCGAACCGTTCGGCGCTGTTGAGGCTCCCGCGGTGCTGGAAGGCTCCTGCCCTCACCCCCGACCCCTCTCCCAGTGGGAGAGGGGGGTGTTATGCGTTCGCGGATGAGCGCGTTCATCATCGACTGAGGCACATCCATGTGCGTCACGCTGTCGCCAAACTCGTACGGCTTGGTCCGCTGCAGCTCCACCGCTCCTTCGCCCACAATCGGTCCGGTGTGCCTTCCGTGCCGCGCAGCTTCTAATTCACTGAAGATCTCATCCAGCAACCGTCCCTGAAAGAGCCGAAACGCCTGCGGCGTGAGCTTGTACCCCTCCGCGGTGTGCTCCACGCCCTGCTGGGCCGCCATCTCTCGCAGATAATCTTGAATCTGTTGCTGCAGCGCGCTCAGTTGCTGCATGTCGCCCGGCTCGGCAAACTCCGCCAGCGCTTCCATGTCGATCACGCCGATCTGGGCCGTCCGCATCGCCTCCCGCAACTGCTCGAGCAGCCGATCGATCATCTCGAGCTCGGCCTTGATTTCCAGGGCCTCGGGCACGCTCATTTCGGTTCGCCCGGTGAACTCATACTTCGCCGCCAGTTGCGCAACCTGGTATTTCTCGCCGAGCCTCTCCACCAATTTCAGCAGCTGCCGCGCAAACAGCGACTGCTCATTCCCCGCCCGATACCACAACGCCTCCAAATCTCGAAGCTGCTCCGCCGCGACTTCCTTGGCAAAGCTCTTGGCGATGCGATCCGGCGGCTGCATCTGCCGCGCCTGGTCGTAATACTGCTTCTTCGCCGTCTCCTGAACCGTCTCGGCTTCATATGTTTCGAGAATCCGCCGCTTGCGCTCTTGCAGCATTGCGATCAGAGCATCGATGCTTGGCCCCAACCCCTTGATCTGACTCGGATCAATCCGCACCGCCCGCGCCAGCTCCTCTTCAGTGAGCTGCCGCATCGATCCATACATCATCAAATGCTCGAAAGCCCCGCTCACCATGTCGGGCGGCGGCGCCGACGGCGGGGGAAAGTTCTTGGGGTCATAGCCCTGATAGGTATGGATGATTCCACCGAGATCATTGATCGATCGATGCACGTGGCATTCTATGCGCCGATCGCCGCCCGCTTACGCTGGGTTCTCATGCACGATTCGCCACAGCTCGCGGTACTTGGCCTGCACGAAAGGGCTCAATTGATTCGCGAAATCCTCGGTCAATCGAAGCACATCGATCAATTCCTGCACGTCAACAAGATCCTTGGCGCGGCGCGGATTGGTCAGACCCGAGGCCAGCTTGAGTTCAATCAATGATGGAAGCGAGAGAAATTTCACGCCGTCGATTGAGACTGCCACCTGGGCCGGATCGGGAAATCTCACTGGTTTTGGCTTGCCATCGCCCGGATAATCCCCGGCGATCAGGAATTCGATTCGCACGCCGGACTCCGCATCACGAAGGTTCTTGCTTCCTGCAAACGGCGGCAGGTAGCCCAGCCCTTCAAGAGCGCGATGTGCAATGTCCTTTCCTTCGCGTGTAATGAGAATATCAACGTCCTCAGTGAAGCGCCGATAGCCATGAAAAAACAACGCCATGCCGCCCGCCACGGCATATGGAATCTCGAGATCATCCAATCGTCGCGCTATTCGTCGCAATGTCTTATGAACGGCGCTTTCGTTTTCAAAGTGCATGCCGCCCTCGTTGAGCGCCCATGATGGGTTGGCATCAAGCTGCTGCTCATACGGAATCATACTTTGGCTGTTGGAAGCTCGTGGCGTCGCCATCATGTGATCTCGTACTGAATCCGCCCATGGTGCTGCGAGCGGCTGATCCGGTCGCTCGCGTACAGACCCGCCAACACAAACTCCACGCAGCTGGCGCGCACCGCCGCGCTTTCGGCCGCGTTCACCTCAAACGCCTTGTCCCACGCCGGCGGCACCCGCTTCAATCGCTCGGCGTACGCGCCGCTCGGAAGCATGTCGCCAACTTCAATCTTCACGCCCTTCGCGAAGATATCCGCGATTTCGTTCAGCCCGTGCTCATCCACATACTCCTGAAACACCGTCTTGATCGCCTCGGCCACGATCGCATCCACCACCTGCTTCTCGCTCATCTGGTGGCTGCCCATCATGTCCAGCTCCAACTTCCCCAAGCACGACGAATACAAATGCCCCAGATCGCTTATCCGCGGCACGGCCGGCTTTTCTGGGGGACGCAGGCGAATTCCCCTCTGCCGCGCGTTCGCGATCATCGTGCGATAATTCGCAATGCTGAACCGCGCGCTCACTCCCGATTGATGGTCAACATACTTGCTCTTGCGCGCCGCGATCGAGATCTGCTCGATCACCTCCTCCATGAACGGGGGCACCAGCACCGGAAACTCGCCATCCAGAATCGCAGGAACTCCAGCCTCCTGCTTCATGATCGCAATCCCCAGCTCGCGCTGCCTCGGATAGTGCGTCTGAATCGTCGAGCCGATTCGATCCTTCAATTGCGGAATCACCTTGCCAGAGCGGTTGTACGTCGTCGGGTTTGCCGAGAACAGAATCAGCACATCGATGTCAAAGCTGATCGGATACCCCCGAATCTGCACATCGCGCTCTTCCAGAATATTGAACAACCCAACCTGCACCAGGTCATCCAAATCCGGCAACTCGTTCATCGCGAAAATCCCCCGATGCATGCGCGGAATCAACCCAAAATGCAGCGCATCCTCCGTTGACATGCTCGCCCCGCCCGCCAGTTTCGCGGGGTCAATCTCCCCAATGATGTCGGCGAACTTCGTCCCCGGCGCCAAGCGCTCTGCATACCGCTTCTCGCGCGGCCACCAGGCAATCGGCACCTCATCCTCCGGCGTGCTCTGCACCAACTCCTTTCCCCACTTGGTGATCGGCCGAAACGGATCCTCGTGCACCGGGCAGCCCGGAATGTCCAGGTACGGAATCTCCTCATCCAAAAACCGTGTCAGCATTCGCATCAGCCGGCTCTTGGCTTGCCCCTTCTCGCCCAGAAACAACATGTCGTGCCGCGCCAAAATCGCGTTCACGATCTCCGGAACTACCGTATCCTGATACCCCACAATCCCCGGAAACAACTCCTCGCCCCGCGCCAGCGCCGCAGTGAAATTCTCATAGATCTCTTGTTTCACCCCTCCGGGGCGCGATTTCCAACCGCTCGCCCGCAAATCCTTCAGATTCGCCGGCCTCACCTTCCCTGGCTTTGTCACAACATGAACCAACCGCATCTCTCCTGAGTAAATCGCAGTTCTATCCTATGCCCGCCGCTTGCGGCTTCGCGCGCCCCGCAGCGCTTTCACACCCGCTCCCTACAGGTCTCCACGATTGAGCGACGATAAACAACACATGCCCACCCGGATCGAAGCCCACCTCCAACCCTCAACCGCTCCCAGACCTCGCCTCGCTTACGCCCTGCGCCAGGCGCTCGCCGAGGGCTACACCAAAACAAATCTCCGCGCCGACATCCTCGCGGGCCTGGTTGTCGGCATCGTCGCCCTCCCGCTCTCCATGGCCCTCGCCATCGCCTCCGGCGTTCCGCCTCAACACGGCATTTACACCGCCATCATCGCCGGCGCCGTCATCGCGCTGCTCGGCGGCTCGCGCGTCCAGGTCTCGGGTCCAACCGCCGCGTTCGTGGTCATCCTCGCGCCGATCTCCGCCAAGTTCGGCATTGCCGGCCTCCTCATCGCTTCAATGATCGCCGGCGTCATGCTCCTGCTCATGGGGCTTCTCCGCTTCGGGCGGTTCATCCAGTTCATCCCGTATCCGGTCACTGCCGGCTTCACCGCCGGCATCGCCGTGGTCATCTCCACCCTGCAGCTCAAAGACTTCCTCGGCCTGGACCTCGGCCAACTCCCCGAGCACTTCATCGAAAAAGTCGCCGCACTCATCGGCGCGCTCCCCACATTCCACTGGCCCGATCTCGCCATCGGCATCGCCACACTTACTCTCCTGCTCGTCTGGCCGCGCATCACTCGCAAGATTCCCGCGCCCCTGGTCGCCCTCCCTCTCACCGCCATCGCCGCCTTCCTCATCGCATCCATCAACCCCGACCTCAGCGTTGCCACCGTCTACTCCCGCTTCGATGGCATCCCACAATCCGCGCCAAGCCTCGCATGGCCGTGGCAGTTTCCCGGACCCAACGGTGAATCGCTCGCCTTCGACTTCTCGACTATCCGCGCCCTCCTGGTCGCCGCCTTCGCCATCGCCATGCTCGGCGCCATCGAATCTCTCCTTTCCGCCGTCGTCGCCGATGGCATGACCGGCTACACCCACGAACCAAACTCCGAGCTCATCGCCCAGGGCGTTGGCAACATCGTCGCCCCGTTCTTCGGCGGCTTCGCCGCTACCGGCGCCATTGCCCGCACCGCAACGAACATTCGCTCCGGCGGCCGTTCACCCGTGTCCGCCATCGTCCACGCCGCCTTCCTTCTCATCGCGGTCCTCGGCCTGGCGCCCCTCCTGGGCTATCTCCCCATGGCCGCCCTCGCCGCGCTCCTCCTGATCGTGGCCAAGAACATGGCCGACATCAAGCACTTCGCCTACATGATCCGCGTCGCCCCTCTCTCAGATGTCACGGTCATGCTCACCTGCTTCTCGCTCACTGTCGTCTTCGACATGGTCATCGCCGTCTGCGCCGGCATCGTCCTCGCCGCCATCCTCTTCATGCGCCGCATGGCCGAGGTCTCCAATGTGAAACTCATCGGCGACCACCATCCTCAGCTTGCTGAGCCGCTCCCCAAGGGCGCGCTCCTCTACGAGATCAACGGCCCGCTCTTCTTCGGTGCCGCCCAAAAAGCCATGTCTTCCCTCCACACCGTCGGCAATGGCGTCAAGCTCGTCATACTCGATATGGAAGACGTACCCGCCATGGACGCCACCGGCCTGGTCAACCTTCAGTCCACCATCAAGCGCCTCCATTCCGATCACATCCTCATCATCCTCGGCGGCGTCCGACCCCAGCCCATGGAAGTCCTCACCAAGGCCCGCCTCGAACAACTCGACTCCCGCATCGGCATCTGCCCCACCCTCCACGAAGCCGTCACCATGGCCAGATTCCACCTTGCTTTGGGCGACGACCTCCACCAACCCTCTCCCATCACCGCCGCCGCGTGACAGTTTTCTCCCTCCCTTGGCCGACCTATCTCAAGCGCAACGCGCCCGATGCGCCTGTCCATTCGGGCAATCACCCACGTCACCGCCACATTCGCCACCGTGCCAAACGCCAACAACGCGGCTGCTGCACCGCAACCTTGCGGCGAGCGTGAACGTGATCCAAATCCCCAAATACCCTCCCACAAACCATACGCACTGCCCGCCAGGCGATTGCATTCCGCTCCTGCCAAATGCACTGCGCATGCAGCCCTCAGCACCGCGGACCTCCAAGGTACGGCCTCAACCCTCAACACATGCCAACGGCTGCGAGAGCATGAGCTGTGAGGAAAAGACGCAGAGGGCAAACTAGGGCCTCGCGGCGAGGATTTCCCTAGCTGGGACCTGTGGAACTTTTGTTGCAAGGAATTTTGTTGCAAGGAATTTTGTTGCAAGCTTTGGCGTGGCTGGGATCATGTGCTTTCCGGGGCATCGCGTTCTCGATGTCTGGGGTGTGTTTGCGCGACGGTTGAGCGGGATCGGCGCGCAAGCGATGACAAATCCCGCCTGAATGATGTTTCCGGTGCATCCTATTTCCGAGCAAGGACGTACGAGTATGCGCGGTGATGCTGCGCGCCAAAGACCCGTCCAGTTCTGATAGGCATCATTCGGAAGAGGAAGAACACAAGCAAAGCAGGAGTGATTGTTGGCGATCAAACAGGAGGGCGACAACGCCGCGCCGAAAGAGTTGGGTCATCGGATCGTGGATTTTCTTTGCTCGCATACAGGAGTAGAAGCTGATGAGTTCATACAAAGAGACAATCAAGAAAAGGTCGTTGCATGTTCTGAGCTCGTTGGGGGTCTGTGCTCTGTCAGTGGCGGCGAATGCCGACACGTTCGCTCCCGACCAATCGGCGACCGAACCTCGCGTGCTCGACGACCTGAAGTTCGATGGCGGCATCGCGGGTGTGACGTTGAGCGCCGATTTTGAGACGGGATTTGTTCTTGGGACTGGCTGCGGCCAAGCCGGGTGGCTCTGCGGCGCGGTTCCCGCCGGCTTCGATCTTGTGGATTCAGGCATCGGCGGCTTTGGATCGTTTTCGGCCCGCGACCAGGCGTTTGATCCGTTCGGGGGGACTCAGGACATCGTCAGCCCGGCCCTGGCGGCGCCGGAGACGGGGTTCGTCGCGGCAGACATTGTCATCAGCAACGCCAACAGCGCCTGGCAGTTCAACTCGGTCAACACGGTGGCGGGCTTTTTCAACATGCGATTGCAATTCGAGACCAACGGGACGATCCGAGCATTGACCGTCCCCAACTGTGCGCAGCCGGGGGTATTCGTGAACACCACCGGCACCTGGACGCCTGGCGTCAAGATGCGCATTGCGTTTGAAGTTCCGGGCAATGGCACCGTGAACGTTTACAAGGACGGCGTGCAGATTTTCAGCGGCGTTGACATTGCGAATTTCTGCGCTCCGGCCGCGGTGCAAGGCATTACGCAGATTAGAAATTTCAACACCAACGTTGGGTACACATCGACGTTCACGCTCGACAACGTGAGCAACACGCCAACGGGACTCGGCGCGTGCGATACGCCGTTGCCGACGTGCAACGCCGACATTTCGCCGCTGGGAGGAGACGGCGTTGTGAACATCAGCGATCTGCTGACGGTCATTGCGACGTGGGCACAGAATGGAAACCCCAATGGCCCACGGCCTCAAGGCGATGTGGCGCCGCTTCCAAACGGCGACTGCCTGGTGAACATCCAGGACTTGCTGGGCGTGATCGGCGGTTGGGGCACGTGCGCCGGGGGGACCGGCGCGTGCTGCCGGCCCGACGGTACCTGCGTGGCCGACCAGACACCCGCACAGTGCGTGGCGGTGGCCAACAGCACGTACGCGGGCGACGGCACGACGTGCGGGACGTTCTCGTGTCCGGTGCGTCCGCCGAACGATCTGTGCGCGAACGCGACAACGGTGCTGGCTGGAGTCCCGGCAGCGTCTTGGGACAATACCAACGCGTTGACCGATGGCCCATTGGGAACACCGGGGGTAGGGTGCGATGAGGCCATGCGCCGCGACATCTGGTTCAACTACACAGCGACCCAGGCGGGCGGCGTGATCATCGACACCGACGGCTCGACCGGCAACACCGACACCATGCTTGCGGTGTACGATGGCTCGAGTTGCACGCCCGGCGCCTTGCTGGCTTGCAATGACGATATTTCCGCGGTGATGCCGTTCGACAACGACTCGCGAGTGCGCGTCGCGGTGACCAACGGTCAACAGTTGAAGATTCGGGTGAGCAGCTTTGGGCCGGCCACGGCGCCTCAGGGCGCGGGCGTGCTCAACATCGTGGTCGAGGATAACGATCCGTGCGATTTCGCCGTTCCGATTGCAGTCGGAGGGACGGTCAACGCATCGCTATTTGGCGCCGATGTCGAAGTGGGCGTCAACTCATGCTTCGAGGACACGCCTGGCGGACCAGTCGAAGTGCCGACCGGGACCGGAAAGTGGTACACCGTCATCGGCAACGGGAACACGCTGACAGCGCACACCTGCGATGGCGACCCGCTCGAATCATTCAACGGAATCATCACCGTGTACTGCGGCGCACATTGCGGCGACCTCTCGTGCGTGGTGTGCTCAGCATCGAACAACACCTGCGACATCGCTCAGGAATCGGTGAGCTGGTGCTCGGCCAATGGACAGAAGTATTGGGTATTGGTTCACACCAACTCGGGGTTGAGCCCGGGACAGGGCGACTTCACGTTGAAGGTTGTGAATGGTGGTTCATGTTCGCCGGCGCTGGCGTGCGGATGCTTCGCATGCCCGCTGGGTTCGATCACCAGTGCCGAAGCCTGCGCCGGCTTCAACTACGTTGATACGTCCAACGGCGGCTGCAACAGCGTACCGCCCGTGTTCGGGGCGATCGTGCCCAACGGAGCCGCGATTTGCGGTATTGGATCGACCTACCTGAACTCGACCGAAGCCAGCCTGCGCGACACCGACTGGTTCACCTTCACTGTGACCGAAGAGGGTCACACGTACTCTCTGGAGGGAAGCGCGACATTCCTGTGCGCGTTTGGCCTCATCCAGAACACCGCGCTGGACATCACTGCTTGCGGCGCCGGTCAGGCGTTCGTGGCGGGAAGCACGGTGGTCGAGGTCGGCAACGCGTGCGACGCTCCGTCGGTGACGACGGCCGTGGCGCTGTCGCCGGGCACGTATGCGGTGTTCGCGGCTCCTAATGCATTCACTGCATTTCCATGCACGCTGAACAATCAGAACAACCGGTATTGGGTCCGGCTGATTGAGAATTGATACGCGCGAACAAGGTCGTGCTTTTGAGGAAGTGATGAATCCATACCCCCGGCTCATTGGGCCGGGGGTTTTTCTTGACCATCACCAGATGCGGGAATTTAGGCAACCAAAGCGGTCAGATTCCACAACCTGTTGCGTGGCCCAGCCGTATGTGGATAATGAATCAGGGCGAGTTTTTGGATGTGAGCTGGATGCCGGAGTCGGCCGCCGCGGAAGATCGCGAATTCGCCGGGAGAGAGACGGTATTGCATCTTCAAGTTGATCCGAACCATGCGCGTCTGTTACGGGCCGCGACCGATGCGGCCCGCCAACCGAATCAAAACGCTATGAATTCCATGCGATCCTTCCTAACGGGTATAGCGGCAGCGGCGATCGCTGTGAGCGCGGTGCTGAGTGCCCATGCGGTTCCCGGGGGCGGTGATGCGCCGGACTCGGTCGCTCTTGAGCCGGGCAGCCCGATTGTCGACGGAGGCATCGCGGGCGGGGTCTTCGAGGAGGATTTTGAATCGGGATTCATCTACAGCTCGGGCTGCAACCAGCAGGGTTGGCTCTGCGGTCCGCTGCCGTCAAACTGGAGCATCGTGAACTCCGGCATCGTGGGCTTTGGCGCGTTTTCAGCGCGCGACACGCCGAATGGAAGCGGGGTCCCGATCAGCGGCGAGATGCAGACGCCGGTGTTTGCGCTCACCAATGACCCCATTGAAGCCGACGTTGTGATTTCAAATACGGCGAGCGTGTTTCAGCTCTACTCGGTGAACACGTTGTCGGGCCCGACCGGCTTTGTCAATACCAGGGTTCAGTTTGAGGCAAACGGCACGATCACCGCGTTGCAGACCAACCCCACGTGCACGGCGACCACGTTCAATGTCACTAGCGGCACCTGGACGCCGAACATCAAGATGCGAATCGGGTTTGAGGTGGATGTCGATGGCAGCGTGAAGGTCTACAAGGATGGGGCGATGATCTTCAGCGGGCTGGACATTGCGCAGATTTGCGGGGCCGGCGATCCGGATGAGGGCATCACCCAACTGCGGAATTACAACTCAAACGTTGGAACGACCACGCAGTTCGTGCTCGACAACGTTGGTTCGCCGGAGATCAACGAGTGCGCGCTGCCGTTGCCGCCATGCCGTGGCGACGTCACAGGCGACAGTGTGGTGAACGTGAGCGACCTGCTGCTGGTGATCAGCACGTGGGGACAGAACGGCAATCCAAGCGGACCGAGGCCAGCCGGTGACTGCGCGCCGCTTCCCAACGGCGATTGCCTGGTCAATATCAACGACTTGCTGGCGGTGATCAGCACGTGGGGCGCCTGCCCGCAACCGACGGGAGCGTGTTGCCTGTTTGACGCTTCGTGTGTTGAAGCTCAGACGGCCGCACAATGCGCGGCCGCAGTTGGTGTGTACCAGGGCAATGGGACGCTATGCAGCGGTGTGACGTGCGATCCATTCCCGATCAACGATGAATGCGCCAACGCGATCACGGTCAACGACGGCGCGAATGCCGTCAGCAACGCGGGGGCGACGAATTCGTTCAATCCGGCCCCGCCGGGAGTTCCGTGTACATCCGGCGGCTCTGGTAATTTCACTCGCGATGTGTGGTTCGACTACACCGCGACGTGCGCTGGCGTGGTCACCATTGACCTGTGCGCCACCAGCGCGCCGGTCACCGATACGGTCATGGCGATCTATAGTGGGGAATGCGCCGCGCTGACGCTGGTCGGGTGCGATGATGATTCGTGCGGCGGAGTCGGCCCGCCCGATCTGAAATCGAAAGCCACCGTCAATGTGACGGTCGGGCAGCAACTGAAGATTCGCGTGGGAAGCTGGCAGGCAAGTCCTGCAGGAGCCATGTTGCTGACGATCGGCTGCGGGCCGCCGGACAACGACGAGTGCGTCGACGCGATTCCACTGGCGGTGGGAGGCTCAGCAAGCGGCACGCTTGCGACGGCTGGGTTCGATGTCGCGCCGGTCTGCAACAATGTTGATGCCGCCGCTGGGCGTTGGTACACGGTGCTCGGAAACGGGCACACGCTGACGGCGAGCACGTGCACAGGGCCCTCGCAGACCTGGAACGGGCAATTGAGCGTCTACTGCGGCGCCAGCTGCGATGCCTTGACCTGCGTCACCGCGGCCAATGCGAATACGTGCAACCTCTTGCAGGAGACGGTGAGCTGGTGCTCGCTGGCCGAACAGACGTATTGGATCCTTGTTCACACGTTCAGTGCGCCAGCCGACGGAAACTACACGCTGACGATAAGCGACGGGACTGCTTGCGCGAATCCGCCACCGTGCGCGCCGCTCAACGATGAATGCAGCGGCGCGATCACCGTTGTGAATGGGATCAACCTGGGCGACAACACCGGGGCGACCACGAGCGCCGGTATCCCAGGCGGGGGTTGCGCATTCCAGAACGATCCGACCAACTTCACTCGCGATGTGTGGTTCAAGTATACGGCGACGACGACCGGGGTCTTCGTCATCAGTACGTGCGACACTAGCGGCAGCGAGGTGGACGATACGGTGCTCTCTGTGCTCAGCGGAGCTTGCGGATCGTTGACTGAGCTTGCCTGTGATGATGATTCGTGCGGCGACGCAACCAATTCGCTCTCGAGATCGGTCGTGCCGCTCACTAATGGCCAGCAGGTCCTGATTCGGGTCGGGAGTTGGGGAACCTCTCCGGCCGGGCCGTTTCTCTTGACGATCGGACTGCAGGGCGCCCCGTGCACATTTACGTGTCCGCCGGGCTCGGTCAATGAAGGGGAAACGTGCCAGACGAACTTGCCGGATACGGTGAACGGAGGCTGCAACAGTTCGCCGACGGTTTTCGGGACGATCACCCCCAACGGCGCGACGATTTGCGGGACGGTTTCGACGTTCCTCAGCGGCGCGCAGAATTTCCGCGACACCGACTGGTTCAAGTTTACGGTCTCAGTGGCAGGAATGTATCACATTGACATCAACGCGCAGTTCACGGCGCAGGTGGCGATTTTCGGTGGTGTGCCGAGCCCGGGCGGATCGTGCGTCAGCACCTTCCAGGTGCCGGGCAGCTCGTTGACGACGACCAGCGCGCAGACGTGCACAACCATGAGCAGCCCGATGGTGAATCTGGCGCCCGGGAACTATGCGGTGGTTGTGACGACGGACGTGTTCACGGGGTACCCGTGCGCGGGCGGGGCGAACAATTATTGGGTACGGTTGCTGTCGCCGTAGGTCGTGAGACGTTCGACACGTGGGGACAACGGCGGGCAAAGCCCGCCCACTAAACGGGGGTTGTCAATTGGATAGCACGGCGGCGCCGGATGGTTGGGTTGCCCAGCTGGCCGCAGGCGGCCATCACTGAGCGGCCGAGGGTCTGGCGGCGCTTGACGAACTGGCCGTTGGCGGCGATGGCCTTGGTGAATGAGGCGACGGATTCCTCGGCGGGAGCGGGCCAGGGCGAATTGCGGCGGGGGTTGTAGGGGATGACGTTGACGGTGCAATGGAGCGGACTGAGATACTCGCAAAGCTCGGCCGCGTGCTCAACCGAGTCGTTGACGCCGGGGATGAGCACATACTCGATCAAGATTCGCTGACCGTGCGCGGGCCAGGTGAGCATCGCCTGCATGAGCGCGGCCATCGGTTCGGCGCGGTTGATCGGCATGATGGCCGAACGAATGCGATCGTTGGGTGCGTTGATGGAAACGGCGAGCCGGAGCTTGTGAAAGCCGGCCTCGCGCGCGAAATCCGCCAAACGCGCGATCCCGGCGGCGCGGCCAACCGTTGAAACGGCGATGCGGGCGGGTGCGATGGCCGGGCCGTTGCGGTCGGCAAGGATGCGGATGGCATGGATGACCTGGTCAAGGTTGTCGGTCGGCTCGCCCATGCCCATGAAGACGATGTTGTCGATGGTGATGTTGAGCATGAAGCGGGCTGCGAACCATTGGCCCACGATCTGCTCCGCGCTGAGGTTCTTCATGAGTCCCATCTGCGCCGTCTCGCAAAATGTGCAGCCCATGGCGCAGCCGATCTGCGAAGAGACACACAGAGTGTTTCGCGCGCGGCCGGAGCTACCCGAGTGGGGCAGGACGACTGACTCAGTCTCGAGACTCCCGTGCAGCTCTTGAGTGAACTTGATGGTATCGAACTCGCGCACGATGTTGGCGATGCTCGCCGCCTCCAGACGCACCCAATCCAGATCGTTGAAGCGGCCTTCGCGAAAGGCCGTTCGATAGAGCTCAAGCGCATGGCTGCGCGCCAAGCCGCGCGCGGCGGCCTGCTCGGTGAACTGCCAGCTGGTCATTGCGAGAATGTTCGCCGGATCATGCATGAGACCTGAGGACGCTAGGCGGTCCGCGGTTGAGGGGCGTTGCCTCCATGGTGAATGAAGTAGAGGTTTCGCGCATAAATGACAACGCCGAAACCCTGGCCAAGCACGCCGACGATATCGCGGCGCCAGAGGAAATAGGCCAGAAGCATCAATCCACCAACGAAGCTGAGCCACCAGAAGATTGGGGGAACGACCGATTGCTGCTCTTTTTCGCTGATCAACCATTGTGCGATCATGCGTCCGGTGAACAGAAGCTGGCCGAGAAGGCCGAGGGAAACCCAGATCAATCCGGTGGGGCTGGAGATATTGAACAGGACTCCCAGAAGACTGCGCGAGCGTTGCTGCTGGTACACGCGGGCGGCGAATTGCTCGGCGGTGAGTGTTTCGGGCGTGCCGTCGAAGCCTTCGAGAAGGTAGCTGTGCGAGCCATCGGGATTCTCGATGAGGTTGGCGCGGTCTCGCGCGTCCTCCAACTGCACTTTGATGTTCACGGCGTGGTGCGGATCGGAGGCGGGCGTGTCGCTGAGCCAGGCGAGCCCAAACCACGCGCCTGCCAACAGTAGCGCCACCACGATCCAGGCGATCACGACGCGCTTCACGCGCTGCTCCCAGTCGGCTCCAGCGCGGCCTGCGCAATCGTTGGGACTGACCGCTCGACGGTGACGATCTCCGGGGCGTCCGGGGCGTCCGGGACGACGTTGAGCGGATGAAAGTTCACGGGCCGGCGCCGCTTGAGCATCCAACGAACCGACAGGCAGTCGTACAGTCCGGGCAAGGCGCGATTCCAGATTCCGTACTTGGTATTTCCGGCGGTGCGCGGGCGATGATTCACAGACATTTCGACGACGCTGAAGCGCAGATGGCGGGCGGTGACGGGGATGTAGCGGTGCATTCCGCGGTATTCCATGGGCAAGGCCAGGGCCACTTCGCGGCGCAAAAGCCGCAGCGAACAGCCCGTGTCGCGGATCGAATCTCCAAGCAGGGTGCGGCGAAAGGCGTAGCCGACCCAGGTGCTGACGCGGCGCACCAAGCCGTCGCAGCGGCATTCGGTGCGGTCGCCCTGAACCATGTCGGCGCCGGTGGCGCGCATCATCTTGAGCATGGGAATCAGGTCGCCCGGATCATTCTGGCAATCGGCATCCATCATGGCGATCAGGCGGCCTCGACTGGCACGGAAACCGGCGTGAAACGCAGCCGACTGGCCATTGCCGCGCCCAGCGGGTGTCTCCGCCATTCCTACCGCGTGCAGTTGGGGGAACTCGTCGAGCAGAGAGCGCAAGACCGATGGAGTGCGGTCGGTCGAGCCATCATCGACGATGATGATCTCGTAGCCGATGCGGGTTAAGGCCAAGGCATCGACGATCTCGGCAACAAGGGGCCCGAGGTTGTCCTGCTCGTTGTGGGCCGGCGCCACGATGGAAAGTTCGATGGGAGTCGTCGAGGAACTCATGTCAGCCTCCAGCGGGTGCGGACGACTCGATTCGGTTGGTGGGCGCCGCTAGGATACTGTTCAATTGAGACTGGAAATCAATTAGCGAATGCATCTGCGTCACTCCGATCATGAACACGGTCCGCCGACGGTGCCGGTCAAGTACGTTCTTGAAGACCCCGAGAGCCTGACCAACACGCACCAGACCGAGTGGAACGTGATGGCGAGCAAGGGCGAGCACCTTCTTGAGGCGGCGGTGGAGCACGGCATCAACATCGAGCATGCCTGCGGCGCAGTCTGCGCCTGCTCGACATGCCATGTGTACATCGAGGATGGAATGAAGCATCTTTCGGAGGCCGAAGAAGCTGAGGAAGACCGCGTCGAGGAAGCGCCCGGGCTTCAACGAAACAGCAGGCTGAGCTGTCAATGCAATATTGTAGGCGACGGACCGATCGTGGTTCGCGTGCCGGCATGGAACCGCAACGCGGTGAAGGAAGTGCCGCACTAGGAAGGGCGGAACAACCATCTGGAGTAGCGGTTGTCTTCCTCCGGTGTTGCCGGCTCCGTATCGCGAGTGGAGCGCACTTGAATTGCCATGGCGAATGAGACCTTTCATTGGTTGGACATCGAGCCGATTGGGATTGAGCTGAGCGAGCAGCATCCGGACATCGATCCGCTGACCATCAGCTTTCCCAAGCTCAAAGCGCTGGTTCAACAGCTTCAGGGATTCAAGGAACAACCCGGCCACCCGTGCAACGAGCGCATTCTGGAGGCGATTCAGCAGGCGTGGATTGACGAACTGGACAGGTAGAGGAGGTTCCCGCGCGAACCCCTTGCCCTCAGAGTGAGAGGGTTCTGGGATAGCCTCTTGCCTTACAATGCCGGCGATCGATTTGGAAAGGCCTTCGTTCATGAACTCACCGACGGCATCCGGCGCGAGCGCCGCTGCTCATCGCGTAACCAAGCCACACTCCCAGCCAGCATCAACCGCTGAACCATCGACCATGAAATCGCCTTCGACAGGTTCGCAACACCAGCGCGGCGGGCGGCGAAGCGCGGCGGTGCTCATCACCGGGGCCGGAGGGGAGGTCGGCCATGGTTTGATCGGCGCGTTGCATGCGTCGGGTGGACGGCAAATCGTCGCTATCGACATTCGCGAGCTGGATGCCAAGCAGCGCGCGATGTGCCAGGATTCGTTTGTGGGCGACATTTGTGATCGCTCATTGCTGGAGCGATTGCTGGCGATGTACGAGATTACGGAGATCTATCATCTGGCGGCGCTCTTGAGCACGCGCGGGGAGTTCACGCCCGAAACCGCTCACGAAGTGAATGTAAACGGCACAGTGAGTTTGCTTCGGCTGGCGGCCGAGCAGGCTCGCTCGCACGGGCAGCGAGTGAAGTTCATTTTTCCCAGCTCAATTGCGGTGTACGGCATGCCGAGCGTGGAGATCAAAGGCGAAGCGGGGGCAGTGGGGGAGGATGAGTTTTGCCGGCCGATCACGATGTACGGCTGCAACAAGCTCTACTGCGAGCACCTGGGGCGTTATTACTCGCATCACTATCGTTTGCTGGCGCAGGATCGCGTGCCGGACGTGCTGGATTTCCGCTCGATTCGGTTTCCTGGGCTGATCAGCGCCGACACGCTGCCTTCGGGCGGGACCAGTGATTACGGGCCGGAGATGCTGCATGCGGCGGCAGCTGGCAAGGAATACGCGTGTTTTGTGCGGCCAGACACGCGAATTCCCTTTATGACGATGCCCGATGCGATCGACGCCCTGCTGAAGCTGGCGGAGGTGGAACGCAAGCGGCTGGGGCAGTGCGTGTACAACGTGACGAGCTTCAATCCGAGCGCGGGGGAATTCGCAACTTTGGCCAAGAAGTGCTTTCCTCGCGCGAAGATCCGGTTCGAGCCGGATGAACAGCGTCAGCAGATTGTGGATAGTTGGCCCGAGAATGTTGACGACGGGGCGGCGCGGCGGGACTGGGGGTTTGCGCCGCGGCATGATTTGCAGCGAGCCTTTGAAGAGTACCTGGTGCCGCGGATTTCCGCCAGGTATCGATGATCGGCTGGTCAGCGCGGAGGAGGATCCAGCCGGTGCCGAGGAGGCTGGCCAGGGCGCACCAAGTGACCGACCCACGAGCGAGAAAGGCCGAACCGAGCTCACGACCGACGATGCCTTTGGCGGTGGCGGCGCCGAGCACAAACAGAAGAACCAACATGCAGCCAACGAACCAATCGCGGCGTCGGTGAAGAAAGTCCGCCAGGCAGAAGGCTATTGGCAAGAGCAGCACGCAGAAATGTGCCTTGCTGCTCATGGGCGAAAGCAAGAGCATGGCGCTGACAACGGCGCTTCCCTCGCCCAAACGGCGGTAGGGCAGTGCGAGCGTATTCGCGCGGTTGGCCAGTGATCGGCGCGTGGTCAACCAGAGCCAGGCGACGATGCCGACTTGCGCCGCGACCAACCCGAACTTGCTCAACCTCGGCGATGGCGCCCAGAGGCGGACGTCAAATGATCCGGAGTTCTTTGGGGAAGGTGTCGAAAGTCGATGCCAGGTGCCCGCCAGGCTCTGGTTCAGCATGTTCCAGTCGGTCCATGCTCCTTCGACGTTTGGACTTTCACCGATGCTCGCTTTTGCAACATAGGTGGTGAACCACTGCTGAACCCAAAGTTCGTCCGTCCCACTTGGGAACAACACGTCAGGTAGAAACGTTGCGCTGGCCGCAGCAATGAGGAACGTGATGCTCGCAAGCCATCGGCGCTGCCAAAGCATGGTTGGGAGAAAGAGCAGCGGTGTGGCCTTACACGCGGCCGCCAGACCAGCGAAAGCCCCAGCACGCCAATGCCTTTCGGAACAGGAAAAATCGATGGCCAGCACAACCAGCAACAAGACCAGGAGGTCGTATTGCTGGTTTTCGATAGGGGCCAGAACATGACGAGCCGCCAAAAGAAAGAAGAGGCTCCAGAACGTACACATTGACAGGCGATTCACTCGTGCGCCGGTCTGCGCGCTGTGGCCCTGCAAAACCGGTCGAATCTGTCTGGCGAGAATCGAGAGAATCAGCGCCATGCATGTGAAGTTGACGGCGTACCAAACCTCACGTTGGATCGACTCTGGCAAGGCAGCCAAAACCGCGAACGGGAGGGCTGCAAACGGCGGATAGGTGAACCGATTGCCCACCTGATAGAGCGGTTCGGCGTGCACGAGGCGCTGGCCGCCTTTCAGCAACACGTCCAAATCTCCGCCACTGCTACGAAAATATGGAATGAGCAGAGAGGGCACCGCGATGAACACGACCAAAATCACCCATTTGAGCCAAGGGAGGCGGCGGCCCTGATGCAACCCCGCGCCGTGGTCCGGATGAACAAGCCCGGAAGAACATGCCCGTGAAGCGGCTTGGTTCATGAGGCGGCTTCAAGGGCGCGCGATGGCGCTGAGAAGCGCATCGCCGGCACGAGACGAAGCGCTTCAAAAATGATCGAGCGACTCATCTTGCTGGCTCCGGCTCGCCGCTGGCGGAAGTTGATCGGGATCTCGCAAATGGCGGCGCCGAGGTTCTTGGCCTTCCAGACGATCTCGACTTGAAATCCAAAGCCGTTGGCGGCAATGTCGTCCAAATGGAGGCGCCGAAGAAGATTGACGGTCAAGCATCGAAACCCGGCGGTCCAATCGCGCACGGAGAATCCAAGTAGCAGGCGCGTGTAGGTGTTCCCGCGAGAGACTTGGCGACGCATCCAGCTCCATCCATCAGTCCGCCCACCGCGCACGTATCTGCTGCCAATAACCAGGTCGGCGGAAGCGCTTGCGTGCACGAGGCGCGGCAAATCACAAGGCGAGTGGCTGAAATCGCAATCCATCTGGATGACGCGCTGGTAATCTCGCTCCATGGCCCAGCGAAAGCCGGCAATGTAAGCGCGACCGAGGCCTTCCTTGGTCGGCCGGTGCAGAACGCGCACGCGAGAGTCCGCCGCGCTCAGAGTGTCGGCGATCGCACCTGTGCCGTCGGGCGAATTGTCATCGGCGATGAGCACATCGCAGACCAGATGCGCATGGATGGCGGCGACCATGGCGCTGAGATTGGCGCGCTCGTTGTATGTCGGTAGGACAACCAGCGTGCGAAACTGCGACTCATACGGCGCAGGGGGAATGATTTCCGTGTGAGGGTTCGTCACCTTGAGCCCATCGATCCATTCGCGGCTCAAACCCGGTGGAGCGATCGCGATGCGATGACTCGGCACGCCACGTTCCACGAGACGTTCGAGCAGATCAAAATGGCTGACGATGAACAAATCGTCTGCGGCAGCGGCGCGCGGGCAACGATGATGCTTCGGATCATCATCGCTCAGCACGTGAATGTTGACACCCTTGAGGTCGTTCAGCACTGGCGGATTGTACTGACTAAAAAGGATTCCATTCGAGCGGCATCTGCGGTAGGCCAGGCGGAGCGTTGATGTGCAAACAATAGTTCCGGTTACATCCGGCGACGATGCCGTCGTACTCCAACCAGGGCTTTGTTCGCATGGGTTCTCGTCATCGGGTGAAGGTCAGCTTGAGTTTTCGGGGGCCACCAGGCGAATTGTGCATTCGGCGGGCCCAGGCAAGCCGTTATGGGATTGCCGGTCTCCCGCGCCACGACTTGCAGCGGGCATTTGAGGAGTATTTGGTGCCGGGCATTCGGGCGCGGTACGCTCAGGTGAGATGATTCTGCGAACGGCGCGCTGGTTGATCGGATCGTTGTCGCTGGCGGCATTCATCGCCTGGGGCGCCAGCAGCCGATGTTCGCTGAGTTGGACGCTGCCGGTCGCCAGCGATGGCTCGCAGACGCATTTCAATATTCGTCACGGATGTTGGCGCTGGGTGTGGGGTGAACGCGGAACGATACTCTCGAACACGCAGCCAGGTTGGCGATTGGACAGGTTCTTGAAGCGTGATTGGGATTGGTGGTTCGAGTTCAACGTGACGGGGCCGGTTCGAATCGTGCAAATTCCGCTTTGGGTGGTGGCTTTCGTCGGAGCGGCGACGTGCCTGGCGTTGCTCCGCCGCGAGTGGTATGTGCCGCAAACGCCTGACGATCGTTGATGACGCGCCGGGCCGGGGCCCCAAATCGATTCTCTTTGGGCAACCGTTGGGCTCCTTTGACGTTCCTTCCATTGAATGCATCCGTCATGTGGCGTCGAATTCTCCTCATCGCTGGATTTCTCGCTGCCGGGCTGGTGATGAACGTGGCCGTGAGTTGGGTGTGCGCCTATTGGTCCAAGCCGGGTGGGACGTTCGACCCGCTCCTGCTGGCGAAGCTGCGCCGCGAGTTCTTTGCGCGAGACACGCCACAGCAGCAGCATTTTGTGGACATGGTGTCTTCACCGCGCGGTGCGCAATTCATGATGATCGAAATCACGTCGCCTTCAGTCGCGAGAGACGCGATCAACGGTCCGTATCCGATGATTGCACTGGTGCGGTCGGGGTGGCCATGCATGACGTTGGAGGGCCGGCTGGATTTTGATGCCTCGCGCGCGCCCACCCCAGCGCCGGCGCGGTCATCGTGGGCGATCGTGACCACCAAGACGCCGATCACGGTATATCGCATGACGATGCCGGTGATGTTGCCGTTTCGGCCGCTTTGGCTTGGATTTGCGATGAACACGCTGTTCTACTCGGCGTGCTTTGCAGGGATGGTTGGGGCTTGGGTTGGGCTGCGCCGGGCCGTGCGCTTCATGCGATCGCGCTGCGTTGGGTGCGGATATCCGATAGGCGTCTCGCCGGTGTGCACTGAATGCGGGCGCAAGTTGCGAAGGTCCAGGCCCAAGCCAGTATGATCAGTTTGAGGTCACACGGATGTCGATGAAGCTGTACTCGACGCTCGCCGAGTGGTGGCCGCTGCTCTCTTCGCCGGATGATTATGCGAAGGAAGCGGACCACTATTGGAACGTTCTGTGCAAGCACGCACGGAGGCCGATTCGCACGATGCTGGAGCTTGGGTGCGGCGGCGGGAACAATGCAGTCCATCTCAAGCGCAAGTGCAAGCTCACGCTGACTGATCTCTCAGCCGAAATGTTGGGTGTCAGCTGCAAGCTGAATCCTGAATGCGAGCACGTTCAGGGAGACATGCGATCGCTTCGTCTGGCGCGACAGTTCGATGCGGTATTCGTGCACGATGCAGTCATGTATCTGTGCGCTGAGGATCACTTGCGGCAAGCGGTTGAGACGGCGTTTGCGCACTGTGCTCCCGGGGGCGCCGCATTGTTCGTGCCCGATTGCACCACCGAGACTTGGACGCCATCGACTGATCATGGCGGGCACGACGGAGCTGATGGCCGGTCGTTGCGATACCTGGAGCGTTGCTGGGATCCCGATCCGGCCGATGCGCATTTCACCGTGGATTTTGCCTATTTGCTTTACGATCGCGATGGGGCGATTCGGGTGGAGCAGGATCGGCATCGACTCGGATTGTTTTCTCGGTCGACCTGGGTGCGATTGTTGCGCGAAACGGGTTTCCAGGCCGCGAGGGAGCCGGCGGTCAACGAGCTGCAGGTGGGTGAGATGTTTGTCGGCGTGAGACCACGATAGAGAACACCGGCGCGGTCCAAGCGTGTAAACTATAAACTAGAGGCATGACGACTACAACTTCGCGCCAGTCAGGGATAGAGGTGTTTGAGGAGCGTTCGGCTGCCATCATCAAGCAGCTAGAGCAGAGCGGGCAGCTCAAGACGCTTCAGATGATCGAAGGCCCGATGGATGCCAACGTACGCGTGCGCGGCTACGGCGAGGTCGTGTGCTTTTGTTCGAACAATTACCTGGGGCTGGCGAATCATCCGGAGGTCAATGCGGCCGGAATCGAGGGGATCAAGAAGTATGGCGCGGGCACGGCTTCGGTGCGGTTCATCGGTGGAACGTTCACGCCGCACGAAACGATTGAGAAAACGCTTGCGAAGTTCTACGGAGTTGAAGCGGCGTACACGTTTACCAGCTGCTGGAACGCGAATGAGGCGATCTTTCCGACGCTGTGCGAGCCGGGCGACCTGGTCATTTCCGACGAGTTGAATCATGCTTCGATCATCGACTCGATCCGGTTGATGACGACGATCAAGAAAGGCGTGCACAAGGCGGTGTTCAAGCACAGCGATTTGGGGGTGCTGCGCAGTGTGCTCGAGGCGAGCCGCGCCAATCCGGAGGTGACGGGGGCGATCTGGGTGGTGACCGATGGCGTGTTCAGCATGGAGGGCGACATTGCAGACTTGCCGGGATTGCGGAAGTTGTGCGATGAGTTCGGCGCGCTGCTGGTTGTGGACGATTCGCATGGCACGGGCGTCATGGGCAAGACCGGGCGCGGCACTCACGAGCACTTCGGGATGAAGCGATCCCAGATCGACTTCATCACCGGCACGTTGGGCAAGGCGCTGGGCGGCGCGGCCGGCGGATATGTTGCGGGCCCGCGGAACGGGATCGAATTGTTGATTCAGCGCGGGCGGCCGACGCTGTTTTCCAACGCGCTGCCAGTAAGCGTGGCGTGCTCGGCGAACAAGGCCATCGAGCTGTTGATGCAAGAGCCGAAAGCAGGGCGCGTGGTCCGGCTCCGCGAGAACGTTGCGTACGCGCGTGCGGAAATCAAGAAGGCGGGTTTCGATGTGCTTGAGTCGCCCACGGCGATCTGCCCGATCATCGTACACGACACGGCGCGCGCGATCGCGATGAGCAAGAAGTTGCTGGAGTTGGGGGTGTACGTGATCGGCTTCGGCTATCCGGTCGTGCCCGAGGGGCACGCCCGGCTGCGAGTGCAGATCAGCGCGGCGCACGCTCGGGAACACGTGGACAAACTCGTTAGCGCCCTGAAGACATTGAAGAAGGTGTAGCGCTATCGCGCCGCGTTGACGGCTTTGATGAGTTCAGATGCGCGTTTCTTGTCGGGCGGGTTCGACCACAGGCCATCGCGCTTGTACCAGCTTCCGACAATAAGCGCGTCGGCGTAGGCAAAAAGGTCTTTGACCGAGTCGGGCGTCACGCCTGAGCCGACGATCAGCGGTAGTGTGGTCGCGACCCGTGCCGAGCCGAGGTCGTTGACCTTGATGGCTTGGCCGGTGGCGATGCCGGTGACGATGACACCGTCGGCGCCGAAAAACTGCGCGGCCTTGGCCGACTCGCCGATATCGAGGTCAGCGGTGATGGCGTGAGAGCTGTGCTTTTTCTTGATGTCGGCCAGGACCTTCACGGGCGGGTCGCCGTTGGCGCCATCGGCCCCGATCAGTTTTCGATACCGCAAAAGCGGCCCGGCGTCGGCCGAATCGAGAAGACCTTCGTCGGCGATGGAGGCGAACACGAAGCCTTCAGCTCGAATGAATTCGCCGCCGCAGGCGTGCGCGACCGCCAGCGCGGCGCAGTTGGCGCCGGCCAGAATCTGCACCCCCAACGGTCTTTCGCTCATCTGTTCCCGCACGGCGCAGCCGATCATGGTCATCGCGGCAGTGATCTCCGGCCCCACATCGCGACGCAGGTACGGCGCATCATGCATGTTCTCGATGATGATCGCATCGAAACCACAATCCATCAGAAGCTTTGCCTCGTCGGCGGCCTGATCGACGATCTTGGGCATCGGCATGGAGTGCCGCGTTGTGCCCGGCAGCGCCGAGACGTGGATCATTCCGATCAGGGCCTTATCGCGTCCGAAGATGGAAGAAGTCAAGGACATTTGCGATTTCGGATTTGCGATTTACGACTCCCAATCATCCGCAACAGTGCTCAATCGACGGTCCTGCGCGACTCGTTGAGTCGCGCCTAACGCAATCGTAAACCGTAAATCGCAAATCGTAAATGCACAGACACGCCTGTGCGACTGTTATCCGATTGGCTTCTGCATCCCGATCAGCGTAAACAGCTCCATCCGTGAAGCGGCATTCTTGAGGAAACAGCCGTGGAGCTTGCTGGTGGTCGTCCAACTGTGCGGCTTCTTAACCCCTCGATAGCACATGCAGAAGTGCTGGCACTGGAGAATCACCGCGACACCTTGTGGGCGCAGCGAGTTGTTGATGGTGTCGGCAATCTGAGCCGTGAGCTTCTCCTGCACCTGCAATCGCTTGGCGAATGCATCAACCACTCGAGCAAGCTTCGACAGGCCGACGACACGGCCATCGGGAATGTAGCCCACGTGTGCCTTGCCAACGAACGGCACCATGTGATGTTCGCAATGGCTGTGCAGTTCGATGTCGGTGATCAG
>JAKEEP010000141.1 GCA_022616475.1 Phycisphaerales bacterium | reverse complement strand
TTCACACGCTGCTGGCCGAAGCATCAATGAAGGTCCTCGCCTATGCCATTCGGCGTTAGGAAACGTGATGTGACTGGAATGGTATCTACAGAGCACATGGCAATGCGGTGCCCTTAACGCGCGCGAGTCCCGCGCTTTCCCTCTCCCTCTGGGAGAGGGCAGGGTGAGGGCCGTCTCACGGGAGCCCTTCGCTCACGCGCCGCGTTCAGGGCTTCGCTGCACACATACCGTGGAGATGTGATCTGCGGCTTAGAATTGGCGGTGTTGGAGCCGCGCGCCATGAGACGGCCGGTCGCAAGAGTTGCGGTGTTTGTCTTGTTGGGGGCGATTGTCAATGTCGCCGTGGCGTGGGCCTTCGCAAAGCCTCTACACCGTCAGCACAATGCGCTTTCGATTGGCGGATTGTCAATCAACGCTCGCGCGGGTTGGTATCTCTATCGATGTGAAGGGCCGGGTTTCAAAACAGAGTATGGGTGGCCGATCCAGGATGTTGATCAATTTCTCGGCGAACGATTACTCGTGCAGTACACGGAGTATCCGACGACGCGACCTCCGCACATTGATGTCAATGAATGGTCGCCTGTGTATGCGCAGCCCGCACAATCTGAGCGGTCACTGTCGCTGCACATCGAGGATTATCGAGGCTGGCCGTTTCATGCGCTGGTGCGAACCATAAAGCACGATCTGACGAGCGAAATTGCGTCGCTTGATGGTCGAATCGTGCATCAAAGCGGTCGGACATGGGCGATGAGCGAACACGATTTGGTCAATCGCGATGGCCGGCCGTCGGAGAGAAAGGAGTCTCTACAAGCAGCACCGCTGCCATTCCGACCGGTCTGGAGCGGGTTCGTTTTGAACACACTTATCTTTGCGGGGAGTGCGCTCTTGCTGGCCGTGTTCTTTGGTTTCGCGCAGCGAACAACCAAGGATATGACGTGGCATCAGCGTATGGTTCAGGCGACGGTCTTTTTGTCGTTGGGTGGCGCGATAGGTGTGGCGACTGCCGCCATAATCGCATTGTGTGCATCGGTTGGCTCACAACCGCAAAGATATAGCGGCACCGGCGAGGAAGGGAGTGGTCGAGGCCCAACCGGATGGGAGATTTGGATCGTGCATCGCAATGAAGGGTTCGGTGTCACCCGCTTCGCATCAGACTATTACGTGGATTACGGCGGGAGCTTCACGCTTTCGATGACTCCAGCCGAGTCATTGGTGCCTGCTTGGGCCGACCGACACATTGTCCTAGGACAACAGACTCATGGGCTTGCATTCTTCGCGGTAGGGTGGCCGTTGCGTGCCTTTCAGTGTCGATTTGAGGCCGTTGGAACCACCGGTGGTTGGAATCTGCACGACGGGATTCGGCTGCCGGCTCGGCCGATGCAGTCGTGGCCGGCGACAAGCATGCGCGTGCCCGCGATCCCGTACCGGCCGATTTGGGTTGGGTTGTCGGTAAACTGGTTGTTCTTCGCAATTCTTCTCTGGCTGGGCTTTGTTGCGGTCACGAGTGCAAGGCGCTGGCGGCGAATGAGGCGCGGGTTGTGCGCGCGGTGCGGATATCCGGTTGGTGAAAGCGCGACTTGCTCCGAGTGCGGCGCGGCTGTCGCGCCAGCGCAGACTGCAACATCATGAAGCGCCGCCTTCGCAATCTTGCGCTGTTCGTCCTGGTCGGGGCCATTGTCAACATCGCGGTGGCGTGGACGTGCGCGATTGCCATCAATGTTCGAAGCGCAGCGATCGAATATGGTGTGAACCCAACCTGGGAAGTCAACGCTCAACGGCGCATCGGCGCCTTGCTGGTCGAGTCATATCGGCGTCGAGGAATTGAAGGAGAGCCGGGCGATGTTGCCGCTTCATCATTGGTCCCATCGTGGCTGCCTATCGCACGAGCAACGCCGGAATGGACATCATTGCGGGCCAAGGTTGAGCAGCGGGTTCTCGATTGCCGCGGCTGGCCGATGCTTTCGATGTACTGCGAGCTTGAGAAGCGTTTCTATTCGGCCGAGCTTGGCCAACGAAAATCACCTTTGCACGAGGGTCTTCCAACAGACCTTGCGCCGTTCACATCGTCGGCGCCGATCGGCCCGGTGCAGGTGGGTCGCCGCGCGAATTCCTTCAGAGAGCCGCCTTTGAGCTTCGTCTCGGGGTCACGAGTCCTTCCACTGGGGCTCATTCCAATTGGCTTTGCCGGCAACACGATTTTCTACGCAACGATGTTCTGGTTGCTGCTGGCAGCGCCCAAGGGATTCCGCGGCTGGCGGCGAGCGAGGCGCGGCTTGTGTGCGGCATGCGGGTATCCGGTGAACCACGGAGTCAGCGATGTGTGCACGGAGTGTGGCGAACCGGTCAAGGCTTAGCGCGTCTCACCGTGGAGATGATGTGCCACCTTCCGAAGACAATTGCGTTCCTGGCCTTGGGCGCAAGCATCAACATTGCCATCGCTGAGGCCTGTGCGATATGGTCGCCGATGGAAAAGCGCCGCCAATATCAGAATTGGAACCCGGTGCCCACGGACTCACCGATGTTCCAACTCGTTCCTCCGAGCTGGCTGGAGCCTGCGGAATGGGAGAAGAAGTTCTACGGCACTCGTGCCAACCATGTGTTGTACGACCGTAACCGTGGATGGGGAGTCAACTCAACGCAAATCGGCGTACTCTCTTCAGCCCTGAGGCACGTGCTTCATGTTCGGTTGCTGCACCTTCACAACGCCGGCTGGCCGCTGGCCGCATTGCAATGTGAAGGCCGATTGGAATACAAATTCGGTCCCGTCAGTTCGGCCACGACGCCACGGTCTCCCGATGTGGTGTGGAAGGGCGGAGCAACGGCGCCTGCCGCGCTTGAGCCCCTCAAGACCGAGGACTTCTTGTTCGTCCAATACCGGCGCCCGCTTCCCTGGCGGCCAATGTGGATGGGCTTTCTCACAAACACCGCCCTGTACGGGCTCATGACGTTTGGACTTTCTTGCGTGCCAGGCCAGGCGCGGCGCTGGCGCCGCATCAGGCGCGGATTGTGTGCGGCCTGCGGCTATCCGATTGGCTCAAGTGACAAATGCAGCGAGTGCGGCAAGCCAGTCAATTGCCGAGTGCGTTCCACGAGCATGAAATGCCCGGATGCGGGTGAGGGTGGGGTGTGTGCACTTGCGGGTATGCTGTAGCTGAAAGCAATTCGCGTGGTTCTTGGATCGAGCCGTCGGAGGACGAAGGCGATCATGTACACTCGGCGAGAAGCGCTTGGGGCGATCGTGTATCCGGCGGCGATCGGCACGCTGGAGAATTGGCTCAGACCAAGGCGCGTGACCCGGGGCGCCGCCGCCGCGGTTGGGGCGGCGCAGAACCTGGCGCCGCCCGGCGGCGACGATGCGCAGACCGTGGCCCGCGATGAGCGGTTCTGGTTCAACGTGCAGCAGGCGTTCAACGTCGATCGCTCGATCATCAATCTGAACAACGGCGGCGTGAGCCCGTCGCCCGCGATTGTGCAGGCGGCCCAGCGGCGACACCTCGAGCATGCCAACGGCTGCCCGGCCCACGTGCTGTGGCAAATTCAGGAGCCGCAGTGCCTGGCGGTGTGCCAGCGGCTGGCGAGCGCCTTCGGCGCCGAGGCCGAGGAACTGGCGATCACGCGCAATTCGTCCGAGAGCCTGCAGATCTGCCAGTTCGGGGTCGATCTGAAGGCGGGCGATGAAGTGCTGACGACGACGCAGGACTATCCGCGCATGATCGCGGCGTTCAAGCAGCGGGAAAAGCGCGAAAGCATCGTGCTGCGGCAGTTCAAGATTCCGGTTCCGCTGGATGATCCCGCGGAAGTCGTCCGGCTATATGAGCGGAACATCACGCCGAAGACCAGGCTGATCCTGATTTCGCACATGATCAATTTGACGGGCCAGATTTTGCCGGTGAAGCAGGTTGTGGCGCTGGGGCGTGCGCGAGGAATACCGGTGATCGTTGATGGCGCGCATGCGCTGGCGCATTTCGATTTCAAGATCCGCGATCTGGAATGCGATTACTACGGAGTGAGCCTGCACAAGTGGCTCTTTGCGCCCATTGGGACCGGCCTGCTGTATGTGCGGAGGTCGAAGATCAAGGACCTGTGGCCGCTGATGGCGGCCGAGGAGAAGCTGGCCGACAGCATTCGGAAATTCGAGCAGATTGGGACGCATCCGGTCGCGGGCTCGCTGGCGATCGCCGAGGCCCTGACGTTTCATCAGTCGATTGGAGCAGCGAACAAGGAAACGCGGTTGATCTATCTGCGGGACTACTGGCTCAAGCGAGTGCTTGAGCACGATCGGGTGGCGATGCGCACCAACACGGGGCGTGGAATGGCGTGCGGCATCGCGACCTTCGCCATCGATGGAATCGACTGCGAGCAACTCAGCAAGTGGCTTTGGGACAAGCGCCGGATTCTGACGGTGGCGATCATGCACGATGAATTCCAAGGGCTCCGCGTCTCGCCCAGCGTCTACACGACGCTGCAGGAATTGGATCAATTCTGCGATGCGATTGATCTTGCGATCGGAAAAGGCTTGGGGTAGGCCCTTTGGGCACGCGGGAATGCGACCAGGGGACGGCATGCTTCGTCCTGTTTCCAAACGGCGCGGAAACAGGACGTAGCATCGCACCCGAGCCCCCGAGGCACAGTGGGTGTCAACCTGGCGATAACATCGCCGGCTTTAAGAGGGGGTGATGATGGAGAGTCACAACCATGGCGAAACAGTTGTACATGGTCGTCGAGCGGTTCAGGAACGGGGATGCGGGGGCGGTGTACCGACGGTTCCGCGAGAAGGGGAGAATGGCCCCCGATGGGCTGACCTATGTGGCAAGCTGGGTGGATGAGAAGCTGGAGCGGTGCTTTCAGCTCATGGAGGCGCAGGAACGGGCGCAGCTCGATCTGTGGATGGAAGAGTGGCGCGACCTGGTGGACTTCGAGGTGTTTGCGGTGATGAGCTCCAAAGAGGCGGTGGAGCGGGTTGGGGCGGGCGGGAGTTGATCTCCTGCCAACACCGCACCGGCAAGCGGGAGCTTGCCCATGGCGCCACCCACTACACGGAGCGCGTAACCCGCCGATGACATTGCTGGCTTTACATGGGCTCATCAGCCCCAGTTGCTGATCACCGCGAGCAGGTCATTGATGTCAACGATGCCATTGGGAATGATGTCGGCTGGGCACTGAGCCGGTGGCGACGGGCAAGCGCCCCAGCCGGCGATCACGGCTAGAAGATCGATCACGTTCACGGCGCCGTCGCAATTGATGTCGGGGCCACAGCCGCTGATCACGGGCTTGAGCAGGAAACCGCGCTGGGCGCCGTTGTGCGTGCCTTGTCCGACGATCCATCCGGCATCGTTGATGTCGGTGCCTTCGGTCAAGGTCCAGCCTGAGCCAGGCGGAATCAGCTGATTGAGGTCGTGCATGGCCTTACCGTCATAGACATAGGCAGCGGCCTGGCAGCAGTTGAAGGCAATGCCGACGAAATGGCCTGCGGAGTTGATCGCGAGTGCTTCAGCGGAGAAAAAACCCTGAGGCAGGCCCATGTCGGTCATTATTCCCGTGTTGATGTCGTAGATAAATGGATGGTGAGCCAGGTTGGAAGCGATGTCAGAGAAGCCCAGGACCAGCCCCGCATCGTTGATGTCGAAGGCCCAGCTGTTGACGCCGCCAAGCGTACCAAGATCAATGGCCTGGCCGTCGATCCAGAGCGCGGCGTGGCGCGGGGTGCTGAAGCCGCTGACGACGATGGATTGGCCGGCGATCTCATTCAATGAGTTGACTCCGAGAGCCGAGCTGTCGGAACTGCCGAACAGGCCACCAAGATCTGACATCGTGGTTCCGTCCCAGATGAACGTGTACTCGTTGCCGACCGGGAAGCATGGCCCACCGGGATTCTTGGGGTCGTACCAGCAGATTTGGGATGCACCGACAACCACGCCCTGGGAGTTGATGGCCCAGCCGCGGCTGCTTTGGCCGCCGGAGGTGCCCAGATCGGTCATTGTTCCATCTTCCCAGAGGAACGTGTGAAAGGTTTCGTTGAACTCGATGGAGTCTGCAGTTTCGGCGCGGCCCGTGATCTGGCCGGCATCGTTGATGTCGAACGCCTCGGCCGACGGACCCCCAAGCGTGCCCAAGTCGATGATCGTTCCGTTGATCCAGCGGAAGGCGCGAGCGACATTTGGCCCAGCGGCGGTGTTGGAGATGCCGACCACGGCGCCATTGTTGTTGAGCGCCAGCGCGTTGCTGCTGGGCCCGCCGAGCGTCGTGATTTCGGTGACGGTGTACGTGATTTGAGCCCTGGCAGCGGAGCACAAGCCAATGGCAACACATCCGACGGAATGCGCGATGCGGAAGGTCATTCTGCGCCTCCCTTGTGGTGCGGCGGGCGCGCTTGAGCGATGATCGAGGCGCCAGCGCGCCTTCATTGTATTTCCCGACCGCCGATGCTCCATGCACAAAGGCGAAGGCTTCTTTGAAACAGGGAGGTGCCCCGGGGGTTGCTCGAACCGCTTGGCCTAAGCGCGAGGTCTGCAGCCCGCGCAGAAGCATGAAGGCCGGCGATGCCATCGCCGGCCTTCCAGAGCAATGAAGGTGAAGTCTAAATCAAGCGCTGCGTCGCCGCCGGCCCGACATCATCGCCCCTGCGAGGCCCAGAAGTGCCAGGCAACCCGGGCTTGGCACCGGAGCGCTGGCGGTGATGATGCGAATCTCATCCATGGCCGTCCGCGTGTGCAGCCTGAACTTCAGGGTGCGGCCGTCGGGGGTGATCTTGATCCGATCGGGCAGGAACGGCGAGTCGATGTGCCGGAGGTTGTCAGTTCCGCTGGCATAGATCGTGTCATCAGTTCCAAGCACCAAATCGCTGATCGCCAGCAACTGGTTGTTGATGATGATGCCGATGATCTCCTGATCGAAGGTGATCTTGCCCTTGAGAATGATGTCGTGCTTGGGGCCCTTGGGATCCTGATGCAGCAGGTAGCTGTCGATGGTGGTGCCGGCCTCGATGGACCCGGGGCTGCCTTCGCCAATGCTGAAGTACAAACCGGGGACGGTGATGTTCACAGCCAGGCTCTCGGTGAGCGTGAAGCTCGATCTCTCCTGGAAGATTCGCGTCTTTTTGTTGGCCTCCCACTGGTTTCGCAGGAGCGAGTCGGGCGCGGATGTGACCTTGGCCGAGCCATTGACTGAAACGATGTCCGCCATCGCCGGTGAGGTCGTCCAAAGGATGGCCGACGCGCAGAACATAGCGAGAACACTCGCCCGGACGCGCACTAATTGCAGGGTCATTTCTCTTCTCTCTTATGTACTCGCTAGCTCTCTCAAAGCTAGCTGACTCTCTCTGGCGTTCTTTCAAACCGTGGCGTTCGATCGCGTTACCACGGGTGCGTATGCAGATATTGATACGGTTGAGGCCGGTTTGCAAGCAGAATCTAGAGAAGAAGGCACAAAATCTGGTTCGAAATAGAGATTGCCTAACCTAACAGCTCATCTAGTGTACTGACTTTGAGTTTCTCGCACCATGAGGACGGGTCTCAAATGCCGAGAGGATTGGGCGATCCCGTCTTCGATTACCTTGCGACTTCTTCGCTG
>JAKEEP010000140.1 GCA_022616475.1 Phycisphaerales bacterium | reverse complement strand
CCATCCGATTGTAGAAGCAAGACCCCCCTCTCCCTCTGGGAGAGGGGTTGGGGGTGAGGGCCATCGATGGGTGGCGCACAATGCTCTGCCCTCACCCTGCCCTCTCCCAGAGGGAGAGGGTACTGAGATGACTTCGAGGAGTCCCGCTCAACCGGCAGGCGATTCATCGGACCGCAGTGCCGGCAGGTCAGGCTGGGGAGTGGGCGGCGGGAGCGGGCGAATGGACGCGGCAACCTCTTCATCGAGTTCTTGTCGAGTCTCGCGAATGCGCTGGGCGCGGTCGTAGCTGAACTTGCCCAGCTTCAACGCCCAGCTCACATGCTGCCGCATTTCCCAGATCCCGCGCGAGAATTGCACCAGGTACCAGGCCCACGGCAGCAGAAGGACCAAGATGAACGCCAGCGCGAAGAACCGGAGATACCAGGGGATGAGGCTCACCGGCACCGTGAGGATCGGCACGACCCAGAGCGAGAGATTGATGCGCGCTGAGGCTTCATCCAACCCAGCATCCTCGGCCAGGACCACCATCCAGGCGCCGAAGGCGATCGTGCCGAGCATCGACACGATCTGACACAGCGACGCCCAGAACATGAGGCTGTCGCCTGCGGGTGTTGAGGGAAACACGAGGAGCGCGAGTGTCCACAGCACCGCGGCCGTCGGCCACAGGGGCTGGGTGAAGCGCGCTGAACGGCGAACCCATCGCAAGCGCGGATGGTTTTTCTGCAACCGGCTTGGCGTCAACAGCCACACGCCGACGCACCAAGCCATGTTGTTCAGCAGACCGATCACGACAAGCGCCTCGATTCCACCAACGGTTCTGCTGAGCGACCAGGCGACCGGAAATCCGATGCGCGCCAGCGCGAACACGACCGGGCAGATCGCGACGATCGTCAATCCAACAAGCAAGGCCCTTCGTTGCGCGACGGTCCCGCTGAGCAGCGAGTCTTCGAGCGCGCGGGTGAGGCTGATTTGCCGGCCGCACTCGGGGCAATTGCCGCCGGTCATCAGGCCGCGCAGGTTGTAGCCGCAGTTGACGCAGAGCAGATCGCCCACGATCGGGCGCGGCGGTTGCGCGGCCAGGCCTTTGTACTTGAGGAACTTGGTGGAGAGGAATGACGACATCGCAAGGCGCGCGTCAAGTACGCATTCATTTCTTTCGGGCGGCGTGCAGCGGTTGCCGCTTTTCCGAAACGTAGGCGACGGCGTTTCGGAACATGCGCAAGCCGGGAGGCTCATCCGACATTTCAGCCGGCGAGAGGCGGGTCCAGAATGGGTGCTGGTTCCAGCTGGTGTATCGCTCAGGATGGGGCATCAAACCGAGAACCAATCCGCTGGCATCGCAGATTCCCGCGATGTTGGCGGCCGAGCCGTTTGGGTTGTCGGATTCAGAGAATCGCACGGCGATTTGGCCGTTTTCCGCCAGGCGAAGGACAAGATCATCGGATTCGGGCACGAATCGGCCTTCGCCATGGGCGATCGGAAGCAAGGCTGTCGATGGCTCAAGCTGAACCGATTGGGTCCAGATGCAGCGGGTGTTGGCGGGGAACTCGATGGCGCACCAGCGATCGATGAAGCGACCGGAAGCGTTCTGGGCGAGGGCGGCGCTTGGGCGTGGTGGCTCAGCGGGCCATGGTTGGCCCAGTTCGGGTCCTGGGAGCAGTCCCAACTGAACGGCCATCTGGAATCCGTTGCATGGCGCGATGATGGGCACGCCGCGCTCGATGGCGCGAACAAATGAGGCGTAAAGGGTACGGCGCATCAGTTGAGCGGCGATTCGTCCTGCGGCGATGGCGTCGCCGTAGCTGAAGCCGCCGGGGAGGCCGATGAGGTCGAACTGGTCGATCAGGCGCGGCTGGGCCATCAAGCGATTGAGGTGCACAAACTCGGGGTGCGCGCCGGCCAATTCGAACGCGCGGCCCAACTCGCGATCGCAATTGATTCCGGCAGTGGTGATGATGAGGGCGCGGGGCATCGATCAATTGTACGTCACTCAGGTCTGCCGATTCACCAATCGAGCGTTTTCATCCATGCAGCGCGCAGACGTTCAATTGGAACATCGAATTCGCCATTTGCGTTGGTCAATCGCGAGGAACGATTGAATTCCCCGATCACGGAGTGCGGGACCGTCTTGAGCACCCCCTCAACTTCAGAAATGTTCTTGGGATCAACTTCAATCAGGTAGCGACTGGGGGTCTCCGAGAAGCAACGCGCTGCAAGCTCGATATTGGTTTGGATGGGCATTCGCGATAGATCCAGTCGGAGGCCCAAAACTCCGGCAAAGGCCATCTCGGCGGCGGCGACCAGGAGGCCGCCTTCGCTGCAATCGTGGGCGCTGCGGACGAGATTCCCTGTGATGAGCTGAGCGACGGCGGCCGCGACGCGGGGACCGGATTTCAGATCAACGTGCGGCAAATCGCCGGCCTCAGCGCCGAAGAGCGCATAGTGCGAGCCGCCCATTCGATCGTCGGTCGCGCCGACGATCATGAGCAGATTGCCGGCGGCCTTGGCATCCATCGTGACACAGCGCCGAACGTCTTCGACGATTCCCATGCCGGAGATCAGGAGCGTAGGAGGAATGCGAATCGTTCGGCCGTCTTCGGTCGTGAATTGGTTGTTGAGCGAATCTTTGCCGGAGATGAAGGGCGTGCGGTAGGCCTTGGCGCCGTCGTAGCATGCTTCGGCTGCGCGAACGAGCGCGCCGAGCTGCTGGGGATCATCGCAGCTGGGCCAGCAGAAGTTATCGAGGATCGCGATCTTGCGGGGGTCGGCCCCGACGCAGACGAGATTGCGCACGCACTCATCGATGGCGGCCAGCGCCATCAGATACGGATCGTCGCGAAGGCCGGTCGCCAAGCCGTTGGCAATCGCCAGGCCGCGATTTGAACCGGCAACCGGCGTGATGACGGCCGCATCCGACGGGCCCTGGCCATGCGATCCGACCTGGGGCTTGATGACCGTACCGCCTTGCACTTCGTGGTCGTACTGCTGGATGATCCAGCGCTTGGAGGCGACGTTGGGATGGGCCAGGAGAGAAAGAAGCGCATCGCTGATCGATGGTTGCGCTCGTGGTTGCTTCGACTTTGCGGTCTTGGGAGAGTGCGGCGGGGTCCAAGTCGCCTCGCGCACTGTTTCAGGCAAGCCATCGTGGAGGAAATCCATCGAGAGCCGGCCCACCTCGACATCTTGGTAGAGGAGCACGAGCTCGCCATTGGATGTTCCGAACTGGCCGAGGTCGCTCATTTCGACATCGTGCTCGCGGCCGATATCCAGCAATGCCTTCACGTTCTGAGGAGGAACCGCGAGGATCATGCGCTCCTGGGCTTCGGAGATCCAAATCTCGGTCGGACTGAGCCCGGCATATTTCAAAGGCGCGCGATCCAGATGAACTTGGGCACCCAAATCCTTCCCCATTTCGCCAACCGCGCTAGAGAAACCACCGGCACCGCAGTCGGTGATGGCGTTGAAGAGACAGCCGCCCCCGGAAAATGGATGATCGCGCGCGAAAAGAATCGCGTCGAGCATCGTCTTTTCAGTGATTGCGTTACCTATTTGCACAGCATGGCTGAACTCATCGGCGTGGGAATCGGTCAACTCCGCTGAGCTGAAGGTGGCGCCGTGAATGCCATCGCGGCCGGTTCGCCCGCCCACGGCAATCATGCGATCGCCCTTGCGGGGATGGCCTTTGATCTTGTCGCGCGGCATGACGCCGATGCAGCCGCAGAACACCAGCGGGTTGCCGACGTAGTCGTTGTCGAACCATACGGCGCCGTTGAGGGTGGGGATTCCCATTCGGTTGCCGTAGTCGCGCACGCCGGCGACGACTTGCGTCAAGATGCGACGCGGCGGCAAGCAGCCTTCGGGGACGTCCTTGAAATCCGGATGTGCCACGCAGAAGACGTCGGTGGCGGCGATGGGCTTGGCGGCCAGGCCGGTGCCGATGATGTCGCGAATGCAGCCGCCGATGCCGGTGGCCGCGCCGCCGTAGGGCTCGATGGCTGAGGGATGATTGTGGGTTTCGACTTTGAAACAGACGGCGTTGCGGTCGTCGAAGGCGATCACGCCGGCGTTATCAACGAAGACTGAGAGGCACCAGTCGATGCCGTCGGCGATCAGCTCGTGTGTGGCGGCGGCGATGGTTGATTTGAGCAAGTTGTGGATGGTGACGGAACCGTCGGGGTTCACGTCGTGACCCGGACGCCCAGGCATGGCTATGCCTGGGCGTTTGCGATCGATGATGTGCTCCCGATACCGAATCGTCGCCTTCATGGTCTTGTGGACGCAGTGCTCGGACCAGGTTTGGGCGATCGTCTCGAGTTCGATTTCGCGCGGATTGCGGCCGAGCGTGTGGTAGTGATTCTGGATCGCCTTCATTTCCTCGAGGCTCAGGAACAGATGGGCTTCGCGCGAGAGCTTCACCAACTGAGCATCGCTCATCTCCAGGAGCGGAACGGAGATGACCCTCAATTCGTAGGGCAAACCGTGCGGGAATTGGGCCGGGTGGTAGGGCTGGTCGTGGATTGCATGTATGACGGTGTTGGCCAGGGCGCGCTGGGCGATCTGACGGGCTGTTTTCGAATCGGCGCCGTGAAGGTCAAACCGTCGGCCGGTGCGCACCGCGACTTCAACTCCCAACATCGCCTTGACCGCGGACTGCACCGCTTCGGAGTCCGGGTCCATGACCCCCGGCAGCGGATGCACCTCGATCATCGAATCAGCCTTTGGTCGGCTGGCTCCAATGGTGGCCTGTTCGGTGATCGGATCGGTGAGCAATTCCTCTGCCAGTTGGGCGATCTGCCGGTCGCTGAGCGGTCCCTCGATCAGGTAAATGCTGGCTGATTCGACGCTGCGGGGCGGTCGCTTGAGCCCCAGAGACTGCGCTTCGCGGAGCGCGGCCGCGCCTCTGGGGTCGGCCATGCCCGGGTGCGGTCGAACTTCTATGCGATGGACGGCGGTTTGCATGATGATGAAAGTTTAGCGGGGGTCGTTGTACCTCGTTTGACTCGCGCGGCACCCAAGGGTTTCCGAAGACTTGTGCGCCAACGGCGGGCGAGCCCGCCCGCTAAACCATACAATCCGTGACCGCATGGCTGATGATCTGCCTCACATAGAGCTTTACACCGATGGCGCGTGTTCCGGGAATCCGGGACCGGGTGGATGGGCCTATATCATCAAGCACCTGCGCACCGGGACCAAGAAGGAAGCGTCGGGCGGCGAGTATTCGACGACGAACAATCGCATGGAGTTGATCTCGGTGATTCAAGGTTTGCGCGCGCTCGATCGCCCTTGCCGGGTGGACCTGTATTCCGACAGCCAATACGTCGTCAAGGGCCTGCGCGAGTGGATGGATGAGTGGAAGAAGAAGGGTTGGAAGCGTGGCCGAAATGACGCGGTCAAGAACGCCGAGCTTTGGAAGCAACTCGACGAGCTGCGGCAGATACACTCGATCAAATACCACTGGATCCGCGGGCACAATGAACATCCCGAAAACGAGCGCTGCGATCGCCTGGCGGTCGCGGCCATCGAGCAATTCCGCAGTGCGCCGGCGTGATGCCCCCCGCTATCACGCGATGGTGGCTGCTGTTTGCCTGCTCTGCGGCGGGGCCGCCATTGCGCAGGCGCCCCGTCCGGCCGCTCCGGAGGCCGCCAAGCCCGTCGCCGAGCAGGTCATTTCCGTCTTTGACGCGGTCGAGCTGGATTGGGACCGGGCGGTAGTCGGAGAGGTCGAACGCCAGGGGCATCAGGTTCTCAAGAACGGGCAGATGGTCCAGACCAAGGTCAGCCTGCCGCGCGATGGCGGCGGGGATGAACCGGCCGATCTGCAGATTATCGTTCGAGTGACGCTTGAACCGGTCATCGTCCAGGAACAGGGGAAACCCCGTCCCGGTGATCCGTGGACACGCCTTGGGAGTGCAACGATTGTCATACCTCAACCGGCCAAGCCCGGGGGTAAACCGACAACCGCCCAAGTGGAACTCATTCGATTCATCACGAGCTTTGGCGGCCCGGGGGTTTTCGAGCAGGACATCACCGCTCTAGCGCCGCTGCTTCAAGGCCAGACGACGTTTCAGCTGCTCATCAGCACGTACAAGAAGCCGGCGTGGAAGGCCAGTTTGAGCCTGATCTACCGCGACCGAAGCGCGGGGTATCGCCGTCCGGCGTGGGCCAAGCCATTATTCAATGAAGAGGCGGTCACGGCCCAGAAAGGCACGCTGAAGGCGACCATCGACGTGCCGCGCGGACTCGATCGGCCCCGGCTTTGGATCACCTCCACCGGCCACGCCACCGATGGTACCGGCGGCGACGAGTTCGTTTCGCGGACCCATCTGTTGAAGATAGACGGACATGAGGTGGCGCGGTGGCGACCGTGGGTGGAGAACGGCGCTACCCTGCGCCGGGAGAACCCCATGAGCGGGAGGGTGGAAATCGACGGGCGCGAACTGTGGTCAAGCGACATCGATCGTAGCGGGTGGCATCCGGGCCGGATTGTCGAGCCGGTGCGAATTCCGGTACCTGAGTTAACGGCGGGGAAACATACTCTTGAGCTTGAGATTCGTGGCATTCGGCCGAAAGATGACAAAGGCCACGGCTATTGGCGTCTGAGTGCAGTGGCGGTGGCCGACGAGCCCTGGCCCCAAGTCGAGCAGACCGATCGTGAACCGGCTGATCATGAATAGTCCGAGAATGAATGCATGGCGCGCGGCGGCAACAATGCTGCTGCTGGTATCGAATCTCGCCTGCCAGCAGAGCCGCCAGGCGACCGCGCCCCCAACTCAGCAGAGCGCTCAACGTAACGGCGAGCCTTTGGGTCACGAGCCGTCGGCCGAGCAACGCGATTTGGGACCTCCGCAGGTCGGGCAAGCGGTGCTCAAGGATGCGAGAATCGATCAGGAAGTGTTGCTTCACGCGGCTCTCTATCGCGCTGCGTATGAATCGAACGTGGGGGACTTCACGCGCCACTTCCTGCTCGAGCCGATCGCCGAGTCGGACCCCCCAAACCTGAACGTCGATCCAATCGAGTTTCGGCAGCGAGTCTTAGCTGAGTTGAAAGACCTCAAAGCGAGAATCGACTGGATGCCCCAAACCTGGCAAAGCCGGGAGATGGACTACTTCCCAGGCACCAACGAGTTGGCGACCCGCTTGGGCATCAAGATCACCAAGCGCGATGAGAACCAGGCCACCGTGATCGGCGAGGTGAGCGACTGGACCGCCAGCGTGGGCTCATCGCGGCAGGGCGTCACCGCCACGTGGGACGGGGTGAAATGGAATATCGAGCGGGATCGGGTGCGGCTGGTGTGGTGATTGAGGGGAAGGGGGCGACCGAGGCGGCGAGGGCGCCGCCCGCTAAACAGGCTGAGCGCCGATCGAGCGAAGTTGCCGCCTCTGCAGTTTGCTGCTACAGTCTCCGTCTCGATTTTCCCCAAGAAAGCGGGATTTGCCCGGAGTTTGTGTTCTTATGCCCACGTTGAATCAACTTGTCCGCAAGCCGCGCCGCACGCCGATCGCCAAATCGAAGACGCGCGATCTGGAAGGCAGTCCGCAGAAACGCGGCGTGTGCCTGCAGGTGCGAACCGTCACCCCCAAGAAGCCCAACTCCGCGTTGCGCAAGGTTGCCCGCGTACGGCTCTCGAATGGCCGCGAAATCACCGCATACATCGGCGGCGAAGGGCACAATCTTCAGGAGCACTCGATCGTTTTGGTTCGTGGCGGCCGCGTGCGCGATCTTCCCGGCGTTCGATACCACGTGGTGCGCGGTTCGCTGGACACCCTTGGCGTCGATGGCCGCAAGAAGGGCCGATCGAAGTACGGTACCAAGCGACCGAAGGGTTGATCGACTTACGATTTACGATTTACGACTCAGCACTCAGCACCGAGCACTCATCACTCTCACATACGGCAGTAATCGCAGCCAACAGCCCCGCGCTTCAGCAGGCTGCGGTGAACCAAGCCCCAAGGAGGCACCACCGGAATGACCGGACGTATTACCAAATCGGAATGGCAGCTCAAGCCGGATGCACGCTACAAGGACCGCGTGCTGGCGAAGTTCATCAACTGCGTGATGCACGACGGCAAGAAAGCCGTGGCGCAGCGCGTGGTGTACGACGCACTGGACCAGATCCAGGCTCGATTGGAGAAGGAAAAGCCGGAGAACTTCCCAGCGACCGCCATCGAGGTGTTCAACAAGGCGATCGAAAACGTCAAGCCGGGGGTAGAAGTTCGATCCAAGCGCGTTGGCGGCGCGAACTATCAGGTGCCCATGCAGGTCAGCGCTCGCCGGCAGTTGAGCTTGAGCTTCCGTTGGATCATCACCGCCGCACGCGAAGAAAAGGGCAAGCCGATGTCGATTCGTCTGGCCAAGGAGCTTTTCGACGCGGCCAAGGGCGAGGGCAAGGCGATGACCACGCGCGAAACGACTCACAAGATGGCTGACGCCAACAAGGCGTTCGCACACTTCGCGTGGTGACCTCCAGAAAAGGTGCCTGGCACCTTTTTCTGAACAATCAGACGCAAACTCAATCTCACTCCTGAAAAAGGTGCCTGGCACCTTTCTTGGGAGGCTCCCTTACCGTCGCGGCTCTGAATAGCATCAGTTCGCGATGCTGGAGCGTTACCACCGGCAAATGCTACTGCCAGGCATCGGTCAAGCGGGGCAACGGCGCCT
>JAKEEP010000139.1 GCA_022616475.1 Phycisphaerales bacterium | reverse complement strand
TTCATGGAACGACGGCCCTTCAAAGACGGCGATCACCTCCTTCGTCACTCGGGTGACGAAGGAGGGATCGCCCGAACTCGTCCAGCCCGCCGATCGCATCGCCACCTTCGACAACGACGGCACCCTCTGGGCAGAGCAGCCGCTCTATTTCCAGTTTGTGTTCATGCTCGACCAGGTGAAGGCCGCTGCCCCGCAGCATCCGGAGTGGAAGGACAATCCAGCCTTCAAGGCCCTGGTCGCGCAGGATCACAAGGCCCTGGCCGAGATGGGGCACAAGCCGATCCTGGAACTCCTCGCCGTCGCCAACAGCGGCATGACGACGGAGGAATATGACAAGACGATCCGAGACTGGTTGGCCAAGTCGCGGCACCCGAAATTCGACCGCCCGTACACCGCCCTGGTCTACAAACCGATGCAGGAGCTTCTCGCCTACCTGCGCGACAACGGCTTCAAGACGTACATCGTCTCCGGCGGGTCCATCGAGTTCATGCGGACTTGGGCCCAAGACGCCTACGGCATCCCGAGCGAACAAATCATCGGCAGCCAGCAGGAGGTGAAACCGGAGATGAAGGACGGCAAGCCCGTGCTCGTGCGCGAGCCGAAGATCGCGTTCATCGACGACGGCCCAGGCAAGCCCGTGGGCATCTACCGCCGCTTTGGCCGCCGTCCCATCGCCGCCTTCGGCAATTCCGACGGCGACCTCCAGATGCTCCAGTACACGACCGCTGGCGACGGGCCGCGCTTCGCACTGATCGTCCACCACACCGACGCCGAGCGTGAGTTCGCGTACGACCGCCAATCCCACATCGGCAAGCTCGACAAAGCCCTGGACGAAGCCGCGGCCAAGGGGTGGACGGTCGTGGACATGAAGAACGACTGGAGAACGATCTTTCCGGCGCCCTCGATCAGCGCCGCGTCCGTCGAGCGCGCCCAGGGCGCGGCCAGTGGCTCGGTGCGCAGCACGTCCGAAGCTGTCGAATCGCTCGTCAACAACGCCGCGCTCGATCTGTCGCTGGAATTCAGTGATGCCTCGATCAATTACGGCTTCCTGCCGGCGCAGGATCAGCCGGGGGACGGCGCAGCCGAAGGTCAAGCGGCTCCGGCTGGGGGCGCGCAGAACGAAGCCAACAACCCGCTCACGCCCAAGATCACCTTCAACCTGCACAATTATTACACCCCGCACTTCTACGGCTTGGACGGCGATGAGCAGTCGAACCAGTTCCTGTTGCGGGGAGTGATCCCGCACAAGATCGGCGGCCCGCCGCAACTGTTCCGCTTCACGCTGCCGATCGCATACGGGCCGTCATTGCCGCCCGACACCGGCTACGACACCGGCCTTGGTGATCTGATCCTCATCGATTACTTCGTGTTCAAGGGACACGGGCTGGAGTTCGGTCTGGGCCCGGTGTTCGTGGCGCCGACGGCCACCAGCGATGCGCTGGGCGCGGGCCAGTGGCAGATCGGCGCCTCGGGCCTGGTCGTCTCGCCGCATAAGTGGGGAATCGTCGGCGGGATCGTCACCTTCCAGCAGTCCTTCGCCAGCAACGGCGGCGACTCGGACCGCGATGATGTCACGCTCCTGCAATTCCAGCCGCTGGCGATCTACAACCTGCCCAAAGGCTTCTATCTCCGATCCACGGCGATCTGGAACTTCGACCTCAACAACGACACCTACTTCATCCCGCTCGGCCTGGGCGCGGGCAAAGTGTGGCAGGTGGGCAAGACCACGGTCAACGTGTTCGTCGAGCCGCAATACACGGTCTTCCACGACGATGACGGCGTGGCGCCGCAGTGGCAGATCTTCGCGGGGATCAACTTTCAGTTCTAGAACAATCGCATGAACGAGGCAGTCATTCGGGAATAACGGATGACGGGAAGCCTCAGAACGGCCGGAACCACACCGGCTGCGGTCTGCCTTTGGGCTTGCGCGGCTTGGGCAGACGCTTGACGTGCCAAATCTTGCGAACTCGCACTCGCCAACAAGCATCCACATGGATCACGCCACCGGCGGTTTCTCGCCTCTCAACAACGCGGCCACGGTTGGCCATGTTGCTGGGTACATCAGCTCCGTTGGACTGGCGGACCTTGGACGTGTCGGGGTATGTTGACGCGTTGCCTTGATGAGCGCGTACGGCTTCTTCAGTTCCTTGGTGATTTGAAGCTCGGTCTCAACACCAGTTGCCTGGTGGGTCTGGTCGCCGCACAGAACGACCACGAAGTCCGAGTCACCGATCAGGCGTCGTGCCTCCGGGACCCACTTGTCCGGAAGGGCCTGCGGGATGGAGTAATCCACGAACGTGAACGGGCATTTGGGGTCGGCAGCCTGTGCCACCAAGTTCTGCTTCACGTCCCTGTCTGCGATGTCGAAACTGATGAAGACCCTCGGCTTGGCCAAGCGACACCTCCAGGAGTTTGCGCCGTACAATCGGCGGTCCGATCGTTGCCGCCACCGATGATACACCGCGGCGCATCTCTCAGGAGGTGTCATGCCTGCACTCAAAAAGTACTCAGTGTTTATCTGCCACGATTGGGAATACAGCGACGACTACGGGCGCATCTGTCAGTTCCTTGACGCCGCTCCCAACTTCGACTGGGAGAACCGCAGTGTCCCGGAACACGACCCGCTCGACACGGACAACCAACTTCAGTACAACCTCCGAAACCAGATGCGTCCGGCACACGTCATGCTCGTGCTGGCCGGGATGTACACTGCCCACAGCAAGTGGATGGATTGGGAGATGGCCTTCGCTCGCAGAATCGGCAAGCCCATCCTCGGCATCGCTCCGTGGGGAAACCGCGTGCTTCCCCGTGCCGTGCAGGACAATGCCGACGAGATCATCCGTTGGCGGCAGGAAACCATCGTGAATGCGATCCGGCGATACGGAACCTGACTCAGGAGTAAGACAGATGGCGAAGAAGCGCGTATTCATCAGTTTTGACTACGACCATGACGCGGACGCGAAAACGATGCTGGCCGGACAGGCGAAACTGCCTGACAGCCCGTTCGATTTCACCGATGCGTCGGTGAAGGACCATCTGTCCGGCGACTGGAAGGACAAAGTGCGCCGTCGCATGGACAACATCGATGTAGTGGCCGTCCTCTGCGGCCAGCACACGCACTACGCCAATGGCGTCAGCGCCGAAGTCACCATTGCTCAGGAGAAGGGCAAGGACTACTTTCTCCTCCAAGCCTACTCGGACAAGACCTGCACGAAACCGACACCGCCAAGAGCACTGACAAGATGTACAACTGGACCTGGCCCAATCTCAAGACGCTCATCGGCGGCGGACGCTGACACATGGGCGACGGGACCAAACCGCAGTTGATCCGGCAAACCAAGGAGAGCTACGGCGATTCGTTCAAGGCCGATCTCTTTGCGCAGTACACTCACTACGTCGAGTCTGCTGAGAAGATCAGCGAGCGCCGAGTCGTGGCGAACAATTATCTTCTCACGGTCAACGCGCTTCTCGTGACGCTCTATGGGGTGATTGCCGCGAGCAAGTACCACACATACTGGACGATCCTCGTGCCGGTCGCCGGGTTGCTTGTAGCGGTTACATGGCACCGGATCATCACGTCGTACCGCGGCCTCAATACCGTGAAGTTCAAGGTCATCCATGAACTTGAGCAGCACATGCCTGCGGCCATTTACGACTACGAATGGGACACCGCCCAACGCGGTAAGGGCAAGGTGTACCATCCGCTTTCCCATCTAGAGCAATGGATTCCGTTGGTCTTCATCATCCTGTACATCGTGCTTGCCGTTGTAGGAGGCTTGGGTCTAGTGCCCGAAGGCAAGCCAATCGATGTGACGAAGCCTGAAAGCGCAGCGACAGCGCCAGCGGAGAACGCGCCCTAGAACGGCCTAACCCAAACAGGCTGAGGCATGCGCTTGGGTCGGCGCGGCTTGTCCAGCCGCTTCACATCGGACAGGTGCCATTCGTAGTGGCCGTTCTGGCGCGTGCATCCTGTGATCGTCGCTGTGCCCACGATTAAACCTGTGGGCAGGTCGCCGGGTGCGACGCCCCGAAGCGTCTCACCATTGATCGCGGCCCATTTGCGAGACGCATAGATATAGAACCGCTCGCCGATGATCTTGGTCGGCCGCGAGCGGTATTCGATGCGCTTCACGCCGCGCAGGATCAGTTCGGCGTAGGGTTGGCGAATGCTCAATGCTCGCATCGGTACAATCCATCGAACCCGACCACGACAAGGGCTGCGCCGAGCAGCATTGAATTGGTGTGGATCGTTCGATGCGTGTCCATGAAGGGAGCCTCCAGTTTGAACCAGGTGATATCGAGCGGCATTGATCACCGCAGGCACTTCTCGTGCCACGACTTCAATCGTCGCACTTCCGCCATCGCCATCAGGCCATACCCCGGTGCCAGCATAACAATTGACGCGACAACCTTTGGGTCGGGCGCGGAAGCTGAGTCGGTGTACAGCCGCTGGACCTGAACGGGTATCTGTGCCAATGTGTCTGCGTCACGCTTCGATTCGCAGGCGATTGGCTTGCTCGCGATCCGCACGTACCAAGATGGCGTTGACCTTTTCCACGGGAAATGGGTTCATGACGGAGTCCCTACATTTTGAGGGGAGAACAAACAAACCATATCGGTCGAAAATGGGGCCATCTGGATCGGCCAACTCGTTCAACACGAGCAAGTTCGGGATCAACCTGATCAGCGAATGTGGTGAAGAGCGCCTCCTGATGCGCCTTGGCGGCAGGGGGCTCGGAGACGCAGCAATACCACGAGACGTTCGGTTGCCGCGCGAGGGGCTCGATCATGCTGACCGGCCCGCCGGTGGCGCTCGCCACGAGCCAGCGGTCGTCCTTCCCCACGACAATCGTGCGGCGTGCGGTTGGAAACGATGAGGATGCGCGTGTCTTGTTGAGCAGAGGTTGTCGCTGCCTTCGGAGCTGACTCTTGGCGGGGCGGATCGGATTGCTGATCTCAGCCGAGTTATCGCTCCCGCTGCGATCCGTCGGGTCGATTTTTGCATCGAAACCTTTTGACTCCACCTCACCATGAGGTATGGTCTGGATAAGCTGCGTGCCCTTGGCGTGACGCCTTGGCTGCAGCTCGCCGGCTCCAAAGCCGACGCCAAGTCTGGCTTGTAGCCAGACCTTCGACGGCATCGAGCCGTCGCGTGCAGCAAATCAAGATCGAATCAGGAAAGCGCATAGCGCGGTCGGTCCACGATTGGTTCGATCCGACCTGTGGCCAGCCGCAACCCGCGCACATTCCCGACTCGCATTCGTGCAGCAGCTCTGAACCAACTCGCACGGCGCGGTCAACCCGCGCCCCATTTCAAGGAGTCGTGCACGACTATGAACATTCGCAAAATCCACATCAAAAATATCAATCCCGCGCCGTACAACCCGCGCAAGGACCTCAAAGCAGGCGACCCCGAGTACGAAAAGCTCAAACGCAGCCTCGACGAGTTTGGATACGTGCAGCCTCTGGTCTACAACAAGAAGACCGGCAACCTCGTCGGCGGTCACCAGCGCCTCAAGGTCCTGATCGAGCAGGGCATGACCGAAGTGGAGGTCAGCGTTGTCAACTTGCCTCCGGACAAGGAGAGGGCGCTCAACATCGCATTGAACAAGATTCAGGGTGAGTGGGACGAACAGAAGCTGGCCGCGCTGCTCGATGAGCTGACTAAAACGCCCGATTTCGATGTCGAGATGACCGGCTTCGATGTCCCGGACATCGAGGACCTGCTCGCGCGCGTACTCGACTCCGGGGCCAACGATGGGCGGGACGACACGTTCGACATCGATGCGGCGCTCGATACCTCGAAACCGGCGGTGACAAAGTCTGGCGAGTTGATCGAGCTTGGGCGTCATCGTCTGCTCTGCGGCGACTCGACCAATCCCAAGCACGTCGCCCAAGTCATGGATGGCAAGCGCGCGATCCTGTTCGCGACAGATCCTCCGTACCTGGTCAACTACGACGGCACAAGCCATCCCGGGAAGCGCGCCGCCAAAGGAAAGCAGAAGGACAAGAACAAGAACTGGTCAGGCAGCTATGGCATCACGTGGGACGACGCCGAGGCGAATCCAGATTTGTACGAGAAGTTCGTCAAGGTTGCGATCGACAATGCGATCACTCCCAATGCCGCTTGGTATTGCTGGCACGCCAGTCGGCGCCAGGCGATGGTCGAATCGGTGTGGGAGAAGTTCGGCGCATTTGTCCATCAGCAAATTATTTGGATGAAGGACCGTCCGATCCTGACGCGCAGTTGGTACACCTGGCAACATGAACCATGCTTCTTCGGATGGATTCGAACTCAAAAGCCGCCGCGCCACACCGAAGATTACCCATCGACAACATGGCAGATCCCAACGGTACCGGTCGGACAGGCCACCGAGCATCCGACCAGCAAACCCGTCGAGCTCTTCGCGATCCCCATGCGCCAACACACGCGCCGCGGTGATGTGTGCTACGAGCCTTTCTGCGGATCCGGGTCGCAACTGATTGCTGCTGAGAAACTCGGCCGGCGCTGCTTCGCAATTGAGATCAGTCCGCACTACTGCGACGTAATCGTCCGGCGCTGGATCGACTATGTCGGCGTCGGCAAGGCGCCTCCGCAACTGGTCAAGCGCTATGCCCGAGCCACGAAGGAGGCAGCATGACTACTCCTACTCCTGCTGAGAATCACGAAATCCAGAAACCTGATGGCGATGAACCCACGACGCTGGCGACGATTCGAGGATTGCGGGAGCGGACGATCACGGGCAAAGGCTTGCCCGCCAACGTTCGTCGGCTATGCGTGGCGCACTTGACAGCCGAGGGGTATTCGGCGGCGGAAATCGCCGAGATCATGACGTTGTCCGAGCGCACGATCATTCGGGACCGCAAGGCTATTCAGGAGGCCTATGCGATCGAGCCCGACCCAAAGCTCGTGCCACAGTTCGTCGGCCGGCTGGTCATGGAAGCGGACCTCGTCATCAACCGTATGCGGCGGGCTGCACGCGACAAGGGAGCCGAGCCCGGCACGAGAATCGATGCCGAGCATCGCTGCTACCAGGTCATCAGCGATGTCTTGCAGCGCCTGCAAAGTCTGGGGTACATGCCCACGGCGGCACAGCGCGTTGAGGCCAGCCTCAAGCACCAGATCGATGACCTTCCTCCGCTCGATGGCCTGTTCCTGGAGATGAGCCGGTTGCGAGTTGTTGCCCAGGAGTCACAGAACGGCGAGATGGTCCAAAAGCTCGGCGAGCTTGAAAGGATCACGGCTCACGCGAATCTCGCCAGCACCGTGGCTCAACTGACTGCAGCCCAGCCGGCAAAGGAGGATGACCATGCACCTGCAGCGTGATTATCGCATGGCGATCGCGGCGCAGCTCAGCCAGCGCCGGCGCGAACTTGCCGCGGCATCGCCCAAGGCGTTTGCACAGACCTATTTGCCGCATCACTTCAACAAGCCGATGTCTCGGATGCATCATGAGCTGTTCGCACAGCTGGAAAACGCATCGACCGCCAGGCCCAAGCGCCTGGCGGTCGCCGCGCCCCGGGGACATGCCAAGACGACCGTGGTGAGCCTGGCCTACGCCCTCTGGTGCGCTGTGTATCAGAAGGAGATGTTGATCCTCATGATCTCGGCCACCAAGGACCAGGCTGTTGCCCTGCTCAAGACCATCAAGCATGAGCTGCAGGCCAATTCTCGGCTGCTGGAGGATTTCCCCGAGGCCGCCGGAATGCGACCGGCGCCAAAACCCTGGCGCGACAACCAGATCGTGCTCCGCAATGGTGTGTGCATCAGGGCGCTGGGCGCCAACCAGGGCATCCGCGGCATGAAGCACGGACGGCACCGGCCGAGCCTGATTATCGTCGATGACCTTGAGGACCAGGAGCAGGTCAGTTCCGCTGAGCAGCGCGAGAAACTCCGCGATTGGTTCGAGAAGACGCTGCTCAAGGCCGGCGACCCGCTGACAAACATCGTCTTCGTGGGCACGATCCTGCACTATGACTCGCTCTTGGCCTGCCACGTCGCCCCCGGAAGCCCCGGCAACCCCCGGAAGGTGAGCGGCTGGGAGACCCGCAAGTACCAGGCCGTCGAGGCTTGGAGCACGCAGCCGCAACTCTGGGAGAGGTGGGAGGCGATCTATACCGGCCAGGATTTGCATGAGGATCGGTCCGGCCCGTCTGCCGCCCAACAGTTCTATGTCGCG
>JAKEEP010000138.1 GCA_022616475.1 Phycisphaerales bacterium | reverse complement strand
TGCGAGGCCCAGTGGCCCACGACGACCCAGGGTTTTGCCGACTGCATGGATCGGTGCATTCAATCGCTGTGTGAGCAACAGTTGATTGAATGTGAATGATGGCGAGGGGATGGCGTATAAAGGGAGGCGCCCGCAGAACGTTTCTGCGGGCGATTTCCTTTGGTGGATTTTCTGTTTTGGATTCGCCCAGGGTCGCGAAGCGACCCGGCTATTGGGGGTTAGTCAGGGAAGCGGTCGGATTCGCACAAGGGCGCGCTCGTCCCACCCTACCGGATGGGCAGGGCGCCCACGTTCGATGAACGTGGGCTTCTGGGTGGGGCGGGGGACTGACGTTCGCGGCAGGGGCGTATGGGGCGAGGCGTCACGCGAAGACGGCGACCTGCTCGGTTGCGCAGAACAGCAGGGGAACGGCGGTCTCGGAGAACCATTGGCGCAGCCACCTTAGAAACGTCCTGCCGTCCCAGTCCTGCACCACCCGGCGCGGATACTGATACTGATCCACATCCTGCTTGATGACCCCGGCCACGTTCGTGCAGGCGCGCCGATATCCCGACGCCTTCGTGAGCTCAACGGTCTGCGCCGAATAGTCATCGCGTGAACCGTACGGATACGAAAAACTGGTGACTTCGCGATCCAACGTGCCCTCCAGCCACCGCTTTGATTCGCAGAGTTCGCTGCGCTGCGCGGATTCGTCGATCGCGCCGAGCGACGGATGATTGACGGTATGGCCGCCGATCTCGATGAGATCGCCATCAGCCAGAGACTTGAGTTCCTCGACGGTGAGACTGCGGTGAGTCGATCGCCCGGTTCTATTTGTACCCGCCCAGTCGCGCAGCTGCTCCAGCGCGTTCTCGCGATCCTCCAGAGTTGCCACCCGAAGCAGTTGCCAGAGCGCCGAATAGATCACGTGTCGTCCAGTCGGCGCCATCCGGTGCCAGACCTTCCATTGGCGCTGTCCCCAGACCGCGATCCTGTTGTAGCGAGCCGAAGACTCCAGGTCCCACTCATAGGTGCATTGATCGATCTCCAGACGCAGTTGGCGAGGCAGCCGTCCGGCGCTCAACACCAGTCGATCCAGTTCGTCCCACCAGTAATCGCGGTCTGATCCAATGTACCCGGTTGAAATGAAAACCGTCGCCGGAATCCCATATCGTTCCAACACCGGCTTGGCGTTGAGCAGGTTGTCGGCATATCCGTCATCAAAGGTCACCGCCACCGCGCCTTCGGGCAGGTGGTCATCCCGGATCGCTCGATCAATTTCGGTGAAGGGCACGGGGCGTGCATGCGCGGCGAGCACCGCCATCTGCTCGCTGAAGTTTCTGGGCGAGACGCGGATTCCAAATGGATCGGGTCTGACGTTCGACACCGAGTGATACAGCAGCACCAGCGGCTGCCGCGCTGAGCCATTCGGCGTTGCCTTTGGCACCTTCCAGAATCGCAGAGGCGCTCGGAGCCGCATTACCTTGAACCAACTCGACCATGCCTGTCGTGAAGATCAAACCGGAATCGCAGGCGTTTTCTCATCTTCTCACGCTCACAGCAAGCGGGTGAACGGGCTTGAACCGTCGACTTCCAGCTTGGGAAGCTGGCGCTCTACCAACTGAGCTACACCCGCGCGAAGTTCTAGTCTGCCCCAATCAGTGCGCGCTGTCAACACATCGCATGCCTACGAACTCGATGTTCCGACTTCCTCCCTAGGACTATAGGCCTAGACCTGCCGGCCTGCGGCTCAACATCCGCGACGTCATTACGGCAATGACGCATGGGCGGCTTGTTGATTGGGCGATGCTGAATTGTCGCCTTCACAAATCTCGCGATCCCAGCCTTCGGGCCAGGTCGTTCCGCTCAAGAGTTGCCTGGCGTTGCGGGCCAGGAAGTACTGGATGTGACTCACGGGCCATCGGGTAATGTAGTGGTCGCGGCGGATACACAGCCGCGACGTCCTGGCAGCCGGCGGACCATGCGCGCCGCGCACGCCCGACGCACAGCTCTTATATCCGATTTCAAAGGCTGCCTTGGCGGCGGCGGGAGTGATGTTGGCAAAGCCACCATACGGCCAGGCGAAATGCTCGACTTTTCCCAGCCTCTTGTTGAGCACATCGAATGACTCCTGCAATTCGCTCCTGACTTGGGCCATTGACAGTAGCGCAAGATCGCGGTGACTCACGGTGTGGCTGCCGATTTCATGCCCGCGATCGATGAGTCTTTCCAGGTCGCGCCAATACAGGAACTCGCGTGATGATCCCAGGAGCCGTTCGCGATTGAATCGCTCGATCAAGACCGGATCGCGCAACTCAATGCTTGCAGGGTTCACGAAGAAGCAACCGAAGATTCCAAGTTCCGACATGGCGTTGGCCGCATTTAGGCAACTCTTGAACCCGTCGTCGAATGCCACGGACATATAAGGCTGATCGATCTTGCCGGTGCGAATCCGTTCAACGGCCTCCGAGTAGCTGATGAAGCGATTGTCGCCCGAAAAAAAGCGCAAAACATCCTTGAAGCGAAGCAAGTGATCTGATGGCACATGGTGGAACAGAAGAACCTGCACGCGAGGTGTGCGAGCAAGCGTCTCGTAACGGCCGCTTCGCATATAGGCCCAGCCCAGCGTCGAAAGAGCGGTGTGGCGCGCGATCCGTCGCGGGAGCCAACGCAGTTTCATCATCGCAGTGGGCTTGACCATGTGGGCCGGCTGTGCGCGATCGGGCTTCTTTGCTCGCGGTGGGCTGGGCGCGCCTGACTGATAGGCCGCAACCAGCGCCGCGGCAACCCTGCTCCAGGTAAATTGAGACAGTGCAAGCTCTCGCGCGTTGCGGCTCAAGCGTTCGCGCATCGCCCGATCAGTCAGCATCTGCTCAATCGCCCCGGCGATCGCTTGAGGTTGCCTGGGCACGATTCGACCAGCGTCAAATTGCTCGATTTCAGGCCGATCGCATTCGGGCGAGATCACCACCGGCACGCCGCAAATCAGCGATTCAAGAATCGCCACGCTGCACGCTTCATGCTCGCTGGGCAGGCAAAAGCACAGTGCGTCGCGGAGGGCGGCAATCTTCGATCGGCCATAGAGTGGACCCATCATCAAAACGCGATCCTGCAGTCCCGCGGCGGCGATCTGACTTTCAAACGCCGCCTTCGCGCCGGAATCCGGTCCAACAACCACCAGAGCCAGATCAGAGTGCTGAGGCGCCAAAATTGAGAGCGCCTCTCCAAGAATCTTCAATCCTTTGCCGGGGTGAAGACGACTCAGGAAAATGACGTACGGGCGTTGCCCAAGAGATGGCTGCTGCCGATAGAACGAGCCGCCTTCGGGAAGCGGGTCGAATTCATGCGCGTGCACGCCGAGTGAAATGGTGCGCACCGCGGGTCGAAGCCCGAGCTGGCTCGTGTTGTCGTATTCCGTCTCGCCCAGCGTATGAATAAAGCGGGCATTCTGCACCATCCGCCGTGAACCCAGCAGCATGCCGAGCGATTTCTTGAGCCGCCGGTGCGCCAGGGACCATTTGGTGAGCATTCCGTGCGGTGTCACGCAATATGGGCGACTCAGCCGGTTTACGGCACGAGATGCCACAACCAGGAAGGGTCCCCACACGCCGTGAATGTGGACGAAATCGGCATCACCGATCGCTTCCTCGAAGATCCGTCGATATCGACCGCCGACCAACAAATCAACGGCGCCGGGGTTCTCAACGAATCGCAACTCCAACTGCGATAAGTTGCCAGAATCCTCATATCGCCGATTGGTCTGTTGGAGCTTATCCGGTGTCGGCGGACTCACGATACGAACCTGATGGCCCAAGCCGGCCTGCGCGGTCGCCATTCCGATGATCGCCGCCGGGGGTCCGCCATGCGCCGGATTCAATGATGAAGTCACGTGGACGATTCTCACCGACGAATCCTTCCGAACTCATGGGGAGGGCGGGCGAGCCGCGTTCGTTTGTATTCGTGCTCGATGGTCATGGTCCTTCGAACGAGATTGATCGGTCAGGAGTTCGCCCCGCCTCAACCATCGGTCCAAGTGGAACCGGCAAGATGCGGGGTCATTTTAACGGCGAGAGCGTCGGAGGCCCTTGGATGGCGATACTGCCGCCAATCGACGCCAAGCTTGCGCATGCGTGCACGAAGGGTATGCGGATTGATGCCCAGCAGCTTTGCCGCTCCTGATGGCCCCTCAATCCGACCCCTGGTGGCACGCAGAGCCGCTTCGATCTGTCGAGTCATCGTTTGGTCCAGCGTTTCGATCGTCGCCACGTGTCCACCTGGCGCTGGCTGACTGGGCGCGATGGCCGCCGGCACACGGCTGATTGGCTGGCCCAACCCCAACGCCTTGGCAATCTCCAGCCGCTTTCCTTCGCCAAGGATCGCCGCCCGGTCGATGACTGCCGCCAACTCGCGCACGTTTCCCGGCCACGGATACGACGTCAGCAGCGTCACATCATTCTGATTGAGCGAGAGCACGGGCAACCCAAATCGCCTCGCCGCCTTTTGCGCAAAATGGTCAGCCAACTTCGGGATGTCTTCCAGCCGCTCGCGCAGCGGCGGCAAACGCACCGGGAATGCCGCCAGCCGATACCACAGATCCTCTCGGAATCGCCCGTTGTCGATCAGCGATGGCAAATCGCGATGCGTTGCGGCGACGATGCGCACATCAACCGTCATCGGTTGACGGCCTCCGACTCGCTCAAATGAGCCGTCCTGCAGAACCCGAAGCAATCGCACTTGCGCCGCCAGTGGCAATTCAGCCACCTCATCCAGGAACAGCGTGCCGCCATCGGAGCGCTCAAACCATCCCTGCCTGCTCGATGTCGCCCCAGTAAAGCTTCCTCGCTCGTGGCCGAAGAGTTCAGAATCGATCAACTCCGGCGGAATCGCACCGCAGTTGATCCGCATGAACGGGCCGCCGGCTCGATCCGATTGCGTGTGGATCGCCCGCGCGATCACTTCCTTTCCCGAGCCTGTCTCGCCCAGCAGCAGCACGGGCATGTCCGACCGCGCGACCAGGCCTACTCGCTGCATGACTAGTTTCAATCCAGCTTCCTGACCCACGATCGTGTCGTTCAGTTGTTCTCTCCCGAGTCGTGACAGCAGTGATTGCTTATCCGCCTCGGCCGCTTCGCGCATCGTGGTCAACGCGCGCACTCGCCGGTCGTTTTCCAACGCTACCGCCAAAGGCTCCTGCAGCGCCCTCGCAAATGTTCGATGGGCCGCCGTAAATGTCTTGCGCGGCGCTGAGGTCAATACCAGAACTCCCAGAAGCTGTTTCTCCAGGATCAACGGGTAGGCAACCACATCGCATGGGTGATATGCCTCTGGCAGCGCGCGAACCAAGCAGGCCAATTGTCCCTTGGCGAGGCCCGTACGCTTGGCGTGCAGGGGGTCGCCGTCGTGGCACCAGGTTGAAAGTCGCTTCAACTGAGTTGCTGAAAGGTCGGTGCGCTGGCTCTGGAGGTCAACGCCGTGCCCCAGTGCCGTAGCCGCGCCGACGATTTCCAGGCACGCGTGTGAGCGATCGAAGTGCTGAATGACCAGGATGCCCAATGGCAGACGCCCGGCCACGAACTTCGCAATGCGAGTCGCCACCTGCGCCAGCTCTGTTGCCCTGGAGGCTTCCCGCCAAACATCCAGATCAAATCGATCAACCGTCATATATGACGGATAATCTACCACATTTAATGACTCAGTGTCCAGCAATATTGACGGATTCTGCTCAAATCAGTCCTGCATCCCGGCAAACAGATACCAGCTGGTTTGGCATGCATGTTGCGTTATCGGGAGCCATGATCATCGGGGCTAGAGATTCCACCGGCCCATTTCACCTGACTGAACCCAGGACCATCGCCATTTTGGGTGGCGGGTTTTGCGGGGCCACCCTCGCGGCTCGGCTCGCCCTTCGAGATGCTGGTCAACTGCTGCGCATCGTTCTGGTCGAGCGCTCCAAGCGCCAGCTGGCCACCGGGCCGGCCTATGCGACGGCCAATCCGAATCACTTGCTCAACGTTCCCGCTGGACGCATGAGCGCCTGGCCGGAAGAGCCTGATCATTTCGCAAACTGGGTTCGTGCGATCGATCCGGCCCTGCGCCCTGATTCGTTCGCGCCCCGCCGCCTCTACGGACAATACCTCTGGGAAATCCTTCGACAGGCGAAATCGCTTGACCGCAGCCGTTCAACATTGACGATCGTTGAGGATGAAGCCATCGACATTCGATCGACGCCTCGATCGGGCGCCGCCGTCGTGCACTTGCGAGATTCACCTCCACTGATCGCAAGTGACGTCGTGCTGGCTTTGGGCAACTTCCCGCCATCTCATCCACCTCCGTTCGATTCGCTTTCCTCGGATCAAGCCTACATCAGCGACCCCTGGAAAAATCAGGCGCTTAATCGCATCGGTCCAAACGAGGAAGTGCTCCTGCTCGGCACGGGCCTGACAATGGTGGACATTGCGATCGCCCTTCAATCGCAAGGTCATCAAGGAAAGGTGACCGCTGTGTCGCGGCGCGGATTGCTTCCGCAATCGCATCGTTCGCCGGTCAAACCCCCGGAATATCGCTTATCGCCCGCGGAGGTGAGCCGATGGCCCCGTTCCGCCGTCGGGCTGCTCCGTCGGGTGCGCTTCGAGATCATTCAAGCGGCCGCCACTGGCGAGGATTGGCGCGCAGTGCTCAACGCCCTTCGCCCGGGGACCAGCAACCTGTGGCGATCCCTCGATTCCGACGAGCAGGCTCGTTTCCTGCGCCATCTTCGACCATGGTGGGACACCCATCGCCATCGAATGCCCGCGAGCCAGGCCCAGATCATTCGGCAGATGCGCGCCAATGGACGCCTTCAACTGCTCGCAGGCCGACTTCAATCTGTGCGTCGAGTCGGAAGCGAAACCGAAGTGCAATTGCGGCTGCGCACCGACGCGGCAAAAACGACCATTCGAGTCCCATGGATCATCAACTGCACGGGGCCGGCACACGACCTGTCTCGCGTTGACGATGAACTCCTGCGAAACTTGCGGCGTCGCGGCTTGATTGAGTTCGATCCGCTCCGCTTGGGATTGACCTGCGCTCACGATGGCGCTGTCATTGGCGCTGGCGGCCGGCTGTCGAAGCACATCTGGGCGCTTGGCTCACTTCGATGCGGGCAACTGTGGGAAAGCACCGCCGTTCCGGAGCTGCGAATCCAAGTGAAGGAACTGGCGCAACGCCTGACGGCATCATCTATTGGCACGATCACGAATGCGGTGGTCCCCGACCTTCGAATAGTCCCAGTTGAATCGATCAGCGCTCGGGAGGTTGCGCAACCATGAACGCACATGGAGAAATCACGGGAGGTACAGGAATGACCCAGTTCATGAGATTATTCATCGCGCTTGCCGCGTTCGTGCCACTGCTGCAAGGCTGCGATGAGCCAATAGGCGCTCAGAACCAACCTGCAAACGGTGCAAAACCGGCGGAAGTCCGACTTGGCTACTTCGCCAACGTTACTCACGCCCAAGCCCTGCTCGGTGTTGACAGCGGCGAGTTTCAACAGGCCATCAGCCCTGTGAAGCTTACGACCAAGATCTTCAATGCCGGGCCGTCGCTCGTCGAAGCCCTCTTCGCCGGCGAAATCGACATCGGCTACGTCGGGCCCAGTCCCGCTCTGAGCGCCTATGAGAAGAGCCGGGGCGAAGGCATCCGCGTCATCGCCGGCGCCGCCGCCAACGGCGTGGTCATCGTCGCCCGACCCGACTCGGGCATCAACTCCATGGCCGACCTCGCCGGTAAGCGAATCGCCACGCCTCAACTGGGCAACACCCAGGACATTGCGGCCCGCCACTACCTCACGCATATTCTCAAGCAACCCAACGCCGACAACGTTCTCCCCGTTCCCAACGGCGAGCAAGCGGCCATGATGGCCCGTGGCCAGATCGATGCCGCTTGGGCGCCCGAACCCTGGGGCGCGCGGCTTGAAAAGGAAGCCGGCGCGAAGTTGATCGCCGAGGAAAAAGACTTCTGGCCCGACAAGGAATTTGTCCTAACCGTCGTCGTCGCGCGCCCCGAGTTTCTGTCCCAGCATCCTGACCTTGTCGCCAAGCTCCTCACTGTTCACACTTCGTGGACCGCGCGCCTTCAATCAGCTCCGCAGGCTCAGGTTCCCGCCCTGCAAAGCGCCATGCGCGAGCTGACCAACAAGACCCTCGATGCATCAGCCATCGAAGCCGCCATCGCCCGCGTCAAGTTCACCGATGAGCCCCTCAAGGAAACGTTCGACACTTTCGCGCAATGGGCGTTGGACCTCGGTTTTTCCAAGAGCAGGCCAGATCTGACCAATCTGACCGACACCACCATTCTTCGCAAAGTGCAAGCTTCAAATAGGTCCGGCACGTTGTCGACAGGAGCAGCGCCATGATCGTTCAGCAGCTTGAGCGCGCTGCTCCTGTCACAACCGCCAAGCGGATCGCCAAACCCGTAGAATGGGGCGCGTTGCATACTGCGCCCCCCAAACCTGGACGTTTGGTTCTTCGGAATCTCTCCAAGCGCTTTGCCGATAGCAAGCACGCTGCGATCGAAGACATCGACCTGACCTGCGAAAGCGGCGAATTCGTGGTCGTCGTCGGCCCCAGCGGTTGCGGCAAAAGCACGCTTCTCAATCTGGTTGCCGGCATGATTCGGTGCGACCGCGGCGATATTCTGCTTGATGACAAGCCCATCACCGAACCGGGTCCCGACCGCGCCATGGTTTTCCAGGAACACGGCCTGTTCCCCTGGCTCACCGCCGAGCAGAACATCGAGTTTGGCCTGAAAATGACTGGCGTGCCTGCGCGTCAACGGCGCCAGCTCGTTGATGCCGCACTGCGGATGATCCACTTGCCGCACAGCGGGCACAAACTTATCCACCAGCTATCGGGCGGCATGCGCCAGCGTGTTGCGATCGCGCGTGCTTTGGTCTTGAACCCTGCCGTCCTCTTGATGGATGAGCCGTTCGCTTCGCTCGATGCCCAGACACGAACGCTGCTACACGAGCAAGTTCAGGAACTCTGGCTTCAAACCGGCAAGACCATTCTGTTCGTGACTCACTCGGTCGGCGAGGCCGTGCGTCTGGCCGACCGCATCATCGTCCTTCACTCGAATCCCGGCCGCATCCGCCGCGAGTTCAAGATAGCTCTCCCTCATCCGCGCGATTTCGACAGCCCCGAAGTGGGCGATCTCATTCGCATGGTGCGCAAGGAAATCGAAGACGAAGTCAACCGGGCCAACGCCGAGCAGATCAATGGACAGTGATTCAGTTTTACCCCGTGATGGCACAGCCGACCCAGTTGTGCGGCCACTCGCAACCGCCGACGAGGGCGCACACTCGCGGCCCCATCGCACTAAGTGGATCAAGATCCTGCTCGTCTGGCTCGCCGCACTGGTGCTCTGGGAAGGCTCATACCGCATCATTCAGTGGAAGTCCTGGCAGTTCCCCGCCCCCAGTCACGTCGTCGATGCCACCCTCGACATGCTCGGCGTCCGCACCTATTTCGGCGACCCGCTTGCCGAAGGCTGGCCGTGGCAGCGGGCCGGAGCGCACGTGCATGTCGCCGCCGGGGACGCCAAGCTCCCCAAGGCAATCGCGGTCAGCGGCGTGCGTCTGCTCATCGGCTTCTCCATAAGTCTCGCGCTTGGCATCTTCTTGGGCATGGCGATGTGGACCTGGTCGTTTCTCGATGATCTTTTGGGCCCGCTCTTTCTAGGGCTTCAAACTCTTCCGAGTGTCTGCTGGGTCCCGCTGGCGATTCTGACGCTGGGCATCAACGAGTCAGCCATTCTGATGGTTCTGGTGCTCGGCAGCTTCTTCGCGACTGCCATCGCGTTGCGCGATGGCCTGCGCACCATCCCTCCTATCTACGAGCGCGCCGGCCTGATGCTCGCGGCCACCAACTGGCGCCTCTACCGGTACGTCTTGCTGCCGGCCAGTTTGCCAGCCATGGCCTCCAGCCTCCGGCAGGGCTTCTCGTTCGCCTGGCGTTCGCTCATGGGCGCTGAGCTTATCTTCATGCTCCAGAATCAGGGACTTGGCTTTTTGCTGAACATCGGCCGCGAATTCGCGGACGTCGCGCAGGTTGTTGCCGTGATGATCGTCATGATCGCCATCGGTATGACTGTGGATCGCTGGGTGTTCGCACAGATTGAACGCCGAGTGCGCAACCGGTTCGGACTCATGGCGGCGACCTGAATCGCCCATCAGACCGGCACGCTCCCATGACGAGTTTTCGGCATGATCACCGGCTGCAGCCGGCTCCGGTCGGAGCGGGCCCGGTGGGCAGAAGTGATCCAGCCGGTGAAGATGGGCAAATTGTCATCCGCTCACAATTCCAACTCTTATTCTGATTCCTCGCCGCCTTTGGCGACGTATCTTGATCTAGTTGGCAAGGGGTTTTTCGAGCGTCATCCACCCGTCGGTTCAAGACTCTTCTATCTGTCGAAAACTGACGGTCACTCAGCCAGCCGGCCCACAAGGTCGGCTGGTTTTTTTTCGAGCGCTCGTTATCCAAACAACGGCTCAACCGTCCAATGAACGATCAGGTAGGTCATCGCCGCAATCAGCGCTGAGCATGGCAACGTCAGCAGCCACGCGATGATGATCCGCTGGCCCCAGATCCACCGCACTGATCGAACGCCCCTTGTGGTCCCGACGCCAAGAATCGCGCCTGTGATTGCGTGCGTGGTAGAAATCGGCACGCCACCCATCTTGGTGAATCCGATGATCGCCACGGCAGCCGCGGTCTCGGCGCAGAAGCCGCCCACTGGCTGAAGGCGCGTGATCGATTGGCCCATCGTCTTGACGATCCGCCACCCGCCGGCCAAGGTTCCCAGCGCGATCGCCAGGTGGCACGCCAGAATGATCGGCATGCCATAGTTGTGCGTCTGCCCGAACAGGTTCAGATGACCCCAGGTCGTCCAGTCTTCCCTGCCGGCGGCGGTCAGCACCATCACAATGATCCCCATGGTCTTCTGCGCATCGTTGCCGCCATGGCCGAGGCTGTAGATCGCCGCCGACACCAGTTGCAGCCGCCGGAACATCGTGTCAACAAGATGCGGCGTGGCGCGCCGGAAAATCCACGACACCGCGATCATCAGCGTCGAGCCGAAGAAGAAGCCAAAGCTCGGTGAGAGCACGATCCCGATCAGCACCAGGAACCATCCCCATCCGATCAACACTCCGAATCCAGCTTTGGCAATCGCAGCGCCAGCAATTCCGCCGATCAGCGCGTGCGATGAGCTGGTGGGCAAACCCAGCAGCCACGTGATGATGTTCCATACGATCGCCCCCGTCAGCCCGCCCAGCACCACGAACACATCGATCTGCTTCACATCCACCAGCCCGGTCCCCACCGTTTTCGCCACCGCAGTCCCGAACACGAACGCCGCGACGAAGTTGAAGAACGCTGCCCACACCACCGCCTGTCCCGGCGTCAAGACCCGCGTCGAAACCACCGTCGCAATTGAATTCGCCGCGTCATGAAATCCATTCAGGAAGTCAAAGATCAACGCAACGATGATGACCAGGACAATCAGTGAGAGCATTGGGAGGGTGGATGGTGGCTTCTGATTGCGACCTGGTGAGCGCTCGAGGTATCGGATACCTCAGGGCGCGATGATGTTTCGAATCCCGATCCAAAATCCAAAATCGAAAACCAAAATGACTCTCACGCATTCTTCAAGACGATCCGTTCAATCGTGTTTCCCACGTCCTCACATCCGTCGATGGCCGTCTCGATGCGGTCATAGAACTCCTTCCACTTCATGACCTCGATCGGATCGTGATTCCCGTTTGAAAACAATCGCGACACCGCTGTGTGATTGATGTCATCGCCTTCTTTTTCCAGGATGCCGATGGCCTTGAGGTCGTCGAAGAAATCCGCCAGCTTCCGCCGCTTGCGCAGCCGGTGCACCGCCGAATTCAACGCCGTCACCGCACGCACCAGCACGTCGGTCTGCTTCTGGAAATCCGGCTCCATGTGATGGAAGTGGTACAGTGTGAACCGCTTGGCCAGGAAATCGATGCTGTCCACAATGTCGTCCAGCTCCTCCACCAGCGCGTGGATGTCTTCGCGATCGATCGGTGTGATGAACGTGCGGTCAAGCCTCTCCAGCGCCGTGTGTGCCAGCGAATCCGCCGCGTGCTCCAGGTCGCGAATGCGCTGAATCTGCGCATCCACGTTGGGAAACGCCCGGGACATGTCGCGGAGCTCCTTGGCCGCCGACACCACGTGTTCCGAAAGGCTCTCGAACAAGTCGAAAAACACCGTGTCGCGTGGCAGAAGGTTGAACATGGCTGTCGAAGCTGGATGTTGGGACGGTGTAAGGTGCCGATTGTAATTGGATCGCCGGATTCGGCAAGCCGACCGCCGCCTGCGCTCAATACCTCTCGATACCTAGCGATTTGGCTCGAACCGTCGCGACCAAACGCTCCGCCAAGTTTGGCAGTACTAGCCCAACCCACGCGCTGCCTTAGCGCAATCTAAACACGATTCAGAAACGATTCTTCTATTAATACAGGCAGAAACTTCTCCTCTACACAAGGAACAACTATGAACCGAATCTTCACATCGGCCGCATTGGGTGCAAGCGTCCTGATCGTGTCCGCCGTCGCATGCGGCTTGCAACAGCCGGACCTCAAAAATCTCTCTGGTTCGATCAAGATCGATGGCTCTTCGACGGTCTATCCGATCACCACCGCCGTTGATGAGGCCATCCGCGAAGCCGGCTCGCGCATCAAGGTAACCGTCGGCCTTTCTGGGACCGGTGGCGGGTTTAAGCGCTTCGTCGTGGGTGAAACCGACATCTCCAACGCCTCCAGGCCAATCACGAAGGATGAGGTCGAAGCCGCGAAGAAGAACTCGGTCGACTTCATCGAGCTTCCTGTTGCTTATGACGGCCTCTCCATCGTCGTGAACAAGTCCAATGACTTCGTTGACTACCTGACCATGGTCGACATCAAGAAGATCTTTGGCGCCGAGGCCCCTGCCAAGACCTGGAGCGAGGTCCGTTCCGACTGGCCAAACGCGCCCATCAAGGTGTTCTCTCCCGGCACCGATTCGGGCACCTTCGACTACTTCAAGGAAGTAGTCGTTGGCAAAGAAGGCAAAATCCGCAGTGACATGCAGGTTTCCGAGGATGACAACGTTCTGGTCACCGGTGTTGCCCGAGACAAGAACGCCATCGGTTTCTTCGGCTATGCCTATCTCATGGAGAACCAGGACAAGCTCAAGGTCGTTCCGGTTGATGCTGGCAAGGGGCCCATCACTCCTACCCATCAGACGATCGAGAGCGGAGAGTATGCTCCATTCAGCCGTCCCTTGTTCATCTATGTCAACAAGAAATCGGCCGAGCGGCCGGAAGTCAAGGCCTTCGTCGACTTCTATCTGGCCAACGGGCCGAAGATTGTAGAAGAAGTCCGTTACGTCAAGCTTCCAGCGGCGATCACCGAGCGAGCCAAGGCCAATTGGGCCAAGCTTCGCACCGGAACGCAGTATCTGAACGATAAGGGTGAAAAGGTCTCCGGGCCCCTTTCAAAGGTCTACAACTGAAATCCTATGACTTCACTTATCGCAACGCCGCCGACCGGCGGCGTTGCGCCTTTTGGACTTCTCGATTCAGCGAGCCGCAATGACCACTCTGCCCATCCAATCTGGACACATTGTTGGCCCGAATTGGCGAATCCGATCCAAGCACGCCAGGCGCTTATGGGAAGGCGGAGTGCTCACTTCGCTCGTGCTTTGCGGCACGTTTTCGATCCTCACCACCATGGCCATTGTCGTCGTTCTCTTTGGCGAGGCCAGGCGCTTTTTCCTGATGCCTGAAGTCACTCTTGCCGAATTTCTCTTCGGCCTGGAATGGAATCCGCTCCTGGGGGCTGAAAAGCACTTCGGGATATGGCCACTGGTGTGCGGCACCTTGCTGGTCACAGGAATTGCGATGCTGTTCGCCTTGCCGCTGGGTCTGATGACCGCCATCTATTTGAGCGAGTACGCCCACCGCAGTGTTCGCGCCACGCTCAAGCCGATTCTTGAAGTGCTCGCCGGAATCCCCACCGTTGTGTACGGCTTCTTCGCCCTTACGATCATCACGCCGGGTCTGCAATCGATTTACGACGGATTCGAGGTCTATAACGTCTTCAGCGCGGGGATTGCCGTCGGAATTATGTGCCTTCCGATTGTCTGCTCACTCTCAGAGGATGCGCTCCAAGCGGTTCCCCGAAGCCTGCGAGAAGGAGCGCATGGCGTCGGAGCGACCAAATTCGATGTCTCGGTCAAGGTGGTCGTCCCTGCCGCTCTCTCGGGAATCGTGGCCGCCTCGTTGCTGTCGATCGCCCGCGCCGTTGGCGAAACGATGATCGTTGCTCTTGCTGCCGGCAACATGGCTCGCAATCTCAAGGCTGGATTTGATCAAGGGGCAGTCACGGGAGTGCTCAGCGCCATTGATCCGACCGAAAGCGCGCAAACGATGACCGCCTACATGGTGCAGATCTTCCTCGGCGACGCCAGCAACTTCGGACCCGAGTACCTCTCCAGCTACGCTGTTGCCGCAGCGCTGTTCATCATGACGTTCATTCTTACGGTCATCGGACATCGCATTCGCGTGCGCTTCCGCGAGGTGTACGAATGAACAGGGGCGCCTATCAACCGCGGTCGAGAATGCGGCGCCTACTCAAGGATCGCCTCTTCGTCATCCTTTGTATGATCGGCGCCAGCTTGTCGCTCTTGGCGCTGGCGATTCTCTTGGGGTCGATTCTCATTCAGGGTCTGGGCCACCTCGACCTGAGCTTCTTCAAGGATGTACCGTCGGCCAAGCCCGCCAAGGCCGGGATCGGCCCCGCGATGTGGGGATCCATCTGGGTCTGCGCCGCCTGCGCGCTGGCAGCACTTCCCTTGGGCGTCGGAACGGCCATCTTCCTTGAAGAGTTCAAGCCCAAGAAGCCTTGGGTCCGCCGCCTTCATGGGTTCCTGCAGTTGAACATCACCAACCTCGCAGGCGTTCCTTCGATCGTCTACGGCATTCTCGGCCTCACCGTCTTTGTTCAACTTTTCGGCATCGTCGGAAACACCAACGACCCTGGATTCACATTCGGCTCGCCCGACAACTGGTACTACTTCCAACTTCCATTGGGCCGAGGCGTGCTTGCCGGCGGCCTCACCCTGGCCCTGGTGGTCCTGCCCATCGTCATCATCGCTTCCCAGGAAGCTTTGCGCGCCGTCCCCGATTCTCTTCGCGAAGCCGCCCTCGCCAGCGGTGCAACCCGTTGGCAGATGATCCGGCAAATGACCCTTCCAGCCGCCGTGCCCGGGATCATGACTGGTTCCATCCTGGCCATGAGCCGCGCCATCGGCGAAGCCGCGCCCATGCTCGTCATCGCCGGTGTCGTGTACATCACCTTCACCCCGCAACACCTCATGGATGAGTTCACGGTGATGCCGCTGCAAATCTATAACTGGGCCGGTCTGCCGCAGACAGAGTTCCATAAGGTCGCCGCCACCGGCATCATCGTGCTCCTTGCCGTCTTGCTCACGTTTAACGCCCTTGCGGTTTTCATCCGTCAACGCTTTCAGCAGCCTCTACAATGACTTCAGCCAGGAGCATCCAACACGTGAGGACGCACCACCCATCTGCGGAATTTCCCCGCGTGGACTCTCATGCAGCCCCGTCGGCAACGCCGATGCACGCCTCGTCCCCAGAGATCGTCGTCAAGCGCCCCAACGCGAGCTTGTTTGTGCCGCGCTCCAAGACCTCAGCTCCAACTTCCACTGCCCTCACCGTGGCCAACTTCGGCGCCTGGTATGGAACGTTTCAGGCCCTGTGCGACATTACACTCAACATCCCCCAGAATCGTGTCACATCTTTTATCGGCCCCAGCGGCTGCGGTAAGAGCACCTTCCTCCGCTGGATCAACCGCATGAACGATCTGGTGCCCATCGCGCATGCCTCCGGAACCCTCGATCTCCACGGCTTGGACCTCCTTTCCAGGAACACTGATGTCGTCGATCTGCGGCGCCGAGTCGGCATGGTCTTCCAGAAGCCCAATCCATTCCCCAAATCGATCTACGACAACGTGGCGTTTGGCCCAAGGTTGCACTTCAAGCTCTCGCACTCGCAAGTCGACGACTTGGTGGAGCGCAGTCTTGTCGCCGCCGGCCTTTGGAACGAAGTCAAGGACCGCCTTCGCAACTCGGCCCTTGGCCTTTCCGGCGGCCAGCAGCAGCGACTGTGCATCGCCCGGGCTATCGCCGTCGGACCTGAAATGCTCCTGATGGACGAGCCGTGCTCGGCCCTTGATCCCAAGTCCACCGCCCGAATCGAAGACCTCATCCGCGAGCTGCGCGAAAGATACACAATCATCATCGTCACCCACAACATGCACCAGGCCGCTCGCGTATCAGACCTTACCGCCTTCTTTTACGAAGGAAGGCTCATCGAATCCGGTCACACCGATGACATGTTCACCAACCCCAAGAATCCACAGACCGAAGACTACGTCACCGGCCGCTTCGGCTAATGGTCTTTCTGACACCTGACACCTGACACCTGATTTCTCCATGGGCATCGACCTCATCCACGAACTCATCGAAGTACGCCGCATGATCATGACGATGGCTTCCAGCGTCGAACGGCAGGTTGATCGCGCCGTCACTGCGCTCATCAACAAGGACATTGCCCTGGCGCGCCTCGTTCAATCCGGCGACGACGAGATCAACCATCTCGAGCTTGATATTGAAAACGAGTGCCTCCGCATCTTTGCCTTGACCCACCCGGTCGCGGGAGACCTCCGCTTTGTGATGGCGGTGCTGCGCATCAACAACAATCTGGAGCGCATCGGCGACAAGGCCAAGACCATCGCCAAGCGAACCATCGACCTGACCGACTGTGCTCCGGTCGCGCTTCCCAAGGCCCTGGTCGAAATGGCCGATGAAGCCCGCAAAATGCTGGGCGATGCGCTTCGCGCCCTGGCCAACGAAGACACCGAGTTGTCTCGCAGCGTGCGCCTCAGCGATGACCGCGTTGATGCGCTTCAGCGTGAGCTTTTCAACTGGGCCCACAAAGAGATTCCAGCCCACGTTGAGTCGACGCACGCCGTCATCGATGTCCTGTCCATCAGTCGCGCGCTCGAGCGCATCGCCGATCTGAGCACCAACATTGCCGAAGACGTCATCTTCATTGTCGATGGTTCGGTGGTCCGTCACAGCCGCGCCAGCCGCACTCATTGACGCGGAACGACAATTCGAAACACGCTGCCGCGCCCCGGCTTGCTTTCCACGTCGACGCGCCCCCCGTGCACCAGCGCGATGTGCTTCACGATCGCCAGACCCAATCCCGTTCCCCCCAACTGCCGGCTCCGCGCCCGATCCACTCGATAGAATCGCTCGAAGATGCGCGGCAAATGCTCGGCAGCGATGCCCGGCCCTTGATCAGACACCGAAATCTCGACGCTTTGCCCCCCTTCAACCTCCTTGGCGCTGATGGTGATCGCAGATCCTGGCGGGCTGTATTTGATCGCGTTTGAGAGTAGGTTTCCAACCGCCTGCTCGATCAAGGGCGCTGCCACATTCGCGCTCAAATCGCCGTTGACCTCGCATCTGATCTTGATTCCCTTTTCAGTCCACGCTGGTTCAAACTCCTCGATCACCGAATCCAGCAGAGGAGTCAGTCCGGTCATGGACCGCTCCACCGCCGCGCTCATCTCCGGCCGCTCCAATCGCGCCAGCGCCAGCAGATCTTCGATGATGTGCGCCAACCGATCGGTGTTTCGCTTGATGATTTCCAGGAACTTGGTGGTTTCTACTGGGTTCTTGGTTCCCACTTGCAGCAGAGTCTCCACGTATCCCTGAATATTGGTAATCGGCGTGCGCAGTTCATGCGAGACATTCGCCGCAAAGTCGCTGCGGAGCGACTCCAGCTTGCGCAGCCGAGTCACGTCGCTAATCAACATCAGTACGCCGACCGGCTTGTTCCCCTCGCCACGCAGCGGCTCTCCGGCCACGTGCACCGTCGCGCCGCGCGGGCGCACCAACGTGAATTCGGCCGATGTTGGCTTGGCTTCTGCCACAGCTTTTGACACAAATAAATTCAGTTCGGGCTCCTGCAGGGCATCGCGCAGCGAGCGCCCCTTCGCCAGCTTCTCCCGCAAACCCAGCATCCGCTCGGCCGCACGGTTCACGCTCAAAATGCGCTGCTCCAGGTCCACCGCCACCATCCCCGTGCTCATCGATTCGTGAATGATCCGCTGCTCGCCCAACTGTGCTTTCAGCAGATCGATGCGCTCCTGAAGGTTCTTGGCCATCTGATTCAACGACCGGGTAAGTTCGGTCGAATCGCCCGACGCCTTGCCGATCTGGTGATCGAGTCTGCCGGCGGAGAACTGCTCCACTCCCTTGCTAATCTCGCGCAGTCGCCGCTTCAAACGCCGCATCACAACCCCCACCCATATCAACGTGACCGCCGCCACCAAACCTCCGCAAATGACGATGACGGTCATGGGCTCCGAATCAAGCGCGACGATCAACACGCCAGAACCCACTGCATCGGAGTTGGTCAACACCGGCGGCAAGGATGGCAACGCCTCCTGGTCGGGCCCCAGACCCACGCCCATCGCCCAACTCATGATGCAATCAGAACGCAAGATCATTCATCGGTCACCAGACTCAATTCCCCCATACGATACCCGACGCCGCGCACGGTCTGCACCATAGCCCCCAAGTCCCCAAGCTTGCGGCGTAAAGCGGTGACGTGCACATCCACCGTTCGGCTGCTCAATACGGTGTCGCCTCCGTGCACCGCTCCAATGATCTGGTCTCTGGTCCGCACAAAGCCCGGATGCTTGGCCAGATACTGGAGGATGCCGAATTCCGTCAGGGTCAAGTCGATCGTTCGGCCGTGAGCGGTCACGACATGCCGCCCGACATCGACCACCAGCGCCCCCTCACCCAACCGCAGGACATCATCGCGCCCCGTTTTCTCGGCCGGCTCAGTCTCCATTCGACGCAGGACATTCTTCACCCTGGCCACCAGCACTCGCGGACTGAACGGCTTGGTCACGTAGTCGTCGGCGCCCAGCTCGATCCCGGTCACGATGTCCGCCTCTTCGCCCTTGGCGCTCACGATCAAGATCGGAACATGCCTGGTCTGCTGGTTTCGTTTCAGCCGCCGGCAAACCTCCAGACCATCCAAATCCGGCAGCATCAAATCCAGCAGGATTAAGTCAGGCGCGCTCAAATCCACCTGCCCAAGCGCCTCGCGGCCCGATGCCAGAACCTTCACCGAGAAGCCCTCCCGCGCCAGATGAAACTGCATCAGTTCCGCGATCTCCGGCTCATCCTCCACGATCAAGATCGACGCATTCGCCATCCACTCGCTCCTGATCCTTATCTCTGGCCACATCATTCCATGATCATCCAAGTGGCCCTGGCTAAATGGTAGAGGCCTCCCGTTAGCGTTGCATTAAGAATTGATAAACCAACCGATGCCGCCGCGCCGTCTACAATGGCTCGATCTCGCGGGCGGTAGAAGCTGAATGTCCTTGACATGGCGACGCCCCATGAGGTCTTCGCCGGGCTGGTAGCTCAGCGGTCCAGAGCAGCCGACTCATAATCGGTTAGACGTCGGTTCGAATCCGACCCAGCCCATCCCTCTTACTTTGCGGTGCTTCGCATGCGCTCGCATCGGATTGCGAAGCTCCGGCAAAACAAGGCTCTTTCGATTCATCGCGCGAGTCGGTGCGAATCGGCGCGGACGGATGCTGCGCCGCATTTTGCGCCTCAAGTGCGCCGCTTTCCGCGCCGCCTATGGCGAGGTCAAAGTGTGCATCGCGGGTTTGCAGGTAATGACGCGCCGCGACCAGAGGCGTATGCCCCAGCCAGCCGGCGACGACGTGAGCGGGGAAACGCTCTACCCAGTCAGTCGCGCACGATGCCCGCAGGTTCTGAAACAGCCGGGGCCATGGTTTCGCACCGGCACGGGCAATGATCCGTTGAAAGTGTGTTCGCAGGTTAATCCGCGGATCGCGAAGCCGAGGAACAACCGGTTCCGTTCCAGGCTCGGCTTGATCGAAGAGCGCCAGCAGGATCGGTCGCAACTCGGGCGAGATCGGGGCGATGCGCATCGCATGGCCTTCATGCCGCGCGGTCTTGGGGCTTCGCACCGTCAGCCTCCCCCGCTCCCAGTTCACGTCTCCCCATCGCAAACCGACGACTTCGGATGGACATCGCAGACCGGCGTACCTGACAATCGCGATGATCGCCCGCCACTCGTCATCGGGGCAAGCCGCCAGAATCGCCTTGATCGTCGCACGCTCGACGTAGAACGCCCGATCTGGATTGGACTGGGTACCGGCCCGCAGGTCCGCAAACGGATTGGACGCGATCAGGCCCCACTTGACGGCCTTGTGAAAGATTGCCTTTGCGACGCGAACACGCTTTGACACTGTGGCCGGCGCCAATTCCATCTCGGTGATTGCCTTATGCCATTCATCCGCATGGGATGGCGTGATTGCTTTGAGGGCCGTATCGCCGCCGAAATGCTCGCGGAGGCTTTTAGTCGCTTGACGGTATGCTGCTCTCGTCGCAGGCTTGACGACCCCGGTCGATTCAAATCGATCTAGCACATTCGCCAGCGTCACCACCTCGGTGCTGGAGCGGGGCTCGACCAAGCCAACGCGGACAAGCCGCGCGTGCATTACGTCTCCTAGATCGCGCACCCACGCGGCAAGTTCGCCATCCCACGACGTGGCGCTGATCCGGGCTGAATTGAGGGCTTCGACCCGGAGGCGCCAGGTCTCTGCATCCTTCACCGAGACCGCGCCCAATCGCACTGTCCTCCGCTCGCCGTTTCCATCCGTGAACAGGATACGCTTGGTCTCATTCGCGTCGCGTGAAACACTCGCCATACGTCACCGTTCCTTCTTGGTCTTGCCCGGCTTAGTTTTCAGCACCAGCCCAAGGTGGGCACAGAGCCGATCGACATTCTCCGATCGCAGCCCGCGCCCACTTGCGGGTGGCCAGCTTGGCTCTATTGGCCGTGTCCTCCGCTAATCGTGCTGATGAGGATCGCCGCCAACCCGGAGACCATGACCAGCGCTGCACTCAAGAGCGGCGCGCTGCGCGAAGTCCAGGCGAAGCGGCCCGTGCTGCCGACAACCTTGAGGCCAGAGACCACGGCCATGCCGACGATGACCAGCGTGATCGCCAGACCGATGCTGAATCCGAGCACGACGAGGAGGCCGCCGAGCACTTTCCCCGTGGCGATGGCCAGAAGCATGACGGTGACCGCTGCGGGACAAGGAATGAGCCCGCCGGCTGCGCCGAACGCGATGACCTGCGCGGCGCTGGGACGCTCGCCGCGGCGCACATAGTCAGGCAGCGTTGCCGCGTGAGCGCGGGCGTGCGCATCTTCATCCAGGTCATCGTGTGCGTGGTCATTTGAATGCGAATGGGAATGAGCATGTGAATGCCCGGGCCTATGCTCGTGGGAGTGCTCATGATCGTGCCCGTGGTGAGCGTGCAGGTGATCATGGGCATGCGTGTGGGAGTGCGCAGCGTCAGCGCCGTGGGCATGAGGATACTCATGGTCGTAAGCGTGGCCAAGATCGTGATCGTGGCCTTCTTGTCGGCGCGTGGCTTGTCGTTTCATCAGCGCCAGCCGGCGCAGCAGAAGCCATGCACCCAGCACGATCACCACAGCGCCGCTGATGATCTGGAGCCAGTACATCGCGCGATCCGTGAATGCTTCGCGTCCGAGATACGTCCCGCCCAAGGCAAGCAGAACAACGAGAATGCTGTGCGTGGCGGTCACCGACAACCCCAGCAGCAAAGCATCGCGGCGCGTGCCGTGCGTGCCGATGAGGTAAGCGGCGGTGAGCGTTTTGGCGTGCCCGGGCTCCAGCGCGTGCAAGGCGCCCAGCGCTACTGCTGAAGGAAAATAGAGGATCGAAGCATCCACGGTGGGAAGCCTTACGCAATCACGCGGGGAAACGCCGGATCAAGCCTTGAGGTCAAACGAGCCAGTGTGCTTCTGACCTCCGATCTCGATCTCGACCCAGAGTTTGTTACCAGCCGGGATCGGGGTGGGAACTTCGGCATGGGTGTGCCAGTGGTTTGGCTTGGATGGAATCTCGATGTCGGCTTTGGCTTTGACGAAGTCATCGCCGCGCGCGGTGCCGATCCAAAAGCGCACAGCTGTGACCTTGGTGATATCTCCACCAGTCAGCCAGACATCGATGGGCGCATCGCCGCCGACCTTAATCTCGCCTTCATCACGCGACGCGCGGACACTGAACGGACCGATAGTCGTCGTGCCGAGTTCGATCACTTTGCCGCCGTGGCCAGTTGCGGTGTCGGTATGCGTCGCGCCGGCCGGTGGACTCTTCGACGAATTGGATGCCTGACCGCTTCCGGTGGTGCCGCTGTCCTTGCCACAGCCGGCAATCAGAAGGGCGAAGGTCACAAGAGCGAATGTAAGAACGGAACGCCTGCAATTCATGAAAATTCTCCTTGGGGGACGAGTGTGGTTTCCGAAATCGGAATGCGATCGTTCTTCAACGCCGAAGGAACGACATTGAGTTGATGACGGAACAACAGTGCATACCCGGCCGGGACGACCACCAGGTTGAGGAACGTGGATGTAAGCAGGCCGCCGAGGATCACGACCGAGAGCGGTGCGAGGATCTCGTTGCCCGGTTCATTGCCACGAAAGACGATTGGGACCAATCCAAGGGCCGCGGCAAGAGCCGTCATGAGAATCGGCACCAGACGCTCCATCGAGCCGCGGACGATCGCCTGCTCAACGGTGCAGCTCTCGCGCTCGACTAGATTGCGATAGTGGTTGACGAGCAGGATGCCGTTGCGCACGGCGATCCCGAAGAGTGTGATAAAGCCGACCATGCTGGCGATGGAGATGACCGGCGCTTGGTAACGTCCTCCAATGCCGATCAAGGCGAGCGCGTTGGCGAAAACGCTGGTCGATTCGGTGAGGAAGATCGCGGCGATGCCGCCGATCAAGGCCAACGGGAGGTTGACCATCACCAGCAGCGAGACCTTGAGTGAACCGATCGCCAGGTTCAGGAGCATCAACATCACGACGAGCACAACGCCGCTGAAGATGAGGATGGTGCGGCTGGCCGAGCGCTGGGCCTCGAACTGGCCGCCGTAATGCACGGTGTAGCCGTGCTTGGCCACGATGGGATCCACGCGCTGCTGCACTTCCTCGACGAGATGGCCGAGGTTGTATCCCTCGGCGACGTTGAGCGAAATCACCGCCTTGCGCTGAGCGTTCTCGCGCGCGATGAGGTTAGAGGTCTGCTCGCGGCCAATGTCGGCGACTTCTGAAAGGCGCACGATAGCCCCGCCCTTGCCTCGAAGCGTGAGATCGCGGATGTCATCGATCTGATCGCGCTGGTCGGATGCGAGTCGGACGACGATGTCGTATCGCCGCACACCTTGATTCACCGTGGCTACGTGCTCGCCAAACACTGCGGTGCGGACCTGCTGTGCCGCTGAGGCCGGGCTGAGGCCGTAGGCAGCCAGGTCGTGGGGCCGGTAGCGCACCGGCAACGACGTGATTAACACCTCGCGATTGGCGGCCACATCGCGCGCTCCGGGCAACGGCTTAATGGCCGTTTCGATCTCCTTGGCGATGACCCGCAATTTGGCAAGGTCATCGCCATAAACGCTGATCGCAACGGCCGCCGGCGTGCCCGAGAGAATGTGCGAGAGGCGATGCTCGATCGGCTGGCCGATATTGGTCGTAATGCCCGGCACCTGACTGAGGACACGAGCGATTTCGTTCCGCACTTCCTCTTTGTCATAGCCGGGTTTGATGGTCACATCGACCTCGGAGTTGCTCACCGGCTCGGCGTGCTCATCGCGCTCGGCGCGCCCGGTACGGCGCGTAACGCTGCGAACGCCCTCGATCTGGAGCAGTTGCTGTTCAACGCTGCCGGCCATGCGATTGCTGGCCGCCAGCGAAGTTCCAGGCGGAGCCATGAGCGCGATCGTGAACGTGCCCTCATTGAACTCCGGCAGGAACGAAGTGCCGAAGGTGCTTGCGAGCCAGAGACTGAGTACGGTGACGAGCGCGGCAGCGCCAAGCACCGCGCTGCGCCAGCGCACCGCGGCGCGAACGGTCGGCTCCTAGCCGCGTTTGAGCCAACGCACCAGCAGTCCATCTCGTTCGTGGTGCTCGCCTGTGTGCTTCATCAGCAACATGCACAGAGCCGGCGTCACGGTGATGGCGACCAGGAGGGAAGCCATGATCGACACGACGAACGCTATTCCCAGTGGCCGGAAGAAACGCCCCTCGATGCCTTCCAGGAACATCAGGGGCAGAAAGACCAGCACAATGATGATGGTCGCGAAGACCATCGGGTTCATGATCTCAAGAGTCGCATCGAAGATGATGCGCGTTGTCGACCGCAAGTCCGCTTCGGGATGCGCCTTGGCTTGTCGAAGCCGCCTGAACACGTTCTCGACGGCAATGATCGCGTCATCCACGAGGCTGCCGATCGCGATGGCGAACCCACCTAGCGTCATTGCATTGACCGTCATGCCCATCCAATGCAGAACCAACAACCCGACTGCAAGTGATAGCGGCAGCGCGGTGAGCGTAATCAATGTCGTGCGCACGTTCTGAAGGAACAAGATAAGAAGCACAGCAACGATGATCGCCGCGTCACGAAGCGCGTGCGTGATGTTGCTGACCGAACGGTCGATGAAGTCCGCCTGCCGGAAGATCGCGCGGTTCAGGACGATGCCCGCTGGCATCGCAATCTTGTCCAGCGCCTCATCAACGGCCGCGGTGATGGTCAACGTATTAGTGCCGGGCGCCTTCTGAAGCGTCAACACTACGGCCGGCCGGCCGCCGTCAGCACCCGTGCCACGCTTGGGGGATGGACTCAGCGATACATCCGCGATCTGGCCGATTGTGACCGGAGCACCCTTGTGGTACTTGATCACCGCCCCGGCAATGTCCGACACCGCCTGCACCTGCCCGGTCTGGCGCAGAGGCAGTTCCATTCCTTCGGCGTCGCTCAGATAGCCGGCACTCAGTGTGCTATGGGACTCGCGCGCCGCATCCACGACGTCCTGCACGGTGAGACCATACAGGCGCAGTTCTTCCTGCCGCACATTGATCTGGAACTCCGGCAGCTCGCCGCCGATCGCGATGACTTGCGCGACGCCTGGTACGGCGAGCAATTTGTTTCGGAGGTCGAATTCGGCGTAGGCGCGCAAGTCCAAGTCGCTCACCGATCCATCCGGCGACGAAAGCGCCAGGAGCATGATCTCGCCGGTGATTGATGTGATCGGCGTCATTTCCAGGTGCTCAACCGGCAGACCCTCGCGCGCTGCATCCATGCGCTCAGAAACGAGTTGCCGAGCACGGTAGATGTCGGTGCCCCAGTCGAACTCGACGTAGGTGATCGAGAGGCCGATGGCGCTGGCGGTGCGCACTCGCCGAACCCCCGGAAGACCGTTCATGGCGGTTTCGATGGGGAAGGTGACGTACTGCTCAACCTCATCGGCGGCCAGGCCGGGCGATTCCCCCATCACGACTACCGTGGGCGCGTTGAGTTCGGGAAACACATCGACCGGGATGCGCGGCAGTTGCCAGCCCGCGAACACCAGCAACACGCCGGCGATCAGCAGGACGAGCGCCGATTGATTGAGCGAGAATTGGACGAGTTTCTTGAGCATGTGATCTCGATTACACCTTTGGTTGCAGGCTTCGGTCGTGCTTCTGCTGCTTTGGATGCTTGCACCAGGCATAGAGCGATTCGCACACGATCATCCCGTGCTTTAACTGCTCGTGGTCATCGCTGAAGTTGTGCGACAGGCCGATCAAGATCGCGTACACACCCGGCACCTGCGGCGCGAGGTCGTGACGGTTGGTATCAGCACCGCGAATGATCGTCGCCACTTCGTTGAGAGCCGGATCATTGAGCTTGTATTTCTTCAGGATGGCGTCAAACGAGCACAGTGGCCCATCGTGGGTGAGTTCGACACCCTCCACGTCATAAGGGATCGCGCCCGTCCTCCTTGCCGTCTCGACCACTTGATCCGGCGGCACGTAGATGAACTCCGCATCCTTGTCCACGAACCGCTTGATGAGCCAGGGGCAGGCGATGCGATCGACCTTCGGGCGATGACGAGTAATCCATTTCATGAAAATGCTCCGAACCTGACCTCACTGTGATGCGACGACCTTGAACTCGCGAATCTCGGCTGGCTGCTCGCCACGCCGTGGAACGGCCAGATAGAGCGATCGCGACTCCGTATCGAAGAGGCACGTGCGCGCGCCGCGCGCTGTGGGCACTCGTTCGATGCGGTGAGGCTGACTTGCCTGACTCACGTCGAACACATCAATGAACCCTTCCCCGCCGCTGATGTACACTCGCTGGAGCCGAGCATCGAAGAACACATCGTCGGCGTCACCGACGCATTCAACGTTTGAAATGCCCTTTCCAGATTCCGTGTGAATGATCAGCAATCGAGATGGGTCGCGGCAAATGACAAGGAGGCGATGTCCATCGGCATCAAGAGCCATCGGATAGTTCTTCTTGGCATCCGTCACTTGCCAGTTGGCGACGAGTGATTTCATGTCGCGATCGGCCACCTGCACCTGCTCAGCGTCAGGAACATTGACAAAAATGCGCGAACCGGCCGGCTCCAGTTGAAAAGACTCCGCATGGCCGGCCAGCTCGATGGCGCCACGCTTCTTCAATCCATTCAGTTCAAGAATGGCGATTCCTGGATCGAATCCCACATACACCAATCCGTTTTTTTCATCTACGCGGACATTGTCGGCGTCCGCGCCGGCATCGACTTTGGCTACTTCCTGGAGACTTGTGCCATCGAAGGCCCGGCAGGTCCCATCGCCACCGCAGGCGACGATGATCTGCTTCGTGCTTGGGACGTACGCAATCCCTTGCGGCTCTTTGAGTTCAGGGATTCGCGCTGTTTGCTTGCCGCTGTTAAGGTCGATCACTTCGACTGACCCGTTTCCCAGCGCTGCGACAAAGAGCCTCTTGCCGTCACGATCAATCGCCATGTGATCGATTCGACCACTGACATCGTTCAAGGCAATCGTCCGCACATGTTCGATGTTCGCTGGCGTTGTCGCCTGTTGCGATGCCATTGCCAGCATTGCCATGAAACCCAAGAACATAGTGCTCAACATGTTTTTCCTTTCTGATGGACAGGCTCAGAACGACGACGCACGGGTCAGTGACTCCCTAAAACGTAAACTGCACTCCCAGATAAACGAGGAGGTCGGCCCCACGATCGGCTGAGGGATTGAAGCTTCGGCCGAACGCGCCGAGGATTGTGGCGGTGGCGCTCAAGCCGTACTTGAAACCGAGATTGAACAGTGTGTCGTCCCTTCCC
>JAKEEP010000137.1 GCA_022616475.1 Phycisphaerales bacterium | reverse complement strand
TGGGCGTGGGCGGACAAAAGGCGGCAGACCTGGTCGTGTACAACGCCCTTCCTGAAGATCACAACGACATGGTCTTTGCAGTGATTACGTGTCGGTGGGGAATGCTGGGCGGCCTCACGGTGCTGGGATTGATGGGATTGTTCTGCGCCGGCGGATTGATGACGGCGGCGATGTGCAAGGATCCGTTCGGTCGATTGGTGGCCGTGGGAATTGTCGCCACGCTCTTTTCGCAGATGGCGATCAACATAGGGATGACAATCGGGATCTTGCCGATCACGGGATTGCCATTGCCGTTTGTGAGCTATGGTGGATCGAGCCTGGTGGCGACTTGGATCATGGCTGGGCTGCTCTTGAGCATCGCGATGCGGCGGCCAAAGTACTTGGCGCGAGAATCGTTCGAGTTCGATGAGGAGGGGGCGGATCAGCCGAGCTTGGTGCGACCGATTTCGGGGCCGGTGTCGCGCCGGCGCTGGGGTTGAAGAAATCGCGGCAGGCTTCCTGTAGTCTGAAATCTTGAAGGTGGGAGGTGTCCGGCGTGTGCGGATCATGGACAGGCGAGACGCCTGTCCCACTGTTTGCCTTACACTGGCGCGTGCATGACCGATCTGGCCCCGCTGCGCGCACCGGAACAATTTCTGAAACAGGTCTCAGAACTTGGCATTCAGTTCGATGCCGGCGACCTCGAACGACTCGGCCTGTACCTCGCGCTTTTGCTGGATGCCAATACCCGCGTCAATCTCACTGCCGTAGTTGATCGCGATGCGGTATGGACGCGGCACATCCTCGATAGCCTGACACTGGTTGGGGCTCTTGTTTCAGCGGGCGCCAGGAGCGTCATCGATGTTGGATCGGGCGGAGGGTTGCCGGGCATTCCGTTGGCGATCGCTTTGCCTGATGTGCATTTCACGCTTGCGGAGGCCACCGGCAAGAAATCGCGCTTTCTTGAGGAAGTCGCGCGGGAGCTTTCGCTAAGCAACGTCAGCGTGGTCAATGATCGGGCGGAGACGCTCGGTCAGGATCATCAGCATCATCGTGAGAAGTACGATGCAGTGATCGCCCGCGCGGTGGGGAAACTCCCGGTGCTGCTGGAGCTCACGGTGCCGCTGGCGAAGGTGGGGGGGCTGGTGCTGGCGATGAAGGGGGAAAAGGCGGCCCAGGACATCATTGACGCCAAGGCGGCTTTGCACGCGCTCCATGCGCGCGTTGTGGAAACCATGAAGACGCCGACCGGTGTGATTGTGATTGTCGGGAAACAGCGCAAAACTCCGCGGCTGTATCCGCGCACGCCGGGGGAGCCGAATCGCGCGCCAATCGGATCGGCGAAGAAGTAGCGGCCGGAAACTCGCGCCCCGCACGTACAATTCAGGGATGCCAATCGATGTCGGCCACCTTCTGAGCAGCGACGGCGCGATCGCGCGGCGGTTGGAGAGCTTTGAGCCGCGGCTGCAGCAGACTCGGATGGCCGAGGCGGTGCAGGCGGCACTCGAGCAGCGCGGCAGATTGATGGTGGAGGCGGGCACTGGGGTAGGCAAGTCGTTTGCTTATCTGATTCCCGCGATTCAGCGGATTGTCGAGCACAATGAGCGCGTGATCGTCGCGACCAACACGATCAACCTTCAGGAGCAGTTGATCGAGAAGGACATCCCGCTGCTCAACGCGGTCATTCCCGAGGAGTTCAGCGCGGTGCTGGTGAAGGGGCGCGGCAACTATGTTTCGCTGCGCCGGCTGAAGCTGGCGAGCGAGCGGCAAGACCGGCTGTTCACGGATGAAGAGGCGAGGCATTCGCTGGAAGTCATCATGGATTGGGCGTACACCACGCGCGATGGTTCGCTGGCGACGCTGCCGCAGGTTCCGCCCGCTGCGGTGTGGGATCATGCGCAATCCGATACGCACAACTGCATGGGAAAGAAATGCCCGACGTACGACAAGTGCTTTTATCAAGTGGCGCGCCGGCGGATGGAGAACGGCAACTTACTAGTCTGCAATCACGCGCTGTTCTTCGCGGACCTGGCGCTGCGAATGCAAGGGGCGGGTTTTCTCCCGCCGTACAAGCACGTCATTCTGGATGAGGCGCACAACGTGGAGGAGATCGCGGCCGAGCATTTTGGGCTGTCGCTGGGCGAAGGACGAGTTCGACATTTGCTGAATCTTTTGTATCAACCGCGCACGCGCAAGGGCTTTCTGGCGACACTGCATCTCAAGGATGGATCAACGGCGCTGATCGATCAATCGATCGAGCTGGTGTATCGCTGCAATGAGGAGGCCGAGCGATTGTTCGGCGCGCTGATCAACTGGCAAATTGACCGTGGGCCGGCTAACGGGCGGATTGCGCAACCGAACATCGTGGAGAACAGTGCGACGCCGGTGTTCAAGCATCTGGCCGCAAATCTCAAGATCATGAAGGACAAGGCCAAGTCGGAGCCGGACGCATATGAGCTCAACAGTTATGCGATTCGGGCCGAGGCGATTGCCTTCGATGCGCAGCTGTTGCTTGAGCAGAAAGTGGAGGGATGTGTCTACTGGCTCGAGGGGGCTGAGTCACAATCGGACAACAAGCCCGGGCGGCGCGCTCGTGCCCGATCGTCGAGACGGATTGGCCGTCGCCGGGTCAGCTTGCAGTGTGCTGCGGTGGATGTTGCGCCGATTCTGCGAAAGGAGCTGTTCGGCAAGGAAATTTCAGTCATCATGACCTCGGCGACGCTCGCCACCGCGCCGAACGACTTTTCGCATATCTCGACGCGGCTTGGCTGCGAGTCGGCTAAGACGCTCCAGCTCGGAAGTCCGTTCGATCATGCTTCTCAAATGCGACTGATCATCGATCGGGCGATGCCCGAGCCCAACGATCCGCGCTATGTTGATCGCATCATTCCGCGAATCGAGCAGCTGGTTCGCCAGACCGATGGCGGGGCGTTCGTGCTCTTCACGAGCTTCGGGATGCTGAACAGGGCAGCCGAACAGCTTCGACCACGCCTCACGGACGACGAATACCCGGTGCTGGTCCAGGGCGCTGATGGCCCGCCCGGTTTACTGCTGAAGCGCTTCCGCGATGATGAGCGCTCAGTGCTTCTGGGCACCAACAGCTTCTGGCAAGGCGTCGATGTGCGCGGTCGGGGCCTGCGCAACGTCATCATCACGCGACTGCCGTTCGAAGTGCCTGATCGCCCACTGGTTGAAGCCCGTCACGAGCTGATTACAGCGCGCGGGGGCCAGCCGTTCATGGATGATCAACTTCCGCGCGCCATCATCCGCTTCAAGCAAGGCGTCGGGCGCCTGATTCGCTCGACGACCGACACGGGTCAGGTTGCGGTGCTCGACCCGCGCATTGTGACCAAGCGATATGGGCGGATGTTTCTGGATGCGTTGCCTGAGGGGGTGCGTGTTGAAGACCATGCCGAAGTCGACATGTACGACATGTAGCCGCTTGACTTTCTCGTAAGAGCTGCGTGTCAGCATTCGTTCGGCTCGCACGGAGGGCGCCGGTTCATGAGCATGCTTCTGCACCTGGTGTTATCATCCGCCGCGCATGCTCGGCAAGGTCTTCAAAGCCTACGACATCCGCGCGACGTACCCCAAGCCGCTCAACGAGAAGCTGGCCTGGCAGATCGGCTACGGCTGCGCCCAATACCTCATCGAGCAGGCCGAAAAGACCGGGCACGATGACCCGATGATGAGGCACATCGTCGTCGGCCGGGACATGCGCGCGAGCTCTCCCAAGCTGGCCGAGGCCCTCAAGCGCGGCATTCGCGATTACGGGGCCCACGTGATCGACGTGGGCATGGTTGACACGCCCTTCATCTATTTCGCGATCAACCACCTGGGCTGCGCCGGCGGAGTTCAGACCACGGCGTCGCACAATCCGGCCAATTACAACGGCTTCAAGATCTCCGGCATCAAAGCGAAGCCCGTCGGGATGTCGACTGGCCTGGATGAGATTCGCAAATATTCGGCCATGGCCGACCGCGAGAAGCTCACAGCGAAACCCGGCCGCGAGGAGAAACGCGATCTGTGGGACGCCTACCGCAACCACGTGCGCCAATTCCTCACACCGAAACTACTCAAGCCCGGGCGCAGCATCAAGGTCTCAATCGACGCATCCAACGGCATGGCCGGCACGATGATCCCAAAGGTGTTCAACGACATTGCCGGCCTCAAAATCACCAAGCTCAACTTCGACAACTCCTCGGGCGAATTCGTCCACGAGCCGAACCCGCTGGTCGAATCCAACCTCGATCAACTTCGCGAATCGGTCAGAACCACCAAGGCCGACCTGGGCATCTGCTTCGATGGCGATGCCGACCGCCTCGTTGTCGTCGATGAAAAGGCCGACATCATCGGCTGCGATCACCTTACCGCCTGGCTGGCCCAGATCTTTCTGAAGGAAAGTCCCGGCTCGGCGATCGTATACGACCTTCGCTCAACCAAGGCGCTGGCCGAAATCATCCGCGCCGCCCGCGGCAAGCCGGTCAAGTCGCGCGTCGGCCACGTCTTCATGAAGCAAGCGATGGCCAAGTACGACGCCGTCTTCGGCGGCGAACTCTCTGGCCACTTCTACTTCCGCAAGAACTTCTACGCCGACTCCGGCGCCATCGCCTTCGCCGCCGTCATCAGTGGGCTCGCCAATGCGACGCAACCACTGAGCAAACTGATTGCTCCCGCAAGAAAATACTCGCAATCGGGCGAAATCAACTTCGAAACCGACGATAAGGAAGCGGCCATCGATGATCTCAAGCGCGCGTTCCCGGAGGCGAAGATCGATGAGCTCGATGGCGTGACCGTTGACCTGGGCGACTGGTGGCTCAACGTCCGCCCCAGCAACACCGAGCCGCTGCTGCGCCTCAACCTCGAAGGGCCCGACCGCGCCACCGTCGACGATCTCGTGCGCGAAGTCTCACGCTACTTGGGTCGCCGCGTTGCTCACTGAAATGAAACCACAGATGAACACAGCTGGACACGGATAGACACGATTTCACGCAAAGGCGCTAAGGCGCAAAGCAGGCTCCTGTTTTTCTTCGCGCCTTAGCGCCTTTGCGTGAAAAACCCGTGTTCATCTGTGTTCATCTGTGGTTCGGGCTTTATCGTGGTTTCGTCCTTGCCGATAGGTCTAGGCTAGCCGCATGAACATCGCCACCTTCCTGGGCAACCATCAGATCAGTCAAAACCCCTTCCAGGCGGAAGAGGCGCGGCACGATTCGGTCTTCATCCGGATCGAAACCGCCTGCTATCACCCCGACTTCCAGAAAATCCTCGGCGACTTCCTCCGTCCCTCCTCCGCCATCGTTTTCGGCGAGCGCGGCTCGGGCAAGACCGCCATCCGCCTCCAGATCGAGCAGCGCCTCTCCGAGCACAATCGCTCCAACGAGCACGCGACGCAGCGCTGCCTGCCGCTGATTTACGATGAGCACAATCCCGTGCTCGATCGGTTCAGCCGCAGCGTGCGCAAGACCGCGCCGCAGGATGTTCTTGGCGAGTTTCGGCTGGTCGATCACATCGACGCGATGATGAGCACGATCGTTCCCAAGATCGTTGATCAGGCTTTGGATGAAGCGCCCGGAACCTACGGAGGCCCCGGCGATGGGGGGGCTCTCGAGCTTGGCGGCCCCAATCCCAAGCGGTTCCGTCAAATCGATGCCCAGGCCAAGCATGACTTGCTGTTGATGCACCTGCATTACGACCGGCCGGATTCGACCGTGCTGCGAACACGCAGGCTCAAGCGGGCGCTGCGCCTGCGATCGACCAACCCCATTCGTGGTTATCGTTGGATGGCAGCGATTTCCGCGGCAGTCACGCTGGCCGGCATCGGCTATTTCCTCTTGAAACAGCCGTCCAATGCAGTATGGCTTTGGTGGGTCACGCTCGTCCTGCTCCTGCTTTTCACCGGTGTGATGGCCGGCCGCCTCGGCCTGTTGTGGTGGAAGACTCATCGCCTGGCCCGCGAGTTGTCGGGCAAGCTGCGCGTGCTCAATCGCCCGGCTTCGTCGATCCGCGCGGCGCTGATGAACGTGAACACGCGCGATCTCTTCGGGGCGGGGCTGCCGCGCACCAACGATGATGACATGCGATATGCGATGTTCGGCCGGCTGCTCAATATCTCACGGCCGTTTGGGTACCGTTCTATTCTGGTCCTGGTCGATCGCGTGGATGAGCCGACGCTCATCAACGGCGAGCCCGAGCGCATGCGCGCTTTTGTCTGGCCGATGCTCAACAACAAGTTCCTTCAGCAGGACCGCATCGGCGTCAAGCTGCTGTTGCCATTGGATTTGCGCCACCTTTTGAATCGCGAAACCAGTGAGTTTTTCCGCGAAGCCCGGCTCGACAAGCAGAACTTCATCGAGCGGCTGACGTGGTCGGGCGCGATTCTGTACGACCTGTGCAACGCGCGCCTCAACGCGTGCCGCCCGGCCGATGCGTCGCCGATGACGCTGCGCGATCTGTTCGCCCAGGACGTCACGCAGCAGGACCTGATCGATGCGCTGGATCAAATGCAGCAACCGCGCGATGCGTTCAAGTTCATTTATCATTTGATCCAGGAGCACTGCTCAAACGTGCCCGAAGACCAGCCCCAGTGGCACATCCCGCGCCCCGTCCTCGACCACATCCGGAAGCAACAAGTGGATCGTATGTCGGGGATGTTGCGGGGCGTGAGGCCGGGGTGATTCTACCTCTCCAGTTGGAGCGGGAACCATGACGCGGTGCTTGTACATCAAGTGGTTCGGCCTCTGTGCCTTGTGCTTGGCGTTCGCACTCGGCGGTTGCAGCGCGCAGCATCGCCAGGTCTCCTCGACGCAACCGCGATCACCTGCGTCGCCCGGCTATTATTTGAAATATGTCGCCTGGTCCGGGGTAAGTCCCGGCGCAGGCTTCACCTCCACATCCCTTCATGTTGTCGAGGTCGACCTCGGCGCCAAACGAGCGCGCCGATTGAATAAGTCTGCATCGGCGCCCGAGCCGATGCTCCCCCACGACGAAAAAGGCATATCAGAGCTCGCCCGATCTGTCGACTGGGTGAGCCTTTCGCCTGAGCACGCAGAGAGATTCGAGAAACTCACAGAGATGTGGCTTGGCACCAAGCCGCCTGCTCGATACAACGACCCAAAGGGCCTGGGCCGCGAGGATGGCTATCACGAATCCCTCTCGGTCGAGTGGGCAACCGATTCCGTCTCCACTGAGATCAATCCGCGCGCCGGATTCACTCCAGACGACCCGCTACGACCGCCCAACGAATGGCGCCAGCTGATCTTGGCTCTCCGCCCATTGGAACCCTCCCGCAGGCCTTCGTCGTCGTAACAATCTCCCCGCGCGCCTTGTCTCTGAGCAGTTCATCGAACAATCCTCACCCCGGCGCGTCCAACCTCGCGTGACCCGCAGCCGTTTCCCCGCCTTTCACGAACCCCAACCATCAATCTACCGACCTTCCGCCTGCGGCGGTTTTCGCCCCATTTGCGTGAGGTACTTTCCCCACCCAGAAACCCTTCCACCACCAAACCCGCTCTGTTTTCTCGACAAGTCGGCGGGCCAGAACAACAACCTTGGCCGTCAAGGCCCTCTCAAACCCGCTTCAAGCGCAACGCGTTGCGTGTTCCGGGGCCCCGAATCCACACCCCGCCCAACGATCACCACCGCCCAAGGCGCGGGAGCGGCGGGCGGGTCCGATGTGCTCCGCTCACAGTTGATTCGCGCCACCTCCTCATACGCAAACCGCGGCTCCCCAATCGTGCTGAAGTACACATCCGCCCCAACGCGCTCTCCCGACGCCGGCATCGCCAGCATCGGAATCGGCTTGCCGTAGTGATATGCGAACAGGTGCAAAATCGGCCCAAAACTCACCAGCTCAACGTCCGCCGGCAGGTTCCGCTTCAGTTCCGCCATCTGCCCCGGCGTATCCACGCTCCTTCCAACCTGATGACTCACGACCAATCCCGCGTACACGATGCCTGCAAAGCTTGCGATGCTCAACACTCCCGCAATCGCATGCCGCTGCGTCGCCCCGCTTCTCGACCACCATGCCACCCAGGCAAGCAGCGCCATGGAAATCACCACCGCCGCTGCGATCCCTATCGGTTGAGCAACGACAGCGGTGCCGGGCGCAAAGAAGATTGATGCACCCAGCACGACCGCTCCGAAGCCGACGATCACCAAAGCAACTCCAATCAGCGTCTGCCTCCAGTACCGGCGACACATCGCATCTTGCGTACAGCGGTCGACCACGAATCCGATGATCACCGCAAAGATCGGGTACATCGACATGAGGAAGCGCGAGCGAGTGCCGGGAATGAGCCAGATCGTTGGAAACGAAACCGCCAGACACACCGCCAGAAACAAGAGATTGTCCCGGTGCTGAGTGATCCCTTGCCGAACTTCCCGCTGCACGAACCAGCCAAGGAACACCGACCATGGCAGAAGGCACCCGAGGACCTCCAGGGGGAACTTGCCGTAGTGCTTGGACACGTGGGCAACGCTCCAGTCGTTGAGATAGAGCGAAACGTCGCCGGTGAGAATGTGACGCACTCCCTCAACCCCCATCGAGCCAAAGAACGGCGCCAGCCACATGCCTACAACACCAACCGCCGCAGCGATGCCGACCAGGTGCGATCGCGAAAATGCAAATCGCCACTGCCGCGTTGTCAGCAGATAGATACCGACGCTTGCGACAAAATATGTCGGACCCTGCGGCCCTTTGGTCAACGTCGCCAGCGCCATGCACAGCCATGCAACCGACCACGTCGCGGCTGGATGCCACCGCTTGCTGAGGCCCCAATGCCAAAGCAACAGCGAACTACTGACAAAAAACGTGAACAACGCATCGGTCTCGCCCAGCCTCCCAAGCTGCATGACCTGGCCCATCGTGGCGTACGCCGCTCCCGCGGCGAACGCTCCCGTGCCGCTCAAGAACGTCCGGGCGTAGCCGTAAATCACAAGAACGGTCAGCAGCACCGCCATAACGCTCGGCAGCCGAACCGCGACAACATCGACCTGGTCTCGCATCAGGCCGATCACCGCCATCACCCAGCTCTGCAGCGGCGGCCGGGCGCTCATAAAAAATGGATCGCCCTGCTGCCGAGGCACGATCCAATCGCCGGTCGCAAGCATTTCCATGGCCACTGTCGCTCGCCGGGATTCCTCCCCGCGAATCGTCAGGTCATCAATACGAACGAAGTAAACCACGACCACCAAGGCGATCAGCAAAAACACATGCCAACGAGTCGATCGGTCGCGAGCCGGCTGAAGGCTGAATTCCCCTTGAGGTGTCTGCATGATCGTCCAACAAAGGATCTCCGAATGTACATCGGTCCGTTCCGGGCCTAATTAACCAAAAAGGACCACGTACCGCAGACGCAGTGCGGCCGCTCTGGTGAGGCTTCGTGCTGTGAAACTCGCCGCGGGAACCATCTTCGGGCGGTTACTCACCCGGAATGTGTGTGATCACACCCTCCCATGGACTTGAAGCGCTGGCGTACATCTTTTTTGCGATCCGGCCCGCTCGGAAGCCGTGGTAACCCGCCTCGCAGGCCGCTTTCATCGCCAGCGCCATTCGGATCGGGTCGTTGGCGTGCGCGATTCCCGTGTTCAGCAACACGCCGTCGGCGCCGAGCTCCATCGCCATGGTGACATCGCTGGGCGTGCCGACGCCGGCATCAACGATGACGGGATAGGTGTCAGGTGTCAGGTGACAGGTGTCAGTACTCGCGCCGGTCGCGCTGTTCTTCCCTGACACCTGACTCCTGACACCTGACGCCTCGCCCTTCAGCAGCTCCAGAATGATCCGTATCGCCGCCGGGTTGGCGATGCCGCGGCCGCTGCCGATGGGGCTTCCGGCCGGCATCACGCTGGCCGCGCCTGCATCGCGCAGGCGCAAGGCCATGATCGGATCATCGCTGGTGTAGCACAGCACACTGAAGCCATCGGCGACCAATTCCTTGCACGCTTGAAGTGTTCCGACCGGATCGGGGAGAAGGGTTTTCTTGTCGCCGAGCACTTCGAGCTTGACCCAGGACTTGCCGGGGTTGTCGAGCTGCTCGAGGATTTCGCGCCCCAATCGCGCGACGCGCACCGCATCCTGGGCGGTGAAGCAACCGGCGGTATTGGGGAGAATGGTGTAACGATCGGTGTCGATGAAATCGAGGATTGATCGGCCTTGCGAATCGACCAAGCGCTCGCGCCGGACCGCCACGGTTACGACTTCAGCGCCCGAAGCGTCCAGCGATTCCTGCATGACTTCGTAGCTGGCGTACTTGCCAGTGCCAACGATTAACCGGCTTGTAAGAGTGACGTGGCCAAGCCGAAGGGGCTCTACGGTTGGGGATTGTGCGACCTGGTGAGTCATCGGGATGTCTCAGCCTCCACCCACGAGCGTCACGATCTCGATGTAGTCACCTTCGGCCAGGACATGCTCTTGGTGCCGACGCTTGGGCACAAGCTCCTGATTGACCTCGACGGCGCACGCCGCTGCGCCCAACCCTCGGTTCTCGAGCAATTGGCGCACGTTGCAGTCATCCTGCAGTGCGACCAACTCGCCATTGATCTGCACGTTCATCGCCGCATTCTACGCGCCTCTTACAGTGGAAACAGCATCGACACCACCACAAACAGCGGCAGCAATATCAATCCGCTGTAGAGCATGTACTTCAAGAATCCCGGCATCTTCACACCAGACCGCTCGGCGATCGCCTTCACCATGAAGTTCGGCCCGTTGCCGATGTACGTGCACGCGCCGAAGAACACCGCGCCCAGGCTGATCGCAGCTAGCAGGTCTTCGCGAATGTACCCGTCGGTAACGAGCTTCAATACTCCTGGATCGGACGCGCGCGTCATGGCGTTGGCGGTTTCGAAGAACACCAGATAGGTGGGCGCGTTATCCAAAAGCGCCGAGAGGCTGCCGGTCGCCCAGAAATACTCCCAAGGCTGATCGAGACCAGATTGGCCGCCGTAGACCCTCAGCACCGCGAGCGGAACCTGCATGGTGATGAAGATGCCCAGGAAAAGCGCGGCGACCTCGATGATGGGACTGTAATTGAAATCCATCCTTGCGCGCATGCCCTGAGGCGTTGTCGCCAGCGAAAGGCCAACCAGGCCCAGCATGATCAGCTCGCGCATGAATGGAAAGGGTGTCCAGCTTGTGCCCGGCACCGGCTTGTGCTGATCGAGCAAGGCCACCGCCAGGACAATGCCGGCCAGCCAGATGAAATTGATCGAACCGCGCAGACGAAGCGGCAGCCGGGTGGCTTCATCGCGCCGAATCGTTGCAATCGTCTCGCGCTTGTACGCCAGCGTATCCCACACGAAATAAACCGCCAGAAGAATTACGACGCTGAACGCCCACGGCAACCATAATTTCAATGTCCACAGAAACGGCACGCCCTTGAGGTAGCCCAGGAACAACGGCGGATCGCCGATGGGCAGCAACGTGCCGCCGACGTTGCTGACCAGGAAAATGAAGAAGATGACGGTGTGGGTGACGCGAGTGCGCTCGGAGTTGGTCTGGAGCAGGGCGCGGATGAGCAGCATGCTCGCGCCGGTGGTGCCGATGACATTCGCCAGCACCGCTCCGACAGCCAGAAAGGTTGCATTGGTCAATGGATGGGCCGGCAGATCGCCGGTGAGACTGATGCCGCCGCTGATCACATACAGGCTGAACAGGAGAATGATGAACGGCAGATACTCGCTCGCCAGGGCTTCCTGAAGCACAGCAGGCACGCTCTCAATGCCCGACGATGCAATGACGTATAGAACGGTCAAGAGCGAGAGGCTCAGCGCCACGATCAGTCGATTGCGATTGCTCTCCCACCAGTGGCGCGTGAAGGGAATGAGCGGGAGCATCGCGATAGACGCCAGGATCAGGATGAACGGCACGATGCCCAGCCCCCAAAACCCCGGTGCGACATGGGGTTGGGGCGCGTGCTGGCCGACGATCAACGATCGGAGGATCAGCAGCGCAAACGCCAATGCTCCAACAATGAGAAAACCCCATTCGACGGGTCGGAGGGACGTGTTGCGATCGTGCACCGGTGATGGCTCGTGCATGTCGGCCGAAGTCTACACTTGGCTGCACGATCTGTCAGAAGCAGTGCATCGAAACGTTGCTCTCAAACATGGCAGCGGTATGCTTGCTCCGGGAAAGAGCCAGTTGAGTGAAGGAATGCATGATGAACGATTGGGCCGCTGTCGATCGATCGCATTGGAGAGCGCAAGCGCGCCGCCACGCGATTGCCATGCACGTCTTGCTCTTGGTTTTGGGTTGTGCCCACAACGCGCCGGCGCAATCAGAATCGCCAGCGCCCGGCACGACGGCACAACAAGACTCTGCATTCCGATTCGGCGCGTTCACGCGCGCCATCAACGGTCTGAAGGATCCGACCAGCATCGCGCTGGACGACGAGAACCATTTGTACGTGGCCAACGCCGCTACCGCTCAAGTATCGGTCTTTGGGCCGGGTGGCGCCCTGTTGCGCAGCTGGGGAGGCATTGGAGAGCAGGATGGAAAACTCCTGGCTCCGAGCAGCATCGCATTGAGCTCAGATGAGGTGTTCGTCAGCGATGCGGGGCTTCACGAGGTCCACGTCTTCAGCGTCAACGGCGATTTCAAGCGCCGATGGGGGGGGTTCGGTGCAGAGGCGGGACGCTTCAACCGGCCCGCAGCCATCGCTGTCGGGAATCAGACCGTCTACGTCGTCGATTCGGGCAATGCTCGAGTTCAGACCTTCACGACAGCCGGAGAAATCATTTCCAGTTTTGGTGTTCGAGGACGGGATGACGGTCAATTCGGCAGACCGTCGAGCATCGCCATCGATGACGCCGGCAATGCGTACGTCGCCGATGCGGCGAACAACCGCATTCAAAAATTCGATCTCAGCACCACGTTCATCAAAGCATGGGGCGAGTGGGGGCCCTTTCCGGGTTTCTTTGATGAGCCTTTGAGCGTGGTGCATCATCGAGGCTCAATCTACGTCGCCGATTGCCGCAACCACCGCGTGCAAGTGTTCGATCTCAATGGCGCGCTCTTGCAAGACTGGGGTGTTCACGAATTGACGCCTCACGAGGGCGGCGGGAAACTGCACTATCCCAATGCGCTGGCTATCGCACGCTCCGGCGCGTTCGGAGTAATCTGCGAATCGGTTGAAGATCGTTGCCAGTTCTTCGGGGCGGCGCAGCCTGGCGCCTCCAACCCGCCTCCAGTTCCCTACGACAGAGCCTCGCGCACGCACTTTGGCGAGCGACTCGACATCGATGGCAAACTGATGGCCGTCGCAGAGCCGGAAAATCACTTCATCCTGATCTTCGACATCGGCCGTGAGATCCCGGTCATTATCAATCAATTCGGCGAGCGAGGCGACAAGTACGGCCTCATGCTTCGCGTTGCGGGAATTCAACTCAACCTGGACCAACGCACGATCCTGCTCAGCGACCTGGCGACCCGCCGGCTTCAACAATACCGGATCGACTTGGACCCGAGCGCGCCGACAAAGATGTTGCCGGAGATGACCCGCTTTGCACAAGCGTGGGAGATGGCCAAGCTAGAGGAGAATCTGCCGGATCCCAAGCCGCATTGGAACGTTGAGGCAGCAGCCATCCGTCACGATCGTCAGGGCAACCTCTTTGTCGCCGATCCTCTGAACAATCGCATCTTTGTTTTCGACGCCGGGATGCGTCCAACCAACACCTGGGGCAGTTACGGCGGCGGACTGGGTCAATTTCGCAGCCCGATCGACCTGGCGTTCAGTCAATCGGGCGAGCGAATATTCATCGTTGATTCGCTGAATCGCCGCGTGCAAGTGTTTGATCTCAGCGGAGAGGCGCTCTTTGCTTTCGGCGAGCCGGGTGACGGGCCCGGGAAGTTCCTCTCCCCGTTCGGAATCGCTGCCGGCCGCGACGGCTTCCTTTACGTCACCGATGCAGACCTTCATAACATTCAGAAATTCGATGAGGGTGGCAGGTTTGTTGCCCGATG
>JAKEEP010000136.1 GCA_022616475.1 Phycisphaerales bacterium | reverse complement strand
TTGGCGTTCGATTCAGCCCAGCCGCTGACGGCAGCCCAGTTCGACATCTTTGCATGGATGGTCGATTGATTGAACGCCGGGCCAACGACAAAGGGCGGCTTGGTCAGTTCCAGATACGCATCGAAAAGAATCTTGTAACCCTTGGTGTCTTCGGTCGCGTGAACCGACGGAAGGGAATTGAGCTTCTTGAGCGTGTCTTTGACCAGCGCGTCGTTACCTTGGCCCAGCGCCGGGGTAGCCGAGCAGGCCACCAGCCACAGAGCCGCAAGCGTTCCAAACGAATAGCACACTCGGTTCATTCCAGAATATCCTTGCAAACAGAGGCGGCCAGTTTGGCCTGGCATAAGAGCCAAAACACTGATCCTATCACAAACCATGATTCGTCAAGGCGAGGCGGGCGGTTCGCCATCACGCCATGGCGACAATTCAATGTATCATGCGATTGAACATCCCCGGTGGGACTTTTTGGCCGTTTCATGACCCAGTGATTGGAGAGGCAGTGCAATGATCGTTGGCGTTCCGAGCGAGGTGAAGAAGGACGAATATCGAGTGGGCATGAGGCCGGTGGGCGCCGAAGTCTTGACCAAGCAGGGTCACACCGTTCTGGTGCAAGCCGGCGCTGGTTTGGGAAGTGGCTTCCCGGATCAACAGTATGACGCGGCCGGGGCCAGAATTGTTCCGACCGCAGCCGACGTTTGGGCCAAGGCCGACCTGATTGTGAAGGTCAAGGAGCCCCAGCCGCAAGAGATACCCCTGATTCGAGAGAACCAGACGGTGTTCACCTATTTTCACTTTGCCGCCGACAAAGAACTCACCCTTGGCTGCATCAACAGCAAGTGCATCGCCGCCGCCTACGAAACACTGACCGACAAGCGAGGGTACCTCCCGCTGCTCACGCCAATGAGCGAGATCGCCGGCAAGCTGTCAATCCAGGAAGGAGCCAAGTACCTGGAGCGGCCCCAGGGCGGGCGCGGCATTCTGCTGGGCGGCGTGCCGGGTGTTGAGCCGGGCAAGGTGCTGGTGATCGGCGGCGGGGTGGTGGGCACGTGCGCAGCGAAGGTCGCCGCGGGCATGGGCGCGCACGTGGTGATCCTGGACATCAACATCGACCGCTTGCGCGAGCTTGATGACATCATGCCCGCGAACGTCGATGTGGTGTACAGCGATCCCCAGGCGATCCGCGAACGCTTGAGCTGGGCCGATCTAGTCGTGGGCGCAGTGCTCATTCCGGGCGCGAAGGCGCCGCATTTGATCAGTCGCGCCGATCTGAAGTACATGAAGCAAGGGGCCGTGATCGTGGATGTGGCGATCGACCAGGGCGGCTGCGTCGAAACCGCCCGCGTGACGACCCACTCCAACCCAATCTACACCGTCGATGGCATCGTCCACTATTGCGTGGGCAACATGCCCGGCGCAGTCGCGCGAACCTCAACTCAAGCCCTGACCAACGCGACTCTGCCATGGGTGGTCAAGCTGGCCAAGCAAGGCGCCGACAAGCTGGCAAAAGCCGACCCACACTTCGCCAACGCCATCAACATGAACCGCGGCGTGCTGACCAACAAGGCGGTCGCGGAAGCCCACGAGCTGGAGTTCGAGCCGCTGGGCGTGTGACCAGTCTCCCCTCTCCCTCTGGTCGAAGAGTCGCCCGTGGAGACGAGAGGGGTTGGGGGTGAGGGCTCGCGCGCGATCGGTGGACATCAACAGCCCCTCCGTAGTCCCATCGCCATCATCACCGCATGGCCATGCGGTCCTGCCGACGCGCGGCCACCTTCCCGTCTCGTCTTGCACCCGTCGACTCACGAACCCAATTCGCCCCTCGCTTGCGCCTTCGCTCTCATCACCGCATGACAATGTGCGTCCTGCCCAACCGCCCCATTCGGGGCGCCGGAATGTAGCCACCATAACTCCCCTCTCCCTCTGGGAGGGGGTTGGGGGTGAGGGCAGTCACGCAATCCCGTGAATTCGATCATCCGTCCCAATCCACTCGCCCCATCGGGGCGACGGAACGTAGCCACCACATCCCCCTCTCCCTCTGGGAGAGGGGTTAGGGGTGAGGGCACTCGCGCAATCCGTAGGTAATCGATCCACTCGACCAACTCGCCCCATCGGGGCGCCGGAATGTAGCCACGGATGAAGCGCAGCGCAATCCGTGGACATCGATGATCCCTCCCAATCCAAATCGCCCCGGCGGGGCGACGGAGAAACTGCGCGGGGCAGTTGATCGACGCAAAGAGCCGAATCGCGTTCGGGATACCATTCGACCATGGGGTTTGACCAGCGCCTTGAACGCAGCCTTCGCCTACGAAAGCGCATCGTGCGAGCGAGTGTGTTCTTGTTGCTTGGCGCGGTGGTGAATGTCGGAGTGGCCTGGGGGAGTGCGATTTGGGTCGAATTTGGTTATCAAGGCCCGACGAACTTCGATTACTTCGCTGACTGGGAAGGCACTTCAAGATTCCCTTCGTACACCGCATTGCGATGGTGGAGAATGAGTGCGTGTCGAGTCGAGGTTTACAAAGTTGACTACAGCGGCGGCGTGCCGGGGACGAACACGGCAACCTTCGACGAATTGATTCCGAACTGGGGACAAGATTTTCTTCACATTCCTGAACTCGACGACATCGTTCCGGACCGTTGGACCTACGATCCGCTGGCATGGGGAGACCGCGCGGTGGACGCGCGAGGATGGCCGTGCTTGGCTGTTTGGGGCGGTATTCGCCCGCCTTCGGGACCATGGTCGAATGGTGCAGCGGCATCTCAGGACTGGATGGTCCGTGGCGCGATTCCGTTGAGTCAGTATTCGCCTAAGGGCCGTAACTATGTCGCGTTGAAATGGCTTCCGTATCTGCCTGTGTGGCCAGGGTTTGCCATCAACTCTATGTTCTACGCTGCGACTATTTGGCTGCTGTTCACGGGGCCGCGCACGCTGCGCCGCTGGCGTCGCCTGAGACGCGGCTTGTGCGTGGCCTGCGGGTATCCGGTGGGCCAGAGCGCGACCTGCACTGAGTGCGGCAAGCGCCTCCATCTTTCTGCTAACGTTCGTTCGTGGACATCCTCATTCGCATCATGCGGCTCATCATCGCCGGCCACTACCGTTTCACAAACAAGGCTGCCGATGAATTGATGCACGATGGTCTGGATTTCCAGGATGCTCTAGAATCGATTCTCAATGCCCAATTCATCAAGAAAACGATCCGTTCCAAGAGTCCGCAGCGCCGGCGCGCTGGCGAAAAGCTCTACATCATCGAAAGCTTCAACTACTCGGGCACGCTCATCTACACCAAAGGCAAGATCGATGAGGAAGCCGGCTAGCCGGTCTACTACCTACTCATTTCCTCGAAGCGCTCCGCTCAAGCCGATTAGCCTTCCACCCTTGCGAAAATGTCCGGTCTGCGGCTCGCGTCAGATTCGACGAGTGAATGCTTCCAAACAGTGGAAGGGCGTCACCGTGCGTGATGTGCCGGTTGACCAATGCGACAACTGCGGTGAGAAGTTTTACGATCCGCACGCAATCGCCATGCTCAGCTCCGCATCGCGCAAGCGGCGCGCCGGATGATGTGCGTGAGGCAGCCGGGCGAACTCAATGCGATGCATCAGATGTGTTTACGATCTTCGGGGGTTGGACGGGCGAAGTTGCCCGGAGTGCGGGCGGGAGTTTGATCCTGGGAACGAAGCGACGTTTCTGGCGCGGCCGCTTTCAGGCCGGCGATATTTGAGTTGGAATGTCTTGGGATTGGGCTTGCTGGTGTTGCCGTTCTTTGTGGCGGAGTTGGGTTCGGCGGCGTACTTGTTTTTGCCGGGTGCAGGAGTGATTCTTGTGTTGGCGGCGCTGTGGCGCAACAGGCGCGGCGTGATGTTGCGGCACAGGTGGATCGAGGGTCGCGCGGCGTTTTGGAGTGGGTTGGGCGTTGGGGTACTTACTTTGTTGATCGCGATGGGCATGGTGTGGGTGGCGTGGTCGATTGCGCGAGGCTGATCGCCTCGATGGGGCAAATTTCGGCGCGGCCCTCAGAAATTGCGATGGCGATGCCGTGCCGCTCTCGGTTATACTGCAAACTCATCGTTCCTCTTCGTGAAGGCCTCGGAGGAGACGTCATGCAAAAGTCCCTTCGTGAATCGGGCCGTCTTGGGCTGGCGGCCGTCATCGCTTCGGCGGTCGTTTGCCTATGCGATAACGATGCGCTTGCCGGTCCACCAGCAAACGACCAGTGCGCCAATGCCATTTCCATCGGCCCCGGCTCAATCGCATTCGATACGACCGGCGCCACCACTGATGGGCCGCCCAGCGTCGCTTGCCAGGACGGCTCGCCCGACCAGCAAGTGAATCAGGATATCTGGTTCAACTACGCCGCGCCGGGCACCGGGTTGCTGACGGTCTCGCTCTGCGGCAGCAATTTCAACACCAAGCTCGCGGTCTACGACGGATGCACATGTGTCAACGGCAACCTCAACCTGCTGATGTGCGATGACAATACCTGCGGCCAGCAGTCGCAGG
>JAKEEP010000135.1 GCA_022616475.1 Phycisphaerales bacterium | reverse complement strand
GACGCCATGATCTTCAGCTCCGCCTACGCGACTGTGCTGAGCGCGGTCGTACCCTTGACCACCGACCGGACGGTGCTGATCAGCGATGAGCTGAATCACAAGTGCATCATTAACGCAATGCGAATGGCCGAAAAATACGCCGCAGCCGTCGCGATCATGCAGCGGCTGCGGCGGGAGAAACACGATTGAGCCTTGCACGCTTCAGAGAGGCGTGCGTTGCAGATTGATCACCATTCATCGCCATCCGATGGATACTTCATCGTCTGATCGGGCTTGCCGGCGCGCACGTCACTCCGAACGTTTGGCACACCCTGGCCTTCGATAAAGCGGGCAAAAAATGGCCTTTGTTCCGTGTTGGGTTGGTCGTCCTTGACGTCATTGACGTTCTTTTGATTCTGTTCAGTCATGTCCTGTTCCTTTTGAGAACGATCGAGAAGCGCCGACGTTAGCCCTAACCGCTGTGGCACTGGATGGCGAACTTGCCCACGTGACCTCGCATGGCTCAGGCTCGATCCGCCGAACAGGACCACAATTCAGACGACGGCGCACACTGACGCAAACAAACGTCCAGGGCGGCTTCTTACGAGGTCTCGCCACCCTCATCATCATCGGAGGGCCACTTCATGGTGACGTCGCCTGGTGGCGGCGGGCCAAATGGCGGGGGGCCGGCCTTGATGTTGGTTTTCACTGCCGGAACCTGCTGCTCGAGAAATCGAGCGAAGAGCGGCTCAGCCTTGGTCTCAGCGTCCTTGATCTCAGTCATATCAAACCTCCAATCTCTAGGCGTCGAACTGCGACGCAACTCACGGGTGTTCGAGGTCACGCACGTATGTCACTTCGATTGCGGCACGCGATTGTGTTGCGCGTGCAATCGGCGCACCGGCAGCGTTCCGCAACGGGGAAGTTTCGACTCGACTTGCCGGGATGAACCACCGATCACGGATATTCGACGAGGACTTCGTCGGCGTCGTCTGACGGGTACTTCAACGTGACAAGCGGCGGTCCGCCGCCTCCACCGCCGCCGCCACCGCCAGGTCCAGCTTTCACATTGGTCTTTACAGCAAGCGTCTGCTGCTCTTCAAGGAATCGAGCGAAGAACGGATAGGTGCCTTGTGGCTGGTTCATTCAGATTCTCCAAGAAGACCTCAAGAGGCTTGACCTTCTCAGCGGCGCCGGTGGAAGCCCCTGGAAACCTCCGGCTCAGTTGGATGCACATGATACTTGGGGTGTTCTTGGTTGCAAGAAATATTCCCATTGAAGCCAATTCGTCCCTAGACGGTTCGGTTACGGATGAGCAATGACCAGAACGGTGCGGGCCCGCGATAGAACACACTCCAAACACGCGCGCAAGGTCGAGGGATCCAGCGCCGCAAAACTCTCGTCAAGCACAAGCAAATCGGCATCCTGCAGAATGGCTCGCGCAATAAATACGCGGCTCTTTTCGCCGTGCGAGAGCTGCCAGCCGGTTTCACCAACGGTCTGCTGAAGACCGGCGGGCATGCGATCGAGCAAATCGCCGAGTTGGAGTTCTCGACAGACTTGCTCGGCGCGCTGGAGATCGTCGGGCTCAGCCGGCCAGCGACAACCCATGAGCAGGTTGAAGGCGAGGCTGCCTGTGACAATGTGATTCTCGTGGAACTGAGGGGCCGCGACGATTCGTCGCCGCCAATCTTCCAGGCCGATCGTGTGGGGATCGAGCCCGTTCAACAACAGCAATCCGGATTCCGATTGGCGCAGGCCGGCCAGCACCGATGCAAAGGTTGACTTGCCGCAGCCAGATGGTCCTTCCAGCAGCAAGCGATCGCTCGGATAAATGTTTAGGTCGCAGCCGCCTAACACGGGCGCCGCGCGACCACGGTGGCGGTACACCAAACCGAGCGCACAAAGCATCGGGTGCTTCTGATCAGGCACCGAACGTTCAATCGGGAGCGTCGCCGCTGCGCGAGGGTTGGTCGGCCCGGTCGCGGCGGCTTGAAACAGCGGCCGCACCTGCGACCACGCAATTGCGGCACTGCTGAAGCTTGCCAGACTCGCCATCAGCTTGCGCATCCCCTGTCCGGCAAGCATCATCCCTCCTAGTGCGACAGCCGTTGAGGCAATGCCCGCCTCTCCAGCAATGTATGCCGGCGCCAGAGCGCCCAGGCCCAGCACGATCCACCCGCGCGGAAGGATGACGCTGGCCCTGGCGGTTACGCGATCCAGCGCCGCTGATCCTTCGATGTAGCCTTCCAACATCTGGTCCTCGTCATCGTGCCAGCGCTCCGGTCGCTCCTGAATCTGACGAGTTCGATGACCGGTCATGCGCTCGGTGAGATCGTGCGTCAGAGTCAAGCGCTGCCGCGTCCAGGCTCGAAGTCGTTGAAACACGAGCCAGCAGGCTAGGCAAGTCAACACCAGCCAGGCGGCAAACGCCGATAGGTGCAGAGCGCCGCCGGCCCCGGCGCGCAGGATGACGGCTGCCATTGCGATTTCAACCAGCGCGACGACGGCGAGGAATCCCCCGCTCAGAGCCAATGACTCCACGGCCTCCGATTCGACAACTCGACTCAGAAGTTTGCCGGTGCCCTGGCCACGGACATCGTCGGAGTCGGTGCGCAAAGCTCCCGCCATCAGGCGCTGCTTGAGCAGGGCGCCGGTGCGGATCGCCAATACTCCTTGCACCCAGGTGCCCAGCGAACGCACCGGAACGATCGACAGGAGCAGCAAGGCCCAGGCGATCAGCCAGGCATGCTGCAACTCGCCGCGCAGGACGGCTCGCCCGATGATCCACCACGACAACACGAACAAGGCCAATTGCAGAATCTGAGCGGCTGCGAAAGCGAGCGCACGCCGGTGCAGTCGGGCATCGAGCAGTTGTCGCCGAAAGCTCGAGCCGGGCGGTAGCCGAAGCATCCAGCAAGCGCGCACTGGAAGCGACCCGAGCTGTGCGCGCAATAACGAGCTTCTGGCTGCCAGCCGGCTGGAATCGGCGATTCCGGTCGTGCTCAGCACGTGGTCGAGTCGCTGGACTAAGCTGGACTCCAATCGTTGACAGATTGCTCCCCTCACTGCCGCCGGATCAACCTTGTGCAGACGATGATCAGGCCCGATGACAACGGCTTTCTTGCGATGAGGGCCAAGCAGCGCCAGCAGACGAGGGCCATCGATGCCCGGAACGTACACGATTGCCGGCCCAGCCAAATGCACCACTTGATCCAGCTCAGCGTACGACGCCAACGCGGGTTCGGCTTCCAGGCCCAGGGTGTGGGCGATTGAGTCGATGCAACGGCCAACGGCGTGATGATTGTCCCACGGCACATTCGGCGGCGCCGAGGGTGCAACCATCGGTTCCCGGAGCAAACCACTGCGGCGAGCGACCGCCTCGATCGCTTGGCCTAGGCGATCCACCGGCCACATCACGGAAGAGAGTTCAGTCATGAACACTCTCCCGGGGGTGGGGGCGCTCGACGACATAAGAAGGAAGCGTCTCAATGAGGACTGACTTTTGCGAAGCGGTGTGCCCTTCGATGAGTGTGCCGTTGGTCAGGAGCAGCCTCCGCCATTGTTGGCCAGCCCACATCTCTCGAAGAATGGTGTGCTCGCAGTCCAGCAATTCGCGGAACCGGCCGTCAATCCGCTGCCTTAACTCTCCGGGCGCGCCAACCTCAATCAGTTGGCCGTGCTCAAGGACCAGCACGCGATCGAAATCCAGTGCTTGGCTGATGTCGTGCGTGATGCACAGAAGCGTGGCATGACGCCACAGCTCTCGGGCCCGTGCAAGCAGCTCGATGCGTTTGTCGCGGTCAAGACCGCGGAACGGCTCATCAAACACGACGAGTCTGCACCGATCGCGGAGCATGGCCCGACCTAATCGAACACGTTGCCCCTCGCCACCAGAGACCAACCCGCCGCCCTCTCCCAGTGGAGTTTGCAAGCCCTCGGGCAATTCGGATATCAATCGCACCAGCTCAGCGTCCTGCAGCACGGTGGCGAGCCGCGACAGGTCGTAGCCAGCGCCATATCGCAAGTTCTCCAGCAATGAGCGATTCCAGAGCTGAACAATAGGGTCGACCCAAGCCGCTCCAGCGCGCAGCTCAACCAGGCGCGCATCGTCCAGGGGTTGACCATCCACCAGAATCGATCCTGTCGCAGGTTGGTGCCATCCAAGCAGCAATCCGACCAGCGACGATTTGCCGGCACCAGACGGGCCGACGATAGCCAGATGCTCGCCTGGCTTTATGTGCAAATTGATCCCGTTCAGAATCAAGTGGCCGGCCGCCTTAACGCTGACATCCCGCATTTCGATGGCGATGCCCAATTCGCTTTCAGCGGATGGCGATGTCGATTGGTTTGAACGCGAGGATGGAGGCGAGGCCGCTCCAGCGTGCTCCGGCGCGCCCAGTGGCTCCATGACGCGCAAGGCCACGCTGCGCAAATTCGGATATTGCCTTGCGAGCAGCGCGATCTCCTGGCCATGGGCCGGCAGGCTCAAGGCCCAGTACACCAGCAAGAGCATGCTGCCCGCCTCGCCGCTGCGGCCGAAATGATCCGCCATCAGCCAGATCGCCAAACCGAACATCGTGAGCGATTGAACGATATCGATGACGACCACAGATTTTTGCAACAAGAGGCTGGAGCGCATCCATTCCGACAGCAGGCTTTCATGCTCGCGTCGCATAGCGCGCTGGGCGCCGTGGGCGCGAATCGGCAGAAGACCAACCAGGGCATCGAAATAGAACCGGCTGAGCGCACCGGCGTGTGTTCGCACGCGCATGGCGCGCTCGCCCAGCAGCGGCAGGCATACGAGCGGAATGAACACCGCCAAGGCAGCCGCGCTCAGCGCGACCGGTGCGCTGCGGGGGTCGAGCCAGATGATCCCGGCCGTCGTGACCATCAGCGCAAATGACGCGCGCAGCAGTTGCATCGCCACGCCAGGCACCTGGCGCAGCGCCTGAATACTGTGGCTTCGCTCAGCCATATCCGAGGTCAAACGGCTGTGGAAATAGCGGTCATTCAGTCGTGGAATCTTCTGGAGAAAGGCCATTCGCATGCGCGCTTCGAGCCGTCGGCCGAACCGCAGCGCGCCTGAGGCAATCGGGAACTCCAGCAGCATCGCCGCCAGCGCGAAGATCATCAGCATGGCCATGGCCGATACTCGTTGCTCAAAAAGCGCCAGAAAACGCCCGATATCCAGCAATCCGCGAAACAGCAGCGCCTCGATCAACACGACCACCGCCGATATGCCCATAGCGCCACCCATGAACAACGGTGCAACCATTCCATCGGCCTTCAGCATCCGCAGCAGATCACGGCCCGCCCGCGCGGATGGCTCGTTCAGCGCGGCAAGGAGTTCCGGCGAGAGCGCTCTGGATGATTCAGAAGGCGCGGTCCGCGAGGTCGTGGGCGCCGCCAAACGCCTCCCTATCGGCGCCCGCACAAGCACGGCGCCGCGCATGATCACGCATTCCTGATCTTCCAAGCCGCGTATGCCCCCGGGCATTGCTGGGTGCACTGACCAGAACGCTGCCGGAACCATGGAGCGGCCGGAATCGTCAGTGCTCATGGCCAGCACCTTGACCGCCTGCACCAGATCGCACGCTTGGCGCGGCCCCAGCGACGGATTGGAATGTGTCATAGCCTCGACCATGCGCACGGCAGCATCGAGTGCCGCAATGCCGCGCCAACTGGTGTCCTGCAAAGCTGAACTTACAAGCGCGTCGGCGGTCGACCTCCGTAATCCAATCGTGCACAGCCGCCGCCGCAGCGGGCCGAGGAATTCCTCCGTCGCAGCCCACTTGCGCCATGCCTGCGCCGGCGCCGGATGATTGTGCTGATAGAGCTCACGGAGAAACTCCGCGCTGCGCGTCCAGCGGCGCCCGGTCGCGGGGTCCATGACTTGCACGAATCCGCCGTGTGCCCGCCAGACCACAACGAAGTGATTTGCCCCGCTTGGCAATCTGATCACGGCGATCGCGGGCAGCGCAGCGGCCTCGGTGAGCAGCACGTGATCGGGCGGCATCATCACCTGCTGCGCTTCCAAGCCGAGTTCTCTGGCGACATCTTCCAGAACGTCAATGGATGTCCCGTCGACGTCCGTCTGACATGCTTCGCGCAGCCGTCCATAACTCGTGCGAATGCCATGGCCCTCAAGCAGGCATTTGAGTGAGGCAGGCCCGCAGTCCATGGTCGAGCTTTGCACGACCTCGGGCGCGAGAATCGATCGGTTTCCAAAGAGCGCGGCTACCATGGCGAATGAACCGTGGCTTGCACCGCGCACTTGGACTGAAGATGAAGGTTGCTCAATGCCCGGAGACTGGTTTTCTTGGATTCTGTCGAGCGCGCCCCGGCTGCCCTTAGCACCAGCATCGCTGGCGAGAGGCGCTCCACTTCGACCTCCACTGTGCCCAGCAGGCCATGCTGCAGCGGAATCGCTGTTCCATTCAGCAGGGGCTGAAGTTTCAACTCGGCGCGCAGCACTGGACCATCTGCGGGGTCATCAGCAGCGCGCATCTCGCCGGCGACACGATCAACCACAGCGACGATCGAGCCATACTGGCTCCACGGAAAGCCTTGCAAGCGAACGCGAGCCTTCTGATTCGGTGCGATGCGGCCCATCGCACTCGCGGCGGGAAACTCAGCAACTACACGGAGTTCCGCGGATGATGGAATGATCGTGGCGATCCAGTCGCGCTCGGCCAGCACCGAGCCGTTGCGAATGTCAGCCGCTTCACCCACCACGCCGCTGACCGGCGCCACAACGCGCCGACGGGCAATTTCGTGCTCAAGCCGCCGGATTGATGCTTCATCGACGCGCCGCTGTCCTTCCAGCTTGGCGATGTCCCGCTGAATCTGCTCGATTTTCAGGCGCCGTTCCGTCGCGGCCGATCTGTGCTCCAACTGCATGCGCTCGACCGCGAGCCTTGCGGCGTCGAGAGCGGCGCGCATTTGCTCGGCGTTCGCTCGGGCGCGAAGTTGCTCCAAGTCTGTGGCATCGCCTGCTTGGGCCAACTGTTGGATTCGCCGCAAGTGCTCCTGCGCGAACGACGATTTCGACTCGGCCTCGCGCTGCCGGGCCCGCGCTTCATCGAGCGCTGTCGGGCCAATCGCCTCCAATTCCTTCAAAGCCTGCTCATGCTGCAGAATTTCCCGCTGAGCCAACTCAATCTGCTGCTGTGATGATTGCAGGGTCGCCTGGAGCTCGTGCAGTTCCAGCTGCTGATCATCGATCACAAATTCAAGCAAGACTTCCCCAGCTTGTACGGGCATGCCGATCTGAATCGCCGCGTTGGCGATTTGGCCCGCCAGCGGCGAGCTCACCTTCCACGCCGCCTGATTCACCTCCAGCCGCGCTCGTGAACTGGTCAGATAGACAGGCACTTGGGCAAACGTGAACCAGCCCAACCACGCCGCGATGAGAACGATCGCCAACGTCAGGCCCAGATACGAACCGTAAAATCGCTCGGCACGCAGGGAACGAATTGACCGTGCAAACACCGCCGACATAGGATTAACCTCCAGAGTCGACCGGACGACAACCGACGCACCACCATCGTACTTCAAGGTCAGCGAGGTCATGCACCGCCGAGCCGCCGTGACTGTTGGAAGAGCCGTTGCGTTCGCATCCGAGTGTCGCTCTGTGTCTTGGGTGAACGAACCCCAACACATCGGGACCCAGTGCTCGCACGGGGTCGAAACCTGGATCGTCACCTCAAATTTGTCAGGGATTGGCGGGTGCTGATCGCAAGAAAACGCTGGAAAACACGATGTTTTCTGCGTGTCAGGGCGCGCGACCCTGACATGCCGAATCTGTTAGGGTGGGGCGAATCGCCAAATCTTGGATTCATCTCTATGTCGGCGACGGAATCTGGGCTTGTGGGACGGCCTAGCGCCATCGGTTTCGACGCTCTCGCTTGTAGGCTCCCATCGCGATGATCACGTTCCAGACCAGGCCGTACGAATTTGACGAGTTGGCAGTCACCCCCAGTTGCTGATCACGATCAGCATATCGCTAATATTCACCAGGCCCGTCGCCGCCCCCGGCAGCGGGTGGAGGCGCGATGTCGGTGGGGCATGGCGTGGGCCATGCGTCCTCCGATCTCTTCGAGCGTGCGTCGTCGTGCGGGCTGATGCAGTGCCCGGTTCGGCAATACCCACACCACCGGCGGACACCATGGATCCGGTTAATTGAGGTGCCGCTTCAGGAACTCCACCATCCGCCGGTGGGCCAACTCGGCAGACGCGGCGTTGTAGCCGAATTCAGGAGTTTGTTCCTCCCAGGTATTTCCGTAGAAGCCGTGTCCAACCCCCTCGTAGTAGTGCATCTCCACGGCCGCACCGCGCGCCTTCAAGGCCGCCTCGAATTCCTTCGCGTCTTCCTCTCGGGCGACTGTGTCGAGTAACCCGTAATGCCCCTGCACAGGAACCTGAAGCTGCTTGGCCACTTCCATGACGTCCGGTCTGGGGTCACGGGCGCTCCGATACCCGCGCTCGCGCACCGGTCCGTAGAACGAGACTCCTACCGTTACCTCCTTCGATTCGGTCGGAAGCATGAGCGCCCTTCGCCCGCCGAAACAAGACCCGACCATCCCTATGCTCGTACTCTTGACGAAAGGGTGCCCCTTGAGGTGCCTGACACCTGCAAGCGCGTCGTGAGCCGCTCGTTTATCGAACGCATTGCCGAGGTAAAACTCCCTCGGATCACCGTGCTCTGGCGCAGGGGCGTCGTTGCGCGAACCCAGATCGATCACGAGAGCGACAAAACCGACCTGCGCCAACCGAGCCGCGGTAGTCTGTATCCACTCCGGTATTTCTGGGTCTCCTTGCATAAGGATGATCGCGGGATACGGCCCTTGGGCCTTCGGCCGCGCGAGGAAGCCCCTGATCGTGTCCTCGCCATTCTTGAACGACAAGAACTCGTGCTGAACCGCGGGGTCGTCCAAGGCACGACCCGCGGCAGGTTCGCGTTCGGCATTCTGGAGGCCAGGGGCATCGGTTCCCGCTGCTGCGGGCTTTTGCCTCTTGCCTTGGCAACCGACCGCCAGACCCGCCGCGGAGACCGCGGCACCGGTCAGAAAGGTCCTGCGGTTCATCTCACATTCGAAGCACATGCCTTTCTCCTTCCAGGAGTAACTTCGATTTCCGCGCCGCCAACGATAAGGCTCAGCAGCGGTGGCCGCACTCGGGGGACAGTGAACCCCGAGAAACCAGCATCGCGCAGCACCGGTTTGGCTGCGATGCCGAGTGGCGGTTTTCTGACGGCGACATTGCCAAAAGTAGCAATGTTGATTGCGTTGCCAGCGGCCGCTTGAGGATCGCTTCTGGCCGTCATCCCCAGTTGGCGATCAGCATCAGCAGATCGGCAATATTCACCAAGCCGTCGCCGCCGCCGGAAGCGGGTGGAGGCGCGATGTCGGCGGGGCATGGCGCGGGCGGAGTCGGGCACGTCCCCCAGGCGCTGATGACAGCAAGCAAGTCATTCACGTCGACATCGCCGTCGCCGTCGAGGTCGGCGGGATTCGACGGCGGCTGGGCGGGCGCGGTCGTGAAGATGGCGATCGACCCATCGGAGAACAAGACCTTGAACACCGTGTCGGCGTCGTCGCTCAGATTGCCCGGCTGGATGTCGATGACAGTTCGCAGATCGCTCCCATCGCCGCTCACATCCAGCATGTCGCCGGTGCGGACGAGCGCCTGGATGCCGCGGTCGGGATCGGCGCGGAACAATCCGAAATTGTTCTGCCCGCTGATGCCGGGACCCGTGAGGAACGAGGTAAACAGCAGATTGCCATCGGGCGCGAAGCTCAGAAGCACGAAGGAAAGGGTATTTGTCGGCGCGGTCGTGCCGAAGATGACGCCATCGGGCAGCCCGGGAACCTGGGTCCCGTCGCGCAGCAGTCGCGTGAGCGCTCCGGGGCCGGGCCCGTCCCACCAGATGCCGAAGTCTTCGATGTCGCCGCCGACCAGCGGGCCGGGCACGATGCCGATGAACGCAACCTGACCGGCTTGGTTGAGCGAGAACTGGCCAAAGCCGGCGAAGTATCCCAGCGGCTCGCCCGGTGGCTGCTGGCCGTAGTGGGCCACGATCTCCAGCTCACCGCTGCGCGTTGACCAGAGGCCCTCTGCTGACAGCGACGGGACCTGCAGCTCCGGCAGACCGGTCATGTTGGCGGCGAACATCAACGCGCCCGAGGCGTTGATCAGCGGGCCGACGAAGCAATCGATGCCGTTGCCGGCTGCGATGTGCACGCTCGAATCGAATCCCGGCGCTGGATCGCCCTCGCGAACAACGAGCGCCAGAACGCCATCCTCCTCGATCCAGATCCCCTCATCGTTGAAGTCGTCGATGCCGGCGCCGGCGATGTTGCCGTGGAGCGCGACGCGAGACTGCGCGTTGAAGTTGAAGAATCTCAGGCCGCCGGGCGCGAAGACGGAGCTCGCAGCGCCGAAAACGGCGCCCGTTCCCGGGGCCGGGTCGCCCTCGCGCACCACAAGCGCCAGCGAGCCGCCGCGATCTGACCAGAGGCTTTCGTCGTTGTTGGTGTTGACGCCAGACCCGCTCAGAAACGATCCCATAAGGGTGTGCCCGGCGGTGTTGAAGACGAAACCGGCGACTCCCATGGTGACGCCGAAGGGCAGCCCCGGCGCCTGCGTGTTGGCCAGCGCCACCAGCTGCAGGTCGTCCGGCGGACCGCTCCAGATGCCGCCCGCAGCAGAAATGCCCGGCACGGCTGCCACGCTGCGGAACGCGATTCTGCCTGCTGCCACAGTCGGGGCCAGCACGAAGAAGCCGTTGGTGAGAAAGACCGCGCCGGGTCCGGCGCCGGGCGCCGGATCGCCGTTGCGCACGACCAGTTCGAGCGTGCCGCGCTGCTCGAAGTAGATCGCCTGCTCCCCGGGCGGCAGTCCGGGTCCGGCCAGGAACGGAGCAAAGACGATGCTGCCATCGCCGTCGATGCGCGGCGCCTTGCCGACAACCGGCTCAAGGGAGTTGAAGAACGTGACGCCCGGCTCGGTGTCAGGCGCTTGCTGGCCCGTCAGCGCGATCAATCGCAGTTGGGGGGCCGGCCCAGCCCCGCGCGCCGGCGCCGGTGAGGGCCAGGCGCTCAGCGCCGCCATCGCGCAGCAGAACTGGCAGAGCCACCGACAAGCGCTCGAGCCGGGGACATCGGCGAATGAACGCATCCTCGGCGACGCGGACCTACTGCCAGCGCTCTGGGGCGCCGACTGCGAATTGATGGGAACTGCTGCATGGTGCGAGGGCCTCCTGAGGTTGACAGCGGGGAACTCTGAACTCATCTCCAAACCGAGGCGAGACATGGCAACTCGGGCGTTGAACTGCCAGGTCTGGGGCGAGTCGGGGGCGCGAGTCTGGAAACGACGGAGGCATCCATTCGACCGGTTCCTTGTATGAGGATGGACTACCTCCAACATGTAATTGCATGTTTCACGCCCGAGTTGGACGCGGGACGAATGGGTTCTCGAAAGTTGTTCGAATTGGCAAAGATCCCGTGCGCGGCATGAGACCTGATTCGATACATCCATCATTTGTTGTTGGCCCGTTTGCGGCGGCCCACAGATCAGGCCGCATGGCGCGAGTTTGACGCCAGATACGGTGACTTGACGACATCTACCTGGCGCAGCAGCAGGGCAGCTACGGCGCCACCTCACGCACATCGCCCACCCGCTGGCGAGCGACGGGATGCTCGGTAAGATTGAGTCACAGGTGGTCCGCCCGCGCCTGCTCGGCCGCCCGCCAAGAACGCGACAGGCAGGAGAAATGGTGACTACCATGCCGAGTTATCCTCGCATCGCGATCGTGATGCGCCTTTTCCGATTCAGCGCGATGGTGGCACTGGGCTTGTCGGCGCCGGGCTGTGGGGCCAGGCAGCAAGTGGCGACGCGCGAGCCCACGCCCGCCAGGGACAAGGCGACGACCTTCCACACCGTCGACGGGCGAGAGATCGCAGCGGCGGAGCTGGACGCGCTGATTCCCGAGCTGATGGCCAGGCGCCAGGTCACCGGCCTACAGCTGGTCATCGTTGATGGCGGACGAATCGCCTACAGCCGCGGCTTCGGCCTGCGGGATCGCGGCAGCGGCGCGCCGGTCGACGCCCGCACCACGTTCTGGGGCGCGTCACTCAGCAAGACGGTCTTCGCCTACCTGGTGATGCACCTGGTGGACGATGGAGTCCTCGACCTGGACCGGCCGCTCCATACCTACCTGGACAAGCCGCTCTGGCAATATCCGCTCTACCGCGACCTCCAAGAGGATGAGCGGTACAAGAGGATCACCGCCCGTCTGGCCTTGAGCCACCAGACCGGCTGGCCGAATACTCGCTACGATAACCCCGACCAGAAGCTTGATTTCAAGTTCGATCCCGGAACCAGTTTCCGCTATTCGGGTGAGGGCATCGGCTACCTGCAGTTTGTCATCGAGGAGGTTACCGGCAAGGGCCTGGACCAACTGAGCCTAGAGCGTGTTTTCGAGCCGCTCGCCATGACCCGGACTCGGTACATGTGGGACGATTCATTCAACGACAACTACGCGATCGGCCATCGCAAGTCGGGCGAGCCGATCCCGTTCAATTCGACAACAGCGCCGGCGCCCGCAGCACCATGGAGACCACCGCCGCGGACTACGCGCGGTTCCTGGTCGCCATCGCCCTAGGCACCGGCCTCGAGCCGTCCTCGCTGCAGGAGATGCTGCGTCCCCAGGTGTCGATCGCAACCAAGCGGATGTTCGGGCCCGCTGCGTCCGAGTCGAGCGCAGAGAGCCAGCCGCCCGGGCTGGCATGGGCGCTGGGATGGGGCATGGTCCACACCCCGCACGGTCGGGCGTTCTTCCATACCGGCCACGACAACGGATGGCAGAACTACACTGTCACCTATCGCGACAAGGGCGTCGGCATCGTCATTCTGACAAACAGCAACAACGGCGAGACCATGATACCGGAGTTCTTGGAGCGCACCATCGGCGATCGACACTCGCCGTTCGCTTGGCTGGGCTACCTGGGCTATCCGGGAAACTGATCAGCCCCTGCGCCGGACGTACACCCCACCCCTTCCACCCTCCGCCCCCACGGAACGTACCCTCCGCGCCCGAACTCATTGCGCGATCGGCCTTTGCCGATCAAGCGAAGCACTTCGATCTCGCGCGGGGTGAGAAAATCGATGTTCTCGATGGCGAGAACCTTGATAGTCACCTCTCTATCTCTCTGGTGAAAGCGACCCCAAAACCATAGGCTAACGATGAGATGTTGATGGCAGTTTTGTCAGGGTTTTGGGACTGCCAAATTGCAAAAATGGCTTAAATCAAGCCATTTGCTTGCTGTCAGGCCGCATGCCTCTGACACACCCGGTTTGGCTGGTTCCCAAGCTGACGGCCATGTCCCCATTCTTTTATCTCGATGTGGTGCGAGTCTTCGATATTGCGATTCCCGCGCCTGCCGACTTCCCAGCCACACCGCCGGGCGCGACCGGACTGAATTGCGTCACCCCCAGTTGTTGATGAGCATCAGCAGGTCATTGATGTTGACCGAGCCGTCGCCGTCGAGGTCCGCGGGACACACCGTGGACGGTGCCGGGCAGCTTCCCCAATCGCTCAGGAGCGCCAGCAGATCGTCAATGTTCACGATGCCATCGCCGGTCAGATCGCCGGGCGCGATCGGCGTGCCCAGATGGGCGATCCAGATTTCATTCTGGCCGGCGGGGTTGGTGCCGGTGCCGACGATGTTCTTGCCGTCGGATGAAATGCCGGTGGCTAGGCCCAGGGTCCAGCCAGT
>JAKEEP010000134.1 GCA_022616475.1 Phycisphaerales bacterium | reverse complement strand
TCCATCAGATATCCCGTGAACAAATAGACCGGTTTATTCTGGCTGACCAGTTCGTCGTACGTTTTGAGGATCGCCGAGGCTTGATCGAATTTCCGTTCGTGCAGAAAACACGTTGAGCCGCGCACCCGGGCCGTGGTGTCGATGTGATATGAGGCGCGGATGGTTTTCTTCTTCTTGTCCTTGAGGTCCTGAATCGGCTGCGGCAGCGTGATGTCGTCGGCAAACAGCAGAGCTTCGACCTGCACATCGCCGAAGAGGAATCTCCGCAAGTTCTGGTATCCCTCTTCGGAGTTCACGATGCCGAAGTGGCCGCTGTGGCTGCGATGCGCGAAGGCGCGCGGCGTACCCGCAACGGCCGCGTTCTCGATCATCACCAGCCCATCGCTCATGGGTCCGGTCGCCCGACGCGAGAGCCCGAAGAACGCGCCGTAATCGTGGTGGTTCGTGCCCACGAAGCTGAAGAATCGCTGCTGCGGAAACGCGCCGGCGAGCGAGTTCACATCCGATCCGGACTTGTGCTTGCCGGGCAATCGCAAGTACTCGTGGATCTCCTGGCGGTTGAAGTTCCGTATGTGAAAGGCATCGAGGATGCCCAGATCAGGCACGTTCATGCCCAACAGGTCGATGCCGTTGTGGGGCGTGGCGTAGGTAAACACCTTATCCACCAGATGAATCTCCTCCGCGCCGCCCTTTCCCGGCTTGGGTCGCTTGGTCAGCTCGAGTTCCTTGTCGAGCGCCGCGTTGCCGGCGCCATGCACACACAAATTTTGCAGGTAGCACCGGCAGATCAGACCACCCATGGAATGGGCCACCAGATGCACGCGGAACTTCTTTCGCTCCGCCGCGCTTTTGCCGCTCACGTGGTCGCGCACGCGCAGAATGAACCGCCGCAAATCCTGGGCAATTTCGGGAATGGTCTGGCGGCGTCCGGTTCCAAGGTCCTTCGATGCCTGCTCATAGTAGCGAAAAATCCACACGCTCTTGGGATCGCACGATTCATCCGCCGGCAACTCGCTGCCGTTCTTGAACGTGTCAATATAACCCTCATCCTTCATCAGCCGCAGGAGAGGCGACTCGAAGATGAACCGTACGATCTGCCCCTTATGGTTCTGCCGTATCTTGGTCGCGCCGTCGTTGAAGCCCATGTACGGCGTCGCGGTCGCGTCCTCGATCTCGCCCATACTCGCAGCGAAGCCGCGAACGTAGATGATCGGGAAATATGGCGGCGTAATGGGCATCGGCGCAATCCGAGAAGCTTGAGAGCAGTTCGAGTCGTTCGAACAGATCAATCCACAGATTTCACAGATGGCACAGATCAAGGAGGATGAAGATGACAGTTCCCTTCTATCTGTGCGATCTGCGTCATCTGTGGATGGCCTTGCTTTCGTCAGTTGCGATTGGCATTGATCACAATAACACAAACCCAACCGCCGAATTCACCGTGTCCCTCACCACCTTCAGCGCGGCGTTGATCGCCTTCTCAACAGCGATGATGCCCAGCCCCTCCAGCGTGAGCATCACCGAGCGCATCGCGTTCTTCTGGATATCGAGCAGGAGCTTGGCTTCGGTCGTCGAAAGCTGTCCCAGCGCATGATTGGTCTGAATCATGACGATCGTTTGCGCGAGCTTGGTGAACTCCATCTCCGCATAGCTCTTGCTCTCTTTCCAATCCTTCTTGAGGACCTTGGCGGCCGCGCCCAGCATTTGCGCGACAAGGTGTTTCGCGTTCAGTTCGGCCATGCGTTTCAGCCCGCCTCTCCGCGCTTCTTGGCCAGTTCAAGTTTGATGATCGCCCCAAGCTGCGTGTTAATGCCCGTGCGCAACGGAATCACCACCACGCGACGCAGCCCGCGGTCACCCGCCTCGATGTGAAGTTGCCTCATCGATTGCATGCTCTGTTCGAGCAAGCCGATTTGCTCAATCGTCAGGTTGTTCTGCGGGATCGCTTCAGCACGAAGTCGCATCGAGCTTAGGTCAACCTCGACCTCGCGATAGAAGTCCTGGTTGGCCTCGAAGGGCCGCAGGGCCCTGGCTTCGGGCAAATCGCTCTCGCTCGCCGCCTGCATCCGCAGCAGAAAGTCCTCGATTTTCTGCTGCAGGGCCGTCGCCGCGTGATCGGTTTGCTCATCGTAATCGCTGATGAACTGAACCTGGCACCCCGCCAGGACCAGCAGGGCCGCCAGAATGACCCGGCCGATCGCCATAGGACCCAAATTCGTGTGCAACGTGCGGCGTGGACTCACAACGCCATCCTCCAGAACGAGATCCGACCGAACCCCTCACACCGCATCGGCAGTTGGTTTTTCCTGTCATGAAAAATCGGCTACCCTATCGTGATTGTTTCCAGGGAATCGGCGGGCATGGCGCGTGTTGTGTCCGGTAGCGATTTCCGCATGTCCACCATCATCAGGCGTTGAACCATGTCCAAAACCAAGCTTGTCACTGTCGCAGCCCTCGCGTTCATGGGTCTTGTCGGCGCGCTGGCCGGGCCGCTCGCCGATTCCGGGCGCGATTACACCTCGGTTCCGCCGGCGCCTTCGGCCGTTCACCAGCAACTGGTCGGCAACAAGATCACGCTGGCCAAGGCCATTGACATCGCCCAGACTCAATCCAAGGGCCTTGCGCACTCGGCCACCACGAAGCTGAACGATCCAACGCCCGCCATCGAGGTCCTCGTGTTTAGCGCCGACAAGGCCGAGAAGGTCCTGGTCGATCCCGAAAGCGGTTCGGTGATTTCCTCCACCGCCGTGCCTCGCTTCCCGGGCGAGCCGGTTGAAGGCGAGCCGCAAAAAACCGACTCGGGCTTGATGTACTACGACATTCGAGCCGGCGATGGCGCCCAGCCCGATCGCACCAGCAGCGTTACCGTTCATTACACCGGCTGGCTCACCGATGGGACCAAGTTCGACAGCTCGGTGGATCGCGGCCAGCCGATCCAGTTTGGCCTCAGCCAAGTCATTTCGGGGTGGACCGAAGGCGTCAGCGGCATGAAGGTCGGCGGCAAGCGCAAGCTGATCATTCCATTCAACCTGGCCTATGGCGAAATGGGCCGCCCACCGCGTATCCCGGCCAAGGCAACGTTGATCTTCGACATCGAGTTGCTCGGCACCCAACCCGCGCCCGGCGCGACGCCAGCGCCGCCGCCTCAGCCACGGTAAGACCCAACTCCACCTTTCAGGAACGCGCAGGATGCATCAAATTCAATTGGCTCGTCGATCCTCTGGAAAGTTCGTCGCAACGCTCATCATGGCCCTGGTCGCGGCGCTCGTCGGTGCGCCGGCGCACGGATTTGAAATCGATCCCTCGTCGCCAATCGCCCAGCAACTCATCGCCGCCGAAGCTGCCGTCGCCAAGATCATTTCGATTCCAGACAACCAGCGCACGTTCGAAAACACCGTCGGGGCGCTCGATGACCTGGTCACACGGCTTCAAACCGACACCAGCATGACCGGCTTCATGGCGCATGTTTCCACCGATGCCCAGGAGCGCGACAAGGGCTTGCGGGCGCAGGAGGAGGTCGCAAACTGGCTCATCGATCTTCAACAGCGCGAGGAGCTCTATCGCGCCGTCAAGCACTTTGAGCCGCAGTTGGGCAAGCTCCAGGGCGAGCAGAAGCGATTGCTGGAGTTCTGGCTGCGCGATTTTCGCCGTGCAGGCATGGCGCTTGAGCCCGAAAAGCGCGCTGAGCTCAAGACCATTCAGAAAGAAATCAACAAGCTCGGACTGGAATTCGACAAGAACATCGCCGATGACGCAACCAGTGTTCCGCTCACCGCCGAAGAGCTCGCCGGCATGCCCGACGACCTGATGAAGCAGTTGGAGGAGGTTCGCTCGGGCGACGTGTACCTGGTTCCGATGAACCCGCCGACGTTCGAAGCCATCCTCGACAACTGCCGGAACGAGACCACGCGAAAGAAATGCTGGCTGGCCTGGAAACGCCGCGGCGGATTGGAAAACGTGCGTCTGCTGGAGCGCATCATCAAGCTGCGGGCACAGGCGGCGACGATGCTCGGCTATCCCACGACAGCGGCTTACGAAATCGAAGTTCGCATGGCCAAGAATCCCGCCGCCGTCGATGCCTTCTATGAAAAGTTGCGGCCGCTGATTCGAGAAAAGGCACAGCGCGATTACGATGAATACCTAGCCGCCAAAAAGGCCTTTACCAAGGACCAGAACACCCAACTCTATCCCTGGGACCAGGCCTTTTACGAAAAGCAGCTCAAGCAATCCAAGTACGCCGTCGATTCCAACAAGGTGAAGGAGTACTTCCCGCTTCAGCGCGTCATCGACGGTTTGTTCAGTATCACACAGTCGCTGTACGGGCTGGAATACAAGGAAGTGACGGCGCAGGCCGCCTCGCTCGGCAAGCCGCTGTGGCACAGTGACGCCCGTCTCTTTGAAGTGTGGGACAAGGCCAGCAAACAGAAGCTCGGCGAGTTCTACATCGACTTGTTCCCGCGCCCCAACAAGTACAGCCACGCGGCGCAGTGGGGTCTGGCCGATCACAAGGTTTACTCCGACGGCACGGTGCAAAAGCCTGTCGCCGCGCTCGTCTGCAACTTCAATCCGCCCTCTAAAGATCAACCATCGCTGCTCACGCACGATCAGGTGGAAACATTCTTCCACGAGTTCGGGCATTGCCTGCACACGATCGTGAGCGAAGTGCGCTACGGCTACTTCGCCGGCGCCAACGTCGAGCGCGACCTTGTTGAAGCGCCTTCGCAGATGTTCGAGAACTGGGTCTGGGATGCCGATGTGCTCAAGACCTTCGCCCGGCACTACAAAACCAACGAGCCCCTGCCCGATGCGCTGCTTCAAGGCATGGTCAAGGCCCGCTACCTGGGCTCCGGGCTTTTCGCCGAGCATCAGTTCTATTACGGACTCGTCGATCTGGCCTATCACACCGCACCCGGCGGCGAGGTGGATACCACCAAGGTCGGACTCGCCCTCTTCGAAGAGGTTGAGCTCTACGACGCGGTGCCGCAGAGCTACTACCAGGCGTCATTTGGGCACCTGGTCGGCTATCAGGCGGGCTACTACAGCTACCAATGGTCGCTGGTCTACGCCCAGGACATGTTCCAGCGCTTCAAAGAACTCGGGATGCTCGACCCCGAAGCCGGCATGTACTACCGCAAGAAAATCCTCGCCCGCGGCGGCACGCTCGATGGCATGGACCTGGTCAAGGATTACCTCGGCCGCGAGCCGAAGATGGACGCCTACCTCGAACACCTGGGATTGAAATCCGGTCCTGACTAAATCCACGGTTCCTTATGTCGCGCCCGCGTCGAATAGGTCTGGCGCTGTTGATCCTGCTTGGCCTTGCTGCGCTCTGGCTCTGGCACCTCTCGACGCTCGGCCCGGCCTGGTACGCGCCGCCAAATCCGCACGATCAAACTGTCATCGCGCTGGCTGATACCGTTGAGTATCGCCTTGTTGAAGAAGTGCAGAAGCTCCGCCCGGCTCAGGACAACCGCTGGACTCTCCGCGTGCGCCAGCAGCAGATCAACGCCTGGTTGGTCGCCCGACTTCCAAAATGGATCGCGCACGAGCATGGCTCGGAATGGCCCTCAAAACTGGGAACGCCGCAAGTCCGCATTGAAGCCGACGGCCTCAGCGTCGCTCTGCCCGTGATCGAAGGGGGTGGCCAACGAATTTTCGTCGCGCGGATCATCCCTCAACTCGCTGATGGCCAACTGAAGGTTCAAGTGGAGCGCATCGCCGTCGGGCGCATCGGGCTGCGCGGCGAGTCGATCGCCAATCTGCTGGCCATGCTCGCCGACCACGCGCCGCAACTGATGGATGATCCGCAAGTCAGGTCGATTATCGATGCGCTGGAGCAGCGCGACTCCATCAAGCCCGAATTCGAGCTTTCCGACGGCCGTCGAATTCAGCTCCTCAACATGCGCCTGGCCGACGGCTGGATCGATTTCGACGTCGTCACCTTGCCGCCGGTCGAATAGCTCCCGACATCGCCTTCAATCGCATTTCAATCGGTTACAGTATGATGAATGCCGATTCGTCGTGAATGGCTGGATTGGAGCAAGCCGTGCCTTCCGGCAGCGGCCGATTGGCTGATCGAGCATCATCAGATGGGTCCCGCTCCCGACAGCCTCTTTGCCGATGCCGGCGATTCGACATGCGACCTCTCGTCGGTCGTGTGCGTTCTGCCTGGCCGGCGGGCCGGGCGGCTGCTGCTGGCTCAACTCATCGAACGATGCGCCTCAAAGGGAATCGTACTGATTCCTCCGGTCGTGCTCACTCCCAACCCAATGGTGGATCGGCTGTTGCAGATCGATTCACCGACGGCTACCCAGACCGAGATGGTCTTGGCCTGGCTGAGCGCGTTGCGGGCGCTGCCAACCGAAACGCTGGGGCCACTGCTTCCCAGCCCGCCCCAGCCCGATGAGTTGCCGGACTGGCGCGAGCTGGCGATCACGATTGCCCGCCTCTATGAGGAACTGTCAGGCCAGCGGCTGACGTTTGGCGATGTCGCGGCCCGAGCTGACCGCCTGGCCATGGTTGCCGAAGGCGATCGTTGGCGCGTCCTTGAGCAGGTGCGCGAACTCTACGAACGATCATTGACCCGCGCCGGGCTCACCGACCCTCATCGCGCTCGGGAATCAGCGCTGCGCGCGACCGTGAACCAGCCCCGGAAATCAGCAAGTCCTCAGAAGCTTGTCCTGATCGGCATCACTGAGCTGAATGCCGTTCAGCGCGCGGCTGTTGAACGGGCTGCCGATCGCGCCATCGCCCTGACCCACGCGCCCAGAAGGCTGGCCGATCGGTTCGACTCCGTGGGTTGCGTGCGACCTGAAAGTTGGAGAGACATCCAAATCGAGCTTCGCGATGATCAGATCAAGGTAGCCGATCGCCCCGATGATCAAGCTCAGGAAGCGTTGCGCGCCGTCGCCGAGTTTGGCGGGCGATTCAGCGCCGCCGAAATCACCATCGGGTTGGGCGACGAAACCCTGGCGCCGGTGGTGGAGCGAGCCGCAGATTGGGCCGGGCTGCCGGTGCGATCGGCGATCGGAAACCCGCTGGGCCAATCGCCCCCTGCCCGAGCGCTCATGGCGATCGCGGACTGGCTCGACGATGACCGCTTCGCGAACTTTGCGGCCATGCTTCGGCATCCCGACCTCGAGGACTGGGTCCGGCGCGAAGCCTCCGACCAGGGCGTCGCTGAATGGCTGACGCTGCTGGACCGATACTTCGAGGATCATCTGCACGAACGATTCAGCGGCGAGTGGCTGGGAGACAAGGATCGCGCTCAGAAGCTCGCCGGCGCGTACGACGCCGTGACGCGGTTGCTCGCGCCGTTGAATCCACGCGGCAATCGGAACCAGAAGCGTCCTCTTGGTGAGTGGTCCCAGCCGCTGCTCGATATTCTGGCGAAACTGTACGGCGATTCGCCGGTGAGCTCCGGCGATCCGGCCGCGCCACGGCGCGCCGAAGCGTGCATGGCCCTCCGCGATGTGCTGGCAGAATTCGCGGCCGCGCCGATGAATCTGCAGCCCAACGCCTCTGCCGCCCAGGCCGTTCGGCTGATGCTCTTGCAAGCCGCGCAGGAGCAGTTGCCTCACGATCCGCTCGACAATCAGATCGAAATGCTCGGTTGGCTCGAGCTTCATCTTGACCTCGCGCCTGCGCTGGTCATTACCGGGTTCAACGATGAGCACATTCCCCACTCGATCTCGGCTGATTTGTTCCTGCCTGATTCGATGCGCGCCCAGTTGGGGCTTTCGTGCAATTCCACCCGCTATGCACGCGATGCATACCTGATGCAGGCAATCGGCAACAGTCGGCCTCATGTCACGGTGGTCGCGGGACGGCGCACCGCGCAAGGCGAGCCGCTCACACCAAGCCGCCTTCTGCTTGCGTGCGAGCCCGAGACGTTGGTGCGGCGCATCCGGTCACTGTGCGTCGAGCCAACCGAGCTGGCGCGGCCGGCCCCGATCGGACTTCCACCCCCGGCCGAGCGATCGAAGTTCAGCGTGCCGCTTCTCCCGGTGCCAATCGCCGCGCCACAGTACATGACCATCACCGAGTTCCGCTCGTACCTGACCTGTCCATACCGCTACGCCCTCGAGCGTCGGCTGGGGCTGGAAGCGTTTGACGGTGACGCGCGCGAGCTTGATCCTCTGCAATTTGGAACGCTCGCGCACGAAATCCTGTGCACGTTCGGGAGTGATGATGACATTCGTTGCTCCACCTCTCCTGACGGGATCGAAAAATACTTGTTCAACGCGCTGGATGCGGCATCGCGCCTTCGATTCGGCGCGTCGCCCATCACCGCCGTGCGCGTGCAGCTGGCGCGAATGAAGCAGCGAATTCGGTCGTTCGCGCAGCGGCAAGCGCAGCTGTGTGATGAGGGATGGCGCATCCGTCACTGCGAATTGCACTTTGATGGCTCGATTGCGCTCGACATGCCGGATCAACCGCCCATGCCCCTTCACGCGCGGATTGACCGTATCGATCAGCATGAACACACTGGCGCGTGGAGAATCATCGATTACAAGACCGGCGACGGCGCCGAGTCACCGCACAAGACGCATCATGGTCGCGAGACGTTTCCACCCGATGATGCGCTCGAGTGGATCGATCTGCAACTGCCCCTCTATCACTACCTGGCGACCCGGAGCGAGCACAAGATCGTCGGCGAAATCGAGCTGGCGTATTTCTGCCTGCCCAAGCAAGCCAACGGCGCGGCTCTGAAGCCAGGCCAATGGACAGCGCGTCACATCGAGAATGCCATCGACCGCGCGCGCCAAGTCGTTCGCAGTATTCGAGCCTGCGAGTTCCAGATCAACACGGAATTCGATAAGCCCTTCGACGCCTTCGCCCGCATTTGCCAGACTCAGGTGTATGCCGAGCCCGACCTGGAGGAGGTGGAGACGTGACTGTGATCGCGAGCTCCCCCGTGCCCGCGGCCCATGACCAATTGGCGCATACGGTCATCCGCGCTTCGGCCGGATCGGGAAAAACGTTTCAGCTCACCAACCGCTATCTGCAGCTGGTCGCGGCAAAGTCCGAGCCCGCCGCGATCTTTGCCAGCACCTTTACGCGGCTGGCCGCCGGCCAAATACGAGACCGCATTCTCTTGCGTCTGGCCAACGCGGCAGTCGACGAAAACCATCGCCGCGAGCTGGCCCAGCACATCGCGATGCCCTCGCTCTCCCGGCAAGCCGTCATCGACCTGCTGGCCAGCTTGACGCATCGCATCCATCAATTGCAGGTGCGAACCATCGACAGCTTCTTCGCTTCGATCGTCAAGTCGTTTGCCATCGAACTGAACGTTCCGCTCGGCGCGCAAATCGTCGATGAAAGCCAAGCCATCGCCTTGCGCAGCGATGCCATTCGGCTGGTGTTCGATGAAAACGAGCCTCAACGATTGGTCGAGTTGTTGCGATGGCTCACCCAGGGCGCATCGGACCGGGCCATCACGCGCACAATCGATCGCGTCGTCAACGACTTGTACGCAATCTATCGAGAGGCGCCGCCGCAAGCGTGGGAGTGCGTCCCCCACGTCGATGGCCGCCTCCCGCCGGCGCAACTGGTTGCGGCGATCGAGCGGCTCACGAACACGCCTTGCACCGGCAGCGCGCAACTTGTGAAAACGCACAGGCAGGATTGTGAGAACGCTCGATCGTGGATCTGGCCGGCCTTCCTCGCCGTCGGTTTGGCCAAACCCATCGCTCGCGGCCAAACGATCTTCAATCGCCAACCGATCGATCCTGAGCTGGTCACCGCCTACATGCCCCTGGTCAGGCACGCCATCGCCGAGCTTGTCGGCCGGGTTCGGGAGCAAACGATCGCGACTCGTGAACTTCTTTCGCTCTTTCACGCTCAATACGAGAAGGTCAAACGGCGCCGGCGGGCCTTGACCTTCGATGACCTGACCCAAACGGTGAGCCAGGCCAGGCGCCTGGGCGCTTACGACGACATCGGTTTTCGCCTCGACGCCAGAATCCGGCACATCCTGCTCGATGAGTTTCAGGACACGAGCATCGCCCAATGGCGCGCGCTCGAGCCGATCGTGAGTGAAATCGCAAGCGTCGCACCGCCGGAGCGAACGTTCTTCTGCGTCGGCGACGTCAAGCAATCGATCTATGGTTGGCGCGACGCCGCGCCGGAAGTCCTTGAGCAACTGCCGCAGTTGTTCGCCGGCCCCGACGGGTCGAGCGCGATGAACCTCCGCGATCTGGCCCGTAGCTATCGATCCTCTCCGATCATCATCGACGTGGTAAACCGGACTTTCCAGCATCTGGGCGGCAACCCGGCAGTGGCTGACTACCCCGACGCCGTCAGCCTCTGGTCGCACGGCTTCGTGCGCCATGAAACCGAAAAAGTCGAGCTTCCGGGGTACGCTGAGCTTCGGTTGTGCCGGCGCGCTGCCGGGGGTCAAGACGCCGCCAAGATCCGCTTGAGGGAGGCGGCTGAGCTTGCGGCGCAGCTGCATCATCACCATCCGGGAATCTCCATCGCCATTCTGACCAGGACCAACGATGCCGTGCGCCGGTTGCTCTACGAGTTGGGTCCGACCAGGTTGAACGTCCCATCGAGCGGGCGCGGAGGCGGCCCGGCGACCGATGCCGCGCCTGTGAATGTCATTCTCGATCTGCTCAAGCTGGCTGACCATCCCGATGACACCATCGCCGCGTTCAATGTTGCAGGTTCGCCCATCGGTCCCCTTGTCGGTTTGGATCGCCACGACAATCCTCATCAACGGCATGCTGTGGGCCGCGATGTTCGGCGAAGGCTCGTCGATCATGGTTACGCCAGGTGCATCACTGATTGGGTTCGTCGATTCGCCTCATCATGCGATGCCCGCGAGCTGCGCCGCCTGCGGCAAATGATCGAGCTGGCCGACAATCATGATCGCAACCCCACGCTTCGCACCTTAGATTTCATCCGCATTGTCGAGCAGACCAAGATCGCCGACGCCCAACCAGCCCCGATCCAAGCGATGACGGTCCACCAGAGCAAGGGGCTTGAATTCGACGCGGTGATCTTGGCCGAGCTCGAAGGCCTGCTGACCGGCAACACCCAGCCCCCGGTTGTGTTCGAGCGTCACGACGAAATCGGCCCCATTTCACGCATCAGCCGTTACATCAACGAAGATGTCTTGGATCTGGTTCCGGAGCTCGAACCATTGTTCGAGCAACATCGCCGTCGCTGCGTGCGCGAGAGCCTGAGCTTGTTGTACGTAGCCATGACGCGAGCCATTCACGCCCTGTACCTGGTTCTCGATCCGCCCGAATTGAACATGGATGGCGCGGTGTCAAGACGTAATCTGAAATCGCTCAGCGGCGTCGTACGTCATGCATTAGCGCCCAATGCCATCGAGCCCGCCCAGACCCATTTCACGCTCGGCGAACCGCGCTGGATCGATCTTTTCGAGCGTAAGGTTCAGACCGCGCCCGCGCCGCCGCCAAATCTCGATGATTTGATCGCGCTCGCCCCAAGCAATGCAACAGCCTCGCCGCGGCGCGGTTGGTCGCACGCGCCCGCCTCGCGACCTCACGCTGAACATTCATTGTCGCGCGAGCTGCGCCTCCACGATCCCGCATCGCGAGATCGCGGCATCGCGTTGCACGCAATGTTTGAGCAGATTGAATGGCTCGACGATTTCGCGATGGCCGATTCTGAATTGGCTCGCATCGCGCACATCAAAACTCCACGCCGCCCGCAATCCTGGATTCGTGAGCAAGTGAGCGCCTTTCGACGAATGCGCGGCAATCCAAGGATCCGAGAAGCACTTTCGAGAGCCAGCGCCCAGACAAATCACGCCCACCTGTACCGCGAACATCCCTTCGCTCGACTGATCGACGGCCGTCTGCAAACCGGCTTCATCGACCGCCTGATCGTCGAGGATAATGATGCCGGCCGCCCCCTGGCCGCCACCATCGTGGATTTCAAAACCGATGAAGTGACCGATGCGACCGGCGCAGCACAATGCGCTGAACGCCATCGACCGCAGCTCGAAGCCTATCGCGCGGCCGTCTCTGCGTTATTCAAGATTGATCCGGCCGCCGTGACGATGCGGCTGCTGTTTGTTGAGCCCGGGCTGGTCATCGATTTGTGACGGTGCCCCAGGGTTTTGAAACAGCGCTGGCGCCATTTGCTGTGGGTGCCCATTGCCTGAGAACATGCTAGGATTTCGACCCGCGTCGTTCCGCTGGTCCACTCACGCCTCGCGCTTCACCAATGCCCCGAATCACCATCAACGGCAAAGATCTCGAGTTCACCAAGGGTCAAACCATCCTTCAGGTGGCGCTCGACAACGAGATCGAGATCCCCCACTACTGCTATCACCCCGGCCTGTCGATCGTCGCCAATTGCCGCATTTGCCTCGCTGAAGTTTGGGCGCCCAATCCCAAGACCAATCAGCTCGAAGCCATTCCCAAGCTGCTGCCGACGTGCCAGACTCCAGCAGGCGAACATCAGGTCGTCTACACCGACAGCCCCAAGGCCATCGCCAATCAGAAGGCCGTGATGGAGTACCTGCTCATCAATCATCCGGTCGATTGCGCGGTCTGCGACCAGGCCGGCGAATGTCACCTGCAGGATTACTCGTATCAATACGGCCGCAGCCAGGCGCGATTCGCCGAGGAAAAAATCAAGCAGCCGAAGAAGGATGTCGGTAAGCACGTTCTGCTGTATTCCGACCGCTGCATCATGTGCACGCGCTGCGTTCGCTTTACCCGCGAGGTCACCGGCACCGGCGAGCTCATGGTCACCGGCCGCGGCGCCACCGAGCAGATCGACGTCTTCCCGGGCGTGCCCGTCGATAACGAGCTTTCCGCCAACGTCATCGACATCTGCCCCGTCGGCGCGCTGCTCGACAAGGACTTCCTCTTTCAACAGCGCGTCTGGCTCCTCACCAAGACTCCGTCAATCGACGGCATCACCGCCTCCGGCGACAACATTTCCATCGAACACAACAAAGGCATCATCTATCGCATCAAGCCGCGCGTGAACATGGATGTGAACAAGTGGTGGATCACCGATGAAGTCCGCTACGGCTGGAAGCACGTGCATTCCGACCAGCGAATCACCATGCCGCAAGTCAAGGGCGAGGAACCGTACCAATCCAGCGAGGCCCCGTTGGCCTACGAAGCCGCGTACGCTCTGGTGAATCGCCGCCTCGCCGAAGCCGGCCGCATGGCGCTTCTCGTCAGCCCAATGCTCAGTTGCGAGGATGCCTATCTTCTTGCCACCTACGTCCGCTCGATCGATCCCGATGCGATCCTCGCTATGGGTCCGGTCCCGCGCCACGGGCAAGACAAAACGTTTCCTGGTTCCAGCGCGGGCGCAGGCTTCAAGCTCTACGCCGAAAAGGCGCCCAACGCGCGGGGTGTTCGGCGCGTGCTCTCCAAAATGAGCGACTCGGTCCTGGACTTTGAGGCCTTCACCAAGGCCTTGCAGAAAGAATCGAGCATCAATGCCGTCGTGCTGACGGGCAACTATCCCAGCGACTGGGCCACCGGCGCGTTGCTTGCCGCGCTCGACGCTGGCGAATCACGCCAGAACGGGCGATTTGTCGCTCTCATCGATACGCTCAATACCAAGCTCGTTGATCGCGCCGACGTCGTCATTCCAGGCGCAACCTGGACCGAAAAGGCCGGCGTCTTCGAGAACGCCAATGGCCGGCTTCAAGCATTTGAGCGAGCCATCACTCCGATCGACTACACCAAGAGCGAATCGCAAATCGCCCTCGATTTGGCCGCGGCGTCCGCTGCCTCCGACCTTGGGCTCCAACACGCCATCTACAATCCCGCCGTGGTGCGCCAAACAATCGCCAGTACGCTGGGCTTGCCTGAGTTCATCCAGAACGTCCACTACCCCGCCGTCCTTGGCGAAGTCGAATCCGACATGGCGCTCATTGAACTCTGAACTCCAAATGAGTGCTTGGCCCTAGACCACCCTCTCCAACGGCGCCATTGCGGTTTTGTGGTGCGTCCTCCCTAATCACAAATATTGATTCGTCCGGCTGCTGCAATTCCGCGATCGCGGAGTGACCGACGGCATGTTAGTCTTGGCTACCCCATTTCAAATTCGCGTTTGCGGTGCCTCATGAATCAGCCCATCCTCTCGGTCGTCATGCCTGTCTACAACTCACGCCGCTACCTTGCGAAGGCAGTCGAGAGCATCTTGAACCAGACGTTTCGCGACTTCGAGTTTATCATCGTCGATGATGGATCGAACGACGGCTCTTCCGAAATCCTCGAGCGTTACAAACGGCAAGACGACCGGATCGCCCTGATTCGGCAGACCAACGGAGGCGTCAGCGCTGCCTCAAACCGCGGCATCGCGCTGGCGCGCGGCGAGTTCCTGGCCCGGATGGATCATGACGATGTGTCCATGCCTCACCGGTTCCAGGCTCAGATCGATTACCTTCGCGCCCATCCTGATTGCGTGGCCGTCGGCAGCCCCGTGCTCATGATCGATTCCGAAGGGCTGCCCATTCGCCGCCACGCCGTGCCACAGACTCACGACGAGATCGAGTCTGCCCTGGTCAACCCGACCAAATGGGCCATGTTCCACCCCACAATGATGGCTCGCGCCGACGTCATGCGCGACCTTGGCGGCTACAGCCTGGAATTCTGCAATCTCGAGGACCTTGACGTCTTTTTCAAGCTTGCCGAACGCGGCCGCCTCGCCAACCTGCCTGACGTCCTGGTGCACTATCGACAGCACTTCGCCAGCATCTGCTACACCAAGTCCATGGATCACCCGCGGCTTCACGTGCGCATCCTTGAGGAAGCGTCCAAGCGCCGCGGCGCCGACCTCACCCTTCAGCTTGATCGGCAATACCTCGAGCTCAAACCAATGCCAAAGCCTCGCGCTGGCGCCACGCGCTGGGCCTACGAGATCATGTGGGCCTGGTGGGCCCTCGACTCGCGCTATGTTGAGACCGCGCGGCGTCACGCTCTGAAGGCGTTCAGGATTCGACCCCTCAGCCCAGCCACCTGGCTCTTGCTGTGGTGCGTGCTGCGCGGGCACTAAAAAAGGCCGCCGGAGGGGGTGCGCCCAATCGTCTCGTTACCGCCGCGAGCGTGCAATTCGTTCTGCGCCAGGCATGGGCCGCCAAGAGGCCCACACCACCGAGTCATCGTCCTTCAGAATTCTCCTGGGGTTGCCGCCGCTGGCAGACATGACATACAGGTGATACCCGCCCCTTTTTGCCGAATTTGAAGAAAAGAGGACATGGCGGCTGTCCGGCGACCAATCGAACGCGGCCTCATGCTCCGGCGTGCTTGTGAGCTGGAGAATCGTTTGATCGCTGATGTTCAATACATACAAATCGAAAATGCCATTGCCCCCGCTGAACTGGCCGGAAGTGAACAGGACTCTCTCGCCATCGGGTGAGCAAATCGGCCTTAGATCGGTCCATTGGGGCCAACGCTCCTGGTTCCAGACCAAAGCTTCGAGCTGGTCGCCATCAGGCCTCACCCTGGACATGGCAATCCCTTTCCGATCGTCCACATGCATGAAAACAATGCGCCCATCAGGCGCCCAACGAGGAAACGACCCGCGCGCAACGAATCGCGCTGACTCGCTTCCGTCTGCCTTCATGACGTAAACGTTGGGCCCGCCATCCTCAACAACCGAATAGACAATGTCCTCGCCGTCGGGCGACCACGCAGGCATGTATTCGCTCACTTCGCTTTCGGTGAGTCGCCGCAGGTTCTCACCGCGCCAATCCATGATGTACAGCTCAGACGCCTGGCGACCGCCATTGGAATCACGATCGGAAGCAAAAACGATGTGTTGACCGTCGGACGACCAGCTTGGATAGCGATCGGCAGCGGGATCGTGGGTCAGGCGACTCACGCCGCGCTTCCCAAGCTCACTCGTATAGATCTCCTCATTTCCATCGCGAAATGAGTTGAAGACGATCGTTCCCACAGCCGGCAGGTCAGAAAACGCTGCGTCCTCGCTTGCCTGAATCTGCGTTTCTCGACTCACCGCGTCCCGCCCCGCCAAGTTCGTCCTGCCCGCGACTGGCTGTGGTTTGAAGTCACCCGCGCCTGCAACGCTCTCGTGCTCGCGCGACCCAGACGCCTCGACGCCTTGCTCGCCGCTCTGAACGAAATCTCGCCGTGCGAGCTCCGCTCTCAAAGCTCTCGACAGGACTTCGATGGCTTCTTCCACGGTCTTCGGATCGAGTTTCGGGCCCGCGCCTTGCAGATCGCTGTCAATGATCTCCTGAATCAAGGCAACATAGCGTTGAACCAGTTGCGCCTCGCGTTGCCGCAGCGCTTGCGCCATCGCCTCCTGCTGCTTGATATGGAGTCCATAGCTGAACCAGCATGCCCCTGCCGCCGCCAATAATGCAACGATCGAAAAGGTCTTCCACATCGCAGCCTTCCCTTGGGGCAAACGCCCGCACGTCCGGCCTATTGCCTTCCTCTGCGCGGTCGTCTCGTGCCGTTGTGAGATTCCTCACCGTACCCTTATCGGCAAGATCAGTATTGGTATACCGGCCCAATGCAGCCGCCGCTGCAGCGAAAACGCCGTCTGGTTGTGAAGCACGCGGTCGAACCATCGCTCGGTCCTGAACGTCAGCTGGCCCGCGAAGAATGAGACCCGCCCCAGCTCCTTCTGCACCTCCAGGCACAGAGACTCAAGATCGTCCACCAGATCGGTGCCGATGGCGAACTTGTACCGCGCCGGCACGCCGAGCCGATTGGCCAGTTCGACATAGCGCTTGAGGTCGGCTTCCGTCTTGGCCCGTAGCGCATCCATTTCCGCCTCGCCTTTGAACACTCCGGTGTCAATGACCCCCACGCTGACAAACACCACGTTCTTGAAGTACCCGCCGAACGACGTCAACGCGCCGAGCATCGTGTGAATGCCCAGCCCGCTGTACCCGCCCACCAGCACCGCCGCCGTCGGCTTCGACGGATCGAACGGCGGCGGAGTCGGCGCATGGGCCTTGGCCGGGATCCTCAGGTCCTGCTCGAGCTGAACCAGCCTCCGCGAAATATTGCGGTAATGCCTGCGAATCAGGAAGCATAACCCGACCAGGCCGCCAGTCACGGCAAGTGTCACCCATCCGCCTTCGGTGAACTTCACGATCGATGTGCCCAGAAGAATCACCGAGCACAGCGCCAATCCCGTTGCAAAAAGTGCGATGTCCTTTCGCGATCGCCTCTGGTCGGAGTCGCGCCGCAACGATGCGCGAAGCATCCCTGCCATCGACAACGTAAACGTAATGAAGACGTTGATGCTGTACATCACCACCAGGGTGTGAACGTGCCCCTTGGTGAGCAACAACGCCGCCAGTGCCGAGAAGCCCATCAGCGCGATCCCGTTCTGGTTGGTGAGCCGGTCCGAGAGCGAGGCAAAGCGCCGGGGAACCCAGCCGTCGAGGGCCATGTTCGCGAGCACGCGCGGCCCACCCAAGAAACCCGTCTGCGCCGCCACCAGCAATATGGCCGCTTCCGAGATCAGTGTTGCAAGAACGAACGTCCAGCCCCAGCTCCAGCCGCTCACCACGCTCTCGGCCAGCACCGCGTTCAGCGTCTTGTCGCCGCCAGGATCGGGTTGCACACGCATCAGCAAAAAGCTCAGGATGAGTCCCGATGCGGCCACCGCCAACGAAATCGACATGTACGCCATCGTCTTCTTGGCCGTTTGCACTCGCGGTTCGCGCATGACGTTCAAGCCGTTGGAAACGGCCTCGATGCCGGTATAGGTGCCGGCCCCCAGTGAATACGACCGCACCAGCAACCCCAGCATGCCGGCGACGCCGATCGTTTGCAGGCCGCTGCGAAAGTCTTGATTCAACTCAGCGGCGGTCTGACCAATCTGCCCAATGTTCCTGAAAATGCCGGTGCCAATCAGCACCGCGTGCGTCACGATGAACAAAAGAAAGATCGGCACCAGCGGGAGCACCGACTCCTTGGCCCCTCGGATGTTCACGCCGATCCCAATCAGCAGAAGCGCCACTTCGACCGGAACCTTCGCGGACTGCCATGCATCCGTTGGCGGTAGCATGCTAAAGATCGCATCGCCTGCCGCCGCGATCGACACGGTGATCGTGAGCACGTAGTCCACCAGCAGCGCCGAGCCCGCAACGACCCCCGGCCTTGGCCCCAGCAGCTTCGACGTCACGGCATACCCGCCGCCCCCCTGCGGAAATGCCTCGATGATCCGCGTATACGCCCCAGCGATGACCAGAACCGTCAACGGAACCAGCGCCGCCATCACCAGTGCCAGGTAGCGGTGCTCTCTCAGCTCCAAGAAGGCCTGTTCCGGTCCGTACGCCGCCGAGGACATTCCGTCGGCTCCAAAGCCCACCCAGGCCAGGAACGCAATCAGCGAGATCCGATGAAACAGATGCCGGTCCGAAGGATCGCGCGGCCGGCCAAAGATGAACCGGCGCACCTTCGGACCAAGGCGCTGCTCCCCTCCAGCAGCGATCGTATCTTTGGATGGCGCTGCCTCTGGTTGTGACTCTGTGCCAGTTGCCCCTGAATTGCCCGACTCGCGCGTCTTCAACGCTTCACCATCCAATCGTCAATTCAAAGGGGCAGAGGATAGCGTGAGCCCGTGCGTTCGTGAAGTCGCAGACCGCCTATCGGCAGATCAACCTAGCCGGTTACATCGCTCGGCACACCCACTCACCTGATGCCGTCGGTCAAATCGAGGGCGCTTCGCCAGTTTCTCAGCCCAGACGATACCAAGACAGCCACAATGATCGCCGTTCGTCGGCGCGCGAAAGCCCGCGGCAGCTCGCCGCGGGCTCTTTTGGTCAGAATGCGAACTGAACGATTACGGGCACACACCCCAGGCGCCGATGAGCAGTAGGAGATCGGCAATGTTGACAACGGCGTCGCCGTTGAGGTCTGCCGGTCCGCCCGGCGCACCCCACACGGCGATCAGCGCCAACAGGTCGGTTACATCAACGTTCCCGCTGCCGTCCAGATCGCCCGGGCACTCCGGAGGAGCACACTCATCGGGGACGCCATCCCCGTTGACGTCTTCGCTGGTGCCGTTGCTGATATCGATCGAGTCAGCCACGTTGTTGTCGTTGCAGTCCGCTCCGGGGACAACCGTCAAGGCGTTCACGGTGCCCACCACCTTGTAGGTCGTCAACGTGATCTCGCCCGTCTGCGGCGGAAGGTCGGCGTCATATCGGTAGTTGTACATCGTGCCCCAACGAAGCGCGTTGGCGTTGTTGCTTTGGGCAAAGGTTTGCGTCGCCCATTCGATCGATGTGCTGGTCTGCGTCACCGGCCAATCCGTGCCATCGAAGTTCGTGGTGCAGCTCGAAGTGTTCCCTTGGGCGTCGCCGCTGTGATACTCGATGTCGTGGAATCCGATATTCGAGATCGCTGCGCCTTCCGGCAGCGGCACGTTGAACGCCTGACCCGATCGATCCGAGTTCACGTTCTGCAACGCGTACTCATAGTGCCATTGGCCGCCGCCAAGATCAGTGGCCTTGGCCGCGAGAATAAAGAAGCCTTCACCGACCAGCTGAATCTCAGTCTCGACCACGTTTGGATCGGGATCAGGATCAGTTCCGGCATCGGGACCGTCAGGAAGCCCAAAATCCTTCCATGCGCGAATTCCCGCCTGCTCGCGTTGAGTAATTCCCGTCAAGGTTCCGGTGAAGTTGTTGGGCCCACCGCTCATTGCCAGCCGGCGGTACGAGGTGTTGTTGTTCTGATTGTTAGCGATGGCATCGTCTTGCGCGACGTATTGCGCCTCGCCATAGAACTGCACCGTCGCGCTTGATGCCTCAAGGTCGGTGGACCTGACGCGAATCAAGCGCCCCAGGTTGCTGCCGGCGCAGCTCCAACTCGCCGGAACTGATCCACCATTGGGGGCCGGACCCGTCGGGAAAAACCCGGTGTCGGCATTGACTCTCCAGCGCGGTCCGAGATTGCTCTGCGACGCGTTGCGGCTGGCGGTGTACGGGTCAGAGCACCCAACGCCCAGCACGCTTCCACTTGGACCTTGGCATGAGCCAGCACCACCCCAGCATCCGCAGATGTTGCCAGAAAGAGCGGTAAACCCGTGCTTGAGCCAGTTGACTCCAAGCTGCTCGATGCGCCCATCCTTCACCTTGAAGACACTCTGGCCGATCGCCGGGTGCAGGTTATTGGGAAACTGGCACCACTGCAGGTTCAAATTGCCGATATTGCACGAAGTCGTTCCAAACGTGAACGCGTCGAACCAGTTCCCCGAGCCGATCGGCACCTCTTGCGCCGTAGAGTTGACCTGCCCATCGAGGTGACCCACGACAACGTCCGGGCCGCCCGGCTGGCAGCATATGGTGTCTTGGTTACCGGCGCTGTTGGCTGAACACGACACTGAAGTTCCCAACGGGCACTGGCCGCTCGCGCTTTGTCCAAGAAACAAAGCTGTACACACGCCGGCCAAGCCGGTCGCCACGATCCTTGATCCTGCTCTCATTCCACTGCTCCTCAAATTGGGGGGGGTTCTACTATAAATCAAGCGATGCTTCTGGCAAACATTTTCTTGCCCACGTGCTGAAGATTCATCACGATTCCCGCGCCAGGCGTCACCAACGATTGCCAAGCAACGGCACGAGCAAAGTAACTCCGAGTACGAACAAATACCGATACATACGGACGTTGGCTGCCTCGGTTGCAATTGCAGCCGAGCCAACACCGATTCGATTCACACCCAGACTTGGCAAAACATCGCCGGCTCCTTTAGTTTGCCGGTAAGAATGCCAATGGTCGAGCTGACAAACTTCACCTCATACTGCGGATGGGCATCCAGCCATTCGTTGATCGCTTGATCCATGTACGCCAGCGCGTCCTCGGTCAACTTGCAATGGAACGTCTTGACGTGAATGGCCCCGCTGCCGGTTGTATTGGGCGTTCGAATCCAGGAATCCTCGTGACGCTTGCCTTTGCCGAACGCGGTGATCTTTCCTGCCCCGGCCAGGGCATTCCCATCGGCCACCGGTAGCGGCTTGTTGTCCATCTGCAAGCCGGTGGCGTCGCCGCTCTCGACGCCGTCCCCACGACCAGGTGGCTGCAGCTTCGGCCGCCCAACCGGAAGCGGACTCCATGTGTTGGTTGGCTTGCCCAGAGGCGGGCTGCTTGGCCTCGCTGCTTCGACAGGTCGATTCGTATCCATTGCCACTCCTGCGGGCGTTACCCACAACGTTCTATTGTGATCCAGAAGTTCGGTTGATGCTAACGCAAAATACGGTCCAGAGCGACGATTTGCTCGGTCTTAGCCGCAGCAACTGCCCAATGCCACATCCGCCAGAGGCCCCGGCGCCGCTTTCCCAGCAGATTTCAAGCTCCCAGCCCGCATTCTGCTGATTCTCGCCCAATCGGCGGGCCGCCACAACCGCACCGTGGCCAATGCGCGTGACTCGACCCCGCCCGCGGCCGATAGGCCCCTCCAAGGCCAGGTACGCCGGGCGATGATCCGCGATTCGCTCTGCCAGCGCCTCGCCGCCTGCCGACAGCCGATCCAGCGGCTCGGCCACCCTGAAGCTGATCAGCGGTTGCGTACCCCCCGAATCGGGTGCAACCATCCAATCAATATGTTGCGAGCCATCGGGCATCTCATGCCGAAGAAGTACTGTTGGCAGCGGCCCTGATCCGAGAATAAGCCCGTCAGCCGCAAGCAAATGGCTCATGCGGCCATCATAGTCGCTCGCCGACACGTCAGTGCTTGCTGGTTCATCCCTGGCCAGCCGGCATTGCGATCAGCAGGGAAAGAGAACACGCAGACTTGGAGTTGAGTCATGATGCGTTCACGTTCATGGATGAATGTCGTGATGGTTGTGGGACTGGGCGTTGTGAGCATTTGGGCCGGAGGATGCGCCTCGCCCCGACCGATCGAGGCCGTTCGAGAAAGCGGCGAGCACCGCATGCGTGCGGCGAACTATGAAAGCGCGGGCCAAGAGTATTCCGAAATCGTCTCGCGCTATCCGGGCGATGCCGATGCCCAGCACAAGCTCGGCATTTGCATGCTCAAGACCAGCCAGCTCTCAGCCGCCCGCCAGGCGCTCGAGACCGCGCACGACCTCAAGCCCAACGACAAGCAGATCGCCAACGACCTTGCGGAAGTAATGTTCCAGCAAGGTGATGAGACACGCTTGTTCGGATTCCTGCGCAGCCAGGCGGCGACCAACCAGACCACTCAGGCCTACCTGAAGCTCGCACAGTACGCGATCGAGCTGAACGATCCCGACTCCGCACAGACCGCGCTCGAGACAGCGATCGAGATCGACGATGGCAAGACCACCGATCCATATCTGGAAGCTGCCAAGCTCGCCGAGCGCTTGGGCCAGATGGAAGAAGCGGTGCGCCGCCTGCGCCAAGCCTACGGCATCAACCCGGTTGACTTCCGAGTCCTCGAGCGCTTGAAAGCGATGGGCGAAGAGCCATCAAAGGTCTCACCGCTGCCCCCGGGCCGGTAACTCCCTCTCCCTCTGGGAGAGGGCTGGGGTGAGGGCCGCCCGTTCCCCGCTGAAGCACCGCATGGCAATGTGCATTGTAGAAACCATTTTGATTTAGCCGATCGAGCATTCATGAAGAATGTGCAGGATGCACGATTGGTGGTGGTTAGCAAATTGGCGATGCGCGTGG
>JAKEEP010000133.1 GCA_022616475.1 Phycisphaerales bacterium | reverse complement strand
ATGCCGCACAGCTCATCAGCTTCGTGGCGCAAGATGAACGCGCGACCGCGCCGCTATTTCTGACCCTTGCCGAACTGAGTTTCCGCCGCGGCCTGAATGCTGAGCAACTCCTACTCGACCGCGCCCAAGCCATCGCCGGCATCTCCCTTCCGGCGGCCCTCCTTCAAGCCCGCGTCCTGGCGGCTCATGGCGACCCAGACGGCGGGCTTGCGATCATCGACCGGGCCATCGCCTCTTCAATGCTTGACGAAAATCAAACCCAGGCGGCCGCGTGTGATCGCGCAGCCTATCTGCTCCAAGCCGGGCATCCTCAAGCGAAGTCGACGTGCGAGTATTTGGTCGAGCGTTACCCCGAGTCAGCGCCGGTTCAACAGTTCGTACTCTCTCAGCAAGACCTCTGGAGCGATTCCGATTTGGTCGCTCGGGCCATGGCCAACCTGCGGCGCATCCTGGGCAACCAGTCACACCAGGTGCGCCTGGCTGAAGCCAATTTTTTCATTCGGCATCACGCCAACAACCAATCGCTCCTGGCAAAGGCAGTTGGCCGCATCAGCGATGTCTTGGGTCAATCGTCCGACTCGCTCGCCGCGCTTTCGCTCATGGCCGAAGCCTCATTGCTCGGCGAGCGCCCGGATATCGAGCGATCGATCGAATGCCTCCAACGCGCGGCCAGCCTCTATCCCGGTGAGCCAACCCTTCAGGTTCGCTTGATCGCACTGCTTCAGCAACGCGGCGATTTCGACCGCGCCGGCCACTATCTCCGCACCCTTGCTCGCCTGTCATCGCTCTACCCCCAAATGCAGTCCACTGAACTGCGCCTGCTCCAGGCACAAGGCGATTTCGAATCCGCGCTGGTCCGTGCCGCAGCCATTGTCACTGAATCATCGCCTCCGCCCGATCAATTGATCTACGCCGCCATTCAGCACGGCGCCGGCAACGTGGCCCAAGCCGAGAATATCTATGAGCGATTGCTCGAGCGCCAAGACCCCTCGCCGCTCGTCCGCGTCCAGGCCGCCGACTTTTATGCTGCCACCGGTCGCTTTGAGCGCGGCCTTGATTTGCTGCTTGCGCTTCCTGAGGACGATTCCGCAAACTCGAGCTCGGCGTCCGGCAACGAAGTGACCATCGGGTCGTTCTGCCAGCGCCACGGCCGTTCCGACCAAGCCGCGGTCTGGCTCACGCGAGCCGTCGAACACGATCCGCAATCGCCATTGGCACGATACGAGCTGGCCCGCCACTTCCTCCTGCAGCACGATCGATCGGCGGCGCGCACTCATGCGCTGGCCGGCTTGAAGCTTGATCCCGCCAACCAGCGTCTTCGCACACTCTTTGCTATCGCCAGCCTCGGCCTGCCCGGCACATCCGACGGCGCCTCCCTCAGGCGGCAGGCCATCGACCAAGTTCGTCAGCTCGGTACCGGCAACGATGATCTGATCGCCCTTCTCCTGCTCCTGGACAAGGTTCCGCTTCGCGACGGCAAACTCGCGCCCACATCCGACAACCTCGTCGAAGCCGGTCGGCTTGTAGAACAGCATGGCGCTTTCCTCCCCATCTGGCTCCTGGCGATATCTCTTCATGTTGATGCAGACCAAACCGACGACGCCGTTCTCATCGCCCGCAATGCCGTCAGCCGGTTCCCCGGCCAAATCGAACCCTCACAATGGGCCACGCAGTTGCTCATGCAACTTCGCCAGTGGAATGAGGCGCTGGTTGAAGCCCAGGAGTGGCGTCGCCGTTCGCTCAGTCAGCCGCTCCAAGCCGACATCGCGATCGCCTCGATACTCCTTGAGTTGAATCGGCCCGTCCAGGCACTTGGTCAGCTTGCGCCGCACGAAGACCACCTTCTGGCCGAAAGAGACCATTCGCCTGATTCCTTCGCCGTTTGGATTCGCGCGATGGCCTTCGCAGGCCAGTATGACCGCGCCGCCTCTCTCGTGAGGCCGCTGCTGTCGCGAGCCGATTGGCGCGGGCTATGGATCGGCCTCGCCCAAGGCCTCAACCCCGCCCATGCTGAGGCAGCACTCCTTCTCATTGATCCATCCGCCTTGGAGCCTCGAGAGCAACTCGCTCTTGCCGAGGCTTGGAACCAACTTGCTCAGCGGCTCGCTCGCCCCGAGTTCTTCACTCAGGCCCACGACCTCGCAGTCGCCGCCGGCCGAGATCCCCAATACGCCGCCGCCGCCCTTGTCGCACAGGGTGCCATTGCCCAGTCCAACGACGATTCATCCGCCGCTGAAGCCGCCTACCGAAGCGCCCTGCGAATTGAGCCCGACAACCCTGGCGCGCTCAACAATCTCGCCTACCTCCTGGCCCAATCTCCCGATACCTGTGACGAGGCCCTCGCCCTCATCCAGGGAGCCTTGAAGCGCCAGTCGAATCAACCTGATTTACTCGACACCTTCGCTCGTGTGCTGCGCGGACTCGATCGTCTCGATGAAGCCGAACAGGCTCTCAATCAAGCCCTCGCGGCGCGGCCCGACGACCTCGGCATCGCGCTCCATCTGGCCGAACTCCACATCAGCCAGCAGCGTCTCGATGATGCCGACCGCCAGCTCCACCAGCTCCAGCGCCGCATGAGCGCTCAACCGCAACCAAACCCTCAACACCAAAAGCGACTCGATTCCCTGCGCGATCAACTCCGCAGCCTTCGAGTCGCAACAAGCATCACGAAGGAGGATCAATCATGAAGGGCATCATTCTCGCAGGCGGTCTGGGCACTCGGCTCCGACCGCTCACCCTGGTCACCAACAAGCACCTGCTGCCGATCTACGATCGCCCCATGATCTACTACCCCATCGAATGCCTGGTCAACGCGGGCATTCGCGAAATCCTCATCGTCACCGGCGGCGAGCACGCCGGCGATTTCCTCAAGCTCCTTCGCAACGGCAAGCACCTGGGCCTGCGCGATCTCCACTACACGTATCAGGAGGGCGAAGGCGGAATCGCTGACGCCCTCAAACTTGGCGAAGACTTCGCCGACGGCGACAAGGTCTGCGTCGTCCTTGGCGACAACATCATCCAGCGCAATATCCGCAAAGCAGTGGGGGACTTCTTCACCCAGCCCACCGGCGCCAAAATACTTCTCAAGCAGGTCGATGACCCCCAGCGCTTCGGCGTCGCCAGAATCGAGAATGGCCGCATCGTCCAGATCTTGGAAAAGCCCGAGGATCCCCCCAGCAACTACGCCGTCACCGGTTTCTACATGTACGACAACGATGTCTTCGACATCGCCCGCACCCTCGAGCCCAGCGATCGCGGCGAGCTTGAGATCACCGATGTCAACAACGAATACCTTCGTCGCGGCGATCTCACCTACTCCGTCCTCGATGGTTGGTGGACCGATGCCGGAACCTTCGAAAGCCTCTACCGCGCCGCCTGCCTGGTCGCCGAGGGCGGCGCCAACGGCGGCAACCAAGAAAACCACGCCGAACTCTTAAGTGGCACAGGCGTCTCGCCTGTGCACGCTCCGGCTTGACCGCAATACGCTTCGATCATTGGGTGCCATGGGCAAGCGACAGGTTGCCCGTGCCGCCCACCAGAGCCCCACGGGCAAGCTGATGCTTGCCCATGCCACCCCAACCTAACGTGGACAGCTATCGTAAATCGCAAACCAAAATCCAAATCGAAAATCACCAATGTCCCCACCCTCCCAAACCCCTCGCACTCTCCTCGTCACCGGTGGCGCCGGCTTCATCGGCTCCAACTTCCTCCGCTTCGTATTAGAACAGCGGCCCACCTGGCGAATCGTCAACTTCGACGCCCTCACCTACGCCGGCAACCTCGCCAACCTCACTGACATCGAAGACGACCCCCGCTACGCCTTCATCCACGCCGACATCCGCGATCGCGAGGCCGTCGCCCAGGCCCTCGCCGACCATTCCGTCGATGGCGTGGTTCATTTCGCCGCCGAGAGCCACGTCGATCGATCCATCATGGACTCCGGCCCATTCCTCTCGACCAACGTCATCGGCACCCAGGTCATGCTCGATGCCGCCCGCCAAGCCAACATCGCTCGTTTCGTTCACATCGGCACCGATGAGGTCTACGGCGAACTCCCACTCGAACGTACCGATCTCAAGTTCACTGAAGAAACTCCCATCCAGCCCAATAGCCCCTATTCGGCCTCCAAAGCCGCCGCCGACATGCTCGCCTTGGCCTACCACCACACCTTCGGCATGAACGTCGTCGTCACCCGCTGCTCCAACAACTTCGGCCCGTACCAGTATCCCGAGAAGGTCATTCCACTCTTTGTCACCAATCTCATCGACGGCAAGAAGGTTCCCCTCTACGGCGATGGCAAGAACGTCCGCGATTGGCTCCACGTCATTGACCACTGCGAGGCCATCCTCGCCGTGCTCGAGCGCGGCCTTCCCGGCGAGGTCTACAACATCGGCGGCAACAACGAGCGCTCCAACAACGAGCTCACCCGCACCATCCTCAAGATCATGGCCCTCGGCGAAGAAATGATCCAGCCCGTCACCGACCGCCTCGGCCACGACCGCCGCTACGCCATCGATGCCGCCAAGATCAAACGCGGCCTCAACTGGCAACCCACCCGCTCCGCTTGGCCCACCGCCCTCGAGCAAACCATCGCCTGGTATCGCGACCACGAACACTGGTGGCGCCCCCTCAAAGAGAAACCCAAACCCGTGAAAGTCAGCGCTTAGCCGCTCAGCAAGTAGCCGCGACTCAGCGAAAAGCCGCGGGTTGCCACCACGCGGCTACCGTGGCGATACTGTGCGCGGCCCGCCCACACATGCACTCGCTCCACAACAACTCGCCGACCGCCATCCACCTCTCAGTCGATCGCGCCGATTCCCTCCTCAACCCCGACCGGTCTCTCCCCTGGGCCGAGCAAGCCCTCCATCCCGGCTTCACCGCCTGGCTCGAAATTCAACTCGACGGCAAGCCATCGAACCAACCCGTCATCCTCGAGCTCACCGTTCCCGCCGATCAGCTCAACCTCGCTTGCACCATCCAAGCCGACAACCAGCGATGCTGGGTTCAGCGCGATGCGCACATCCAGCGCGAGCTCCGCCGCCATTTCCATGACGCCTGGCTCTCGCTCATCTTCGGCTTCGGCGTCCTCATGGCCTGCTTCGGCATCCATCACCTCATCGAACACTTCTGGGGCGAAACTCTGCCACGCTTCCTCAGCGAAGGCATCATTATCCTGGGCTGGATCGCCATGTGGCGCCCCGGCGAAATGCTGCTCTACGACTGGATCCCGCTCTGGAAAAAACGAAAGCTCTGCCGCCGCCTTGCCTCGATCCAAGTGCGCGTGTCCCCGAAATAAGTCGGTCCCTCAAGCGCGTTAAGTCGCTTCACGACGGTGTGGCAACATATACATCCGATGCAGCAATCCTGTCGGCCCATAGCGCTCATCGTGCGTGTACGTGAACCCGAGCGCCGTCAGCACTCGTCGCGATGCCTCATTCTCCGGGTGATGCCCCGCAACCAGATCCACCGCCGCTGGATCCAATCTCTCAAAGGCAAACCCGATCACCGCGCGCCCGGCTTCCTTGGCCAGGCCGAGGCCCCAATACGCAGGCCGCAGGTGAAATCCAAGCTCGTAGACCCGATCGCGCGACTGATACCCCCGCAATCCGCAACAGCCCACGTGCTCGCCGCTGTCGATCAGGAAGATCGGCCAATATTGAATCCGATCCTTTCGCGCACAAGCTCTCTCTCGCGCCAATCGCTCTTGCACCTGCTCATCGGTGAACGGTCCACCAATAAGCCGCGTTACATCGGGGTTGCCCCACAGTCCCAGCGCCAGCTCGATATCGCCCTCCGACCACCATCGAAATCCAAGGCGCTCACTCTTCAGAAAGTACTCATCCGCAATGCGACCTTGGCAACCCGTGT
>JAKEEP010000132.1 GCA_022616475.1 Phycisphaerales bacterium | reverse complement strand
TCCTCATCGAACACGGCGCGTTGGCGAGCGCTTAGAGATTCGCCATCGACGATGTCGAGGTATCCCTCCCAGGTCTCGCCAATTTTGCCATCGCGCTTGAGTTGAACGATCTCGCTGCGCTGAATCCAATGACCGTCGCGGGTCTTGAGGAATTCATCCGGGTCGGCATTGCGGAAATTGCGGCGGCCATTGCGCTCGGCGACCTTTTCGGCGGGAACACGCTTTCGGCCATCCTTGACGTCGGGGTCGTCGGCAATCATGGCGTAAAGCTTCTTGCGATCGGCGTTTTCTTCGGCGACAAGTTTCTTGGACTGCTCATTCAGGTCGCCCTCGCCCTTAACGGGCTCGAGATAACCGGTCCACGATTCGCCGATCTTGCCCTGGTCCTTGAGGCGGTCAATTTGCGGCATGCGCTGTTCAAAGCGAGCCTTGAGCTCGGATCGAGATTGCGGAGCGGCATGAGCTGGCGACCCAACGAGCGCCAAACTCATCAGTAAAGCAAGCAAGGTGGGCAACGTGCGTGTCATCATGGTCATCATGGGAAGTCTCCATCTACCGAGCTGGAGCGGGAGTTGTGGCCGGCGCTTGAGGCTCGAGCGGCCCGTCATCAGCTTCATCGACCTCTTCGAAGAATTGATCCAGTTCGCGGTCGACCTTGATGTTGATATCGACGGTCATGTGGATTGGCTCGACCTTTATCGGCTGGATTTCCACGTTGTGGGCGCAACCGCCGAGGCCTGCCACGAGCGCAATGGCCGAGCAGGCGCTGATCGCTTCGAGGGCGATGATACGATGCTTGGAGTGTTTCACATCAGAGCTCCTTGAGTTTCTCCAGCGATTCATCTAAACGTCACATCCAGCGCGTTTCTATTCCGTCAAATCCCAGAGCGACTTGCCCAACACGGCGGCGCGAAGCAACAGATCGAAGCTGTTGAGGTTCAGGGTTAGATCAAGCTCCTGAGCGTCGGCTGATCCGCGGCCCTTGCCGATGGTGTGAACGCGGCAGCGAACCTCGTCACCACTGGGAGTGAGCTCGAATCGCAACAGGGAATACTCAAAGTTGGATAAGGCCTGCACGACGCGGTCGCGAACCGCAGCGGCGTGCTCATTGTTTCCCAATTGCCAGTTTCCTTGGTCGATCAGGCGCTCAATCGCCTTGGGATCGTTGATGGCAAACCAACCGAAGGACGGCTGTGCGTGCAGAAGGCCTTGGCCGAAGTTCATGGTCTGGTCGGCCTGCGGATCGATCGAGAGCATGATCGAGCCGACCAGGGTGCCTTGGCCGCTCATTCGCCCATCCGACACCAAGTTGAGCCAGCGGTCGAGGCTGGCGTTCTCAACGTGGAGCTGGGCATGAATCTGCGGTCGAGCGGGGTCGAGGCGAAACGGCTCGGCGTGAAACTGACCCAACTCGAGCATCGACCAGCTGGCTTGGTGAACAGCGACTGTGTTGGGATTGACGACTTCGAAGATCACAAGGGCATCGCGCACGTCGAGATCGCCAATGCGCGCGTCGTGGATATCGATTCGCTGAGGGCCGGGCATCGAAAGTGGAGCAAACCCATCGAAGGTGAGGGCGCCGCTGGCGGAATCGATGGCTGCGGGCCAATCGGAATGCGAAAACCCGGCGTTTTGGGCAGACAGGCGCACGAAAGGTTGGAGACGGCCGTTTTCGATCGTGATGCGAGCGTCGGCGCTCCACGTGCCGCTGATGTCGACGCGGTTGAGCTGCGGGACGAGCGTCTGAATAGTTGAGCTGGATGACTCATCGAGGTTAAAGGGCGGGATGTTGGATGAGAGCTCGCCGCGAATGCCGTTGGGACCGAGCTCCATCCATGCTGTGGTCGCAGCGACCGCGCCGGTCATGAAGGGCCAGGTGGCATCGGCGTCGATGCGGCGACCGTTGGCGCGGATGCTGCCGGCGAGCGGGGGCCACTCAACGCCGCGCCACGCGATTGACTGAATCGAGAACTGTCCCGAATCGCTTGAAGGCAGATTGATCGCGATCGGAACAGTCGCGGAAATGCCCGCGAGCGATACGTCAGGCGAGTCTGAGGTGAACGACCCATTATTCACCGAGAGTTCCGCATCGAGAATCATCTCGGCTGACTTTGGCGCATCGAGCTGAACGCGGGCCGCGAGGTGTTCGATGGCGCCATTTCCAGCTTCAGTCGTGAACGAGAGATCGTGAAGCGATGCGATTTCCGCATCGAGCCAGTATCCCGGCTCCAGTTCGGCGCCATAGGCCACGCGAAGCAATGGGCGGCTGGCCGGTTGCGTGACTTGCAGCACGGGCGCGGAAATGGAGGTGAGCGCCGGACCCTCTCCGATGCGAATGGTGTCGGCATGGATTGAACTGACGATCGACCCGTGGTTGCTCAGCGCATGAAGCTTGAGTTCACCCGGACGCAGATCGGCGTGCAGGTGCAGATCGGTCTGGAGGCCGGTGAGGGCGAGGTTCTTCCACGGCAGGACCAATTCGTGCGGCGCCGAGAGTTGCAGATCAACGTCCAAGCTCCCGGCTGAGACCCTTGTCAATGTGCCTTCGACTTGGAATCGCAAGGGATGGCCATCCCAATCGATCACAACCGTGGAATCACGGAGCACGAGCTGGCGAAACGGCAGGCGGTACGGCTGCTCGGCATCGATTTCCGGTTGAAAGCCCAGTTCGATTCGGTTGCCGACGACGCTGATGCGCCACTGGGCGCCGGTCAGCTCGATGGTCCGAACATCGCCGGCCAGGATCGACCCGATGTCATACTCCACTGCTATGTCTGAAACAGTGAGCCAGTTAGATCGGCCCAGACCGATGTTGGCGAGTTCCAAGTGTCGCAGCGAGACACTTTGGACATCGAAGGCAGCGGTGTCGGCGCCCATACTGGCGAGGACACGATTGACTCTGCTGCGAGCAATGGCGGGGAGAGCAACGACAAAAAAGACCAGCGCCGCGGCGATCATCAGGCCGGCGACCCTCACGAGCCTGGGCGTCCATCTGCGGCGTCGAATCATCGGAGAATCCCTACTACATGATTGGGTAGACAGTTCGTAGGAACAAGCCGCTCACGTGAGCCTAGGACACGCGGGAGTGAAAGTTCGTCCATGCAATAGATGCCGGACCGCAATACTGTGCGAATGCGGGAACTTGCGGCGAAATGCCTAGGCTGGCTGACTCAAGCCGAGTTGCCGCCCTTGCCCGGTTTGAAGATGCGGAAGAGTTTGGTCAGCGGGTCGTAAAACTCATCGACGACTCGCTCTTTAAGGGGGATGATGCCGTTGTCGGTGATGTGGATGTGCTCGGGGCAGACCTGGGTACAGCATTTGGTGATGTTGCAGTAGCCGATGCCGTGGTTGTTGCGCAGCTCGGGAATGCGGTCCTCAGTGTCGAGTGGATGCATTTCGAGAGCGGCGACGTGGATCAGGAAGCGCGGGCCGATGAACTCGGCGTGCTTCTTGTGGTCTCGCAGAACGTGACAGACATCCTGGCAGAGGAAGCACTCAATGCACTTGCGAAATTCTTGAACTCGGTCGATGTCTTCCTGCTTCATGCGCCACCCCCCCACTTTTTCCTCTTCAGCCGTCTTCTTCCGCGGCTTGAAGGGCTTGATCTTCTTCTTGACTTCGAAGTTCCAGGAAACGTCGGCGACGAGGTCTTTGATGAGCGGGAAGGTCTGGATCGGCTCGATGGTGACGTGCATGTCGAGGTTGAGCTGATCCAGGCGGGTCATGCACATGAGGCAAGGCTTGCCGTTGACCTCCGCCGAGCACGAGCCGCATTTGCCGGCTTTGCAGTTCCAGCGCACGGCGAGATCGTTGGCCTGCTCAGCCTGGATTTGATGGACGGCGTCGAGGACGACCATGCCATCGGTGACTTCAGTTGGATAGTCTACGAACTTGCCGTTGGAATCGTCACCTCGCCAGATGCGGAAGACGGCGCGGCGTTTTTCGCCGGTTGGTTTGTGAAGCTTGCCAAGGTGGCGGCCTTCGATGAGGTCGTCGATCTGAGGCTTGAGGCGTTCTGTGGTGGGGGAAACCATAAGGGCAGGTGTCAGGGATCAGCGGTCAGGTGTCAGTGGTTCGTGGTTCGTGGTTCGTGGTTCGTGGTTCGTGGT
>JAKEEP010000131.1 GCA_022616475.1 Phycisphaerales bacterium | reverse complement strand
GCGTTGTTCATCAGCACTGGATCGGTGGAAATGCCGACCGTGAAGGTCGATGGCACATTCACTCGAATGTTGTTCAACGAGAGCGCGCCTTCCAACGGGATCTCGATCACCATTGGATCGAGGCTCAGGTACGCGTAATCCTGAATCAGGGGCCAGACAAAAGTGGCGCCACCATGAATGCACTTGGCCGCCTTGTTGCCCCCGACGTTGCCGTACTTGACCAGGATTCGGTTCGACGGGCACCGCTTGTACCGTGTGACCGCGAACATGAAAAAGAACATCAGCAGCAGGAAGACCCCGAAACCCAGTCCCAGCCACCATTCAGTTTGTGCGAGCGTTGTAAACTGCATTGCGATCTCCTGCTTGCTTGCGAATCAATTTCTTCGTTGTATCCCTTGATCTCTTCGGGTGACTCACGTTGGCGCCACCGTGACCGTGTTGTCGTCGTTCACGTGTTGCACGCGAACGCGCGTGTATGAGTTGATGGCGTCTCCGCCCGAGACGGCATTGAAGATCCGCTGGCGATCGCCGATCACCAGCCGCACCTGCCCACGGCCTTCTCCCCGAGGCGGCACGGAAACGTACACATCGCCCTCGGCCCCGACGGTTGAATCCAGCGAGATATTTCCGCTGCTCTGCAGATCGAACAGCAGCTTCAACAGAATGCCCAGCAGCCAGACCATTCCAATGCCGCAGGCGACGGCGACAGCGGTCGCGGTCGGGTAGCTCCAATCGGTCGCGCGCAGGGCGCCGACGCCGCCCCAGCCGAAGCCCATCAGGAAAGCAGCAATGCTCTGCGCTGAAAGCAGTTTGAAAGCATCGCCGGGGTCGCCGTGATGCAAATCGCCGCCATGATCAACATCCAGGCTCAAGTCACCCGCATGGCCACCGACCACCATGATCAACAAGCGAATGCTGAAGAAGATCGTGCCGAGCACGGCCGGGATCGTGAACCAACCCGCATTGTCGGCAAAGAAAAAGTCGTGCACGCGTGCCTCCTTCCTGGAGCCGGAGTTCCGCCGCACCCTCCTTCGATGACGTCGGAACCCAACTCGACGCGTTCCATTATGCTGCAAAACAAGGCAAGTGGCATGTCAAAAATGAGCGAATTGTGGACATGCAGTCGCACAGCATCGATCAACCTCATTTCCGTTCAGTTTCAGTCAGCCACCGTCTGAAGAAGTCTCGTTGCCGGTCCTTTGCATCGGCTGCTTTCAACCCAAAGCCAATGTGCTCGTGCGGGGCGCCGGTGCGGTCGTACACGACAAACTCGACCTTTGATTGATCGACGTATCGCTGTCGCAGCGCCTCGATGAAGGCCGCCTGACCATCGACCGCCACCCACTCGTCAAGCTTGGCATGCAACGCTTGAAACGGTATCTCGCGCCAGCCATCCAGGTGCTGGATCGGGTTCGTCGCGTTCACAGTTTCCAGCGCGACCTGTCGAAACATTTGCCGCCCCTTGGCGACCTGGTGCTCCCACGACCCGCTGGTCGCTTCGACCGATGCGCAGGCGAAGCCATGCGGCCGGCACAATCGAACCAGCGCCGCCATGCCTCCAGCTGATGATCCGCCAACGCCGATGCGCTGCGTGTCGAAGGCATTCATCCTCTGAAGCGCGGCAATCACTTCATCGATTTCATCAACCAGTTGTTTCACGACGTCCAATGTTCGCGACCCATCCTGCAACGCAGGATCAAGGCGCTCGCCATGACCAGGCAAGTCGATCGCGCACGCGCCAATGCCGGCGCGCATCCATCGCAAGTATCTTCCCGGATCAATCTCCTTGCTGGCGGTTCGGCCGTGCATCCAGAGGATCACCGGCGGCCGAAGAGCGACCCGATCCCAATCCGGATGTACCAACAGCGCGGGAATCCGTAACTCACCAAGTTTTTCCCAGCGCGCGTTCGGCCGCAGCGCCGACGGCATTTGAGTGAACCGTTGGACCATGCGGCCGGATGATAGACGGAAAGTGGCGCGCGACGAGGGCGCTCGAATCCTCGCGCTCTTGGGGCCAACACGTACCCAGAGCGCCGAGGGTCACTTGTGATCGGTGCCTTCAGAAAGTCGTTGACCGCGACGGATCACTTGCTCGGGCCGACAAATGGGGGATGGGCGTGGTCAGCGTGAACGTGCAAGACCACGTCATAACAGACCATGTCGTTCATCGATACGACGACGTCGATCTCCGGGAACGTTACGGTGACAAGGCTGTTTCCGCCGTGAAAATCTGTTGGAGGCCCACCGTCGATTTTCAGCACAAGATCGAGAAAATCCAGCGTACCGGCGAATCCATCAATCTGGATGTAGGTTCCGTAGCCGGTGATGTTGTGCTCAAGCGGGAGTGGTCCTCCAGCGACGGCCCATTGCACACCTACCACTGCGTACTCGCGATACGTGCCGTAGAGCGCAACGGGCACGAGCGCAAATGTGCCGGTCATCGGCTGCTCTTCCCAAAGAACGCAATCGCAGGGATCGAAGCACCCCTGCTGATAGGTGCTATCGCGTTGAAGAGTCAGATTAATGATCTCATCGGGGTCAACCGGCTGGGAGTCGATGTAGAAGACCTTGTCGTAGCAGAACATGCCGTTGATCGATACATCCAGGTTGATCGCCGGGAAACCGCTGACGGGTTGCCAACCGCTGTCGAAGACCTGGCTCGGCTCATCGCCGATCTGTAGAGCCAGTTGGAGCCGCTGCATGTAGGCAAAATCGCCGCCAATGGTGTATCGTCCCGAACCGCGCACGTTGGTCTCGGTGTCGCCGAAGGTGATCGCCCAGTTCACATCAGAGACCGCGTAGGTTGCGAACCACATGTCGGTATGAACAAGCGTCAGGCCGAACACGCCGCGCACCGGAACCTCGTTCATGATCGGGCACAAGCACGGGTCAAAGCAGCCTTGTTGGAATGTGGTCGTGTCATCGAGTCGGTAGAACGTTGTCGGCTGGTTGCCGACGACCGTTCCGGAAGTGGCCGACGAGTTGGAGCCAACACACAGGGTTGCGGTGATGGCGGCAATCCCGCAGATTGTTTTGTGCTTCATGTTCTGAGCTCCTTCCAAGTCGAACCCGGGGACCGGTTCGATGTGATGGGCGTGACCCTAATTGCGCAGTGTGCCACAGTCGGATGTGGCTGACAAGATGGAATCCGCTGATCCTGTTGACATCGCCATGCATACAAACAACGAACTTGAAACGCGATCCGGCCATAGGTTGCCAAAATCCACAATTTTGTTGCGGGAATACCATCCCGTTATGGTCAAGATCATCTCCGGCGAATTTCGCTCACGCCGGCTCCATACCCCAGACGACGACTCGATTTCGCGGCCGTATGGCTCGCGGGTCAAGGAATCCGTCTTCAATCTGTTGCGCGGCTGGTTTGAAGGTGCGACCGTACTGGATTTGTTCGCGGGCGTTGGAACGATGGGCCTTGAAGCCGTCAGCCGCGGTGCCGCGAATGTATTCCTCGTCGAGAAGGACCCGCGCATCTTTCGCCTGCTTGAGAAGAACATCGACAATTTGAAGTGCGGGGACCGTGCGACCGCCGTGCTCGGCGACGCCATGGGCCCCGTTTGCCTGGCTCGCGCGCCGCGGCCTGCTGATGTTGTGTTTGTCGATCCGCCATATGCGATGATGGAAGACGATCGCGCGCGCCGACATGTCTTGGAACAAGTCGCGCTCTATCGAGAGCTCATGAACGACCGCGGATTCATGGTCCTTCGCAGCCCGGTTGGTCAGCACGAAGCGGAGCTTTCCATTTCGGGGTTTGCCGGTCCCGAAGAGCATAAGTACGGCAAGGAGATGAATGTGCTGCTGTATGCTCCATCGGTGGCGAGCCGCACCATTGACCCCCGATGAGCACGCGCCAAGCTTCGATGCATACGCCACCTGATCCCAATCAGAGAGTCAAGAACCAGATGACCGTGCGCCAAGCTGCGGTGGATGTGGTCCGCGCGCTGAGCGAGGCTGGTCATGTGGCCTACTTTGCGGGCGGTTGCGTGCGCGATCGCTTGATGGGACACGAGCCCGCTGATTACGACGTCGCCACCGACGCGCGCCCGGAGCAGGTTGCCGAAGTATTTCGGCGCGCGATCGAAGTGGGGGAGTCATTCGGCGTCATGCTCGTGCCGATCAACGGCCACAAGATCCAGGTCGCCACTTTTCGAGTCGACGGCGTCTATTCCGACAGCCGCCACCCGGATTCAGTGACGTTCTCCGATGCTCAACATGACGCCGCGCGGCGGGATTTCACCATCAACGGGCTCTTCGAGGATCCTCTTGCAGGCCCATCCGGCAGCGGAAGGTTGATCGATTATGTCGGCGGCCAGGCTGATCTCGAGGCCCGGATCATCCGTGCCATAGGCGACCCTCACGCGCGCCTGCGGGAAGACCGGCTGCGGATGCTGCGCGCGGTTCGCTTCGCCGCTCGTTTCAGCTTCGCCATCGAGGCCGAGACCGCCGATGCGATCCGCAGCGGCGCCGGTGAACTGATCGGCATCAGCCGCGAGCGCGTTGGTGAAGAGATCAAGCGAATGCTCGCCGATCCAAACCGCGCCGTCGCCGCATGGGAGATGCAATACCTCGGACTTGACGCGGCTGTATTGATGGAACCCAACCAGAAGGTCGCGCCCACTCGCCTGGGACGGCTTCCGGACCACGCATCGTATTCAACAGCGCTGGCCGCCTGGCTTCTGGATCGCAACGATGACGTCGCAAGGTGGGACGATTTGCGCGACACCGCTGAACGTTGGGCCGACGCCCTGATGCTCTCGAATGATGAGCGCGGTGCATTCTTTGGTTGTTTGGACGTGTATTTCACGCTGGTGGGTGGTTGGGCTCGCCTGGGAGTGGCGCAGCAGAAGCGGCTGGCCGCTTCGCCCGAATTCGAGAATGGCCTCCTACTGCTCCAAGCGACGGATCGGCAACTCTTCGTCGATGTGCGGAGGCGAGTCATCGATTTGTCGCAGAGCGGGTTATCGCCGGCCCCACTCATCGATGGCAACGACCTGATCAATCTTGGAATGAAGCCGGGGCCGATTTTCAGCTGGGTCCTGAGGGCGGTCTACGATGCTCAACTGGAGGGTTCGATCCAGACCAAGGATGAAGCGGTTCGCCTGGCAAGATCCGTCTCGCTGACACCACCTGACGGCCGTTAGGGTCGCGCTTGTCTTGCGGTACGGGCACGCGACGCGAACCTGCGCTACAGATCATGTTCGTGGCGGCGACCGGGCGATTAATCGCGTAGAACTTTCTGATATCTTGAGCGTCAAATAGATTTGCCGGTAACTAATTAGGGAAGCCTTCCACCCCGTTGGTCTTTCTGCACCACCCTACAGCGAGGCGCCAAATGAAGACTCGTATTCTTTGCGTTCTGAACTCTGTTGCATTGGCCTCTGCGCTCGTGCTTGGGCTGGTCCCGGCGGGGCACACCGCGTTTGCCCAGGACAAATCGGCGGGGGCGCAAGCCCCGGCGACCGAAGACATCCTTCACATGGCCGATGGGCGCGTGCTTCGGGGTCAGATCATCAGTAAGACGAAGACCGAGGTCATCTTCGAGTACTTCGACACCAAGGTAAACATCAAGACCAGACTCAAGCTCGCGGTCGAGAACATTCTCAAGATCGAGGAAGACGTCGCGGCGGGTTCGAGCCCAGCGGCTCCCGCGGCGTCGCCAACCGCAACCCCAGCGGCCGGCGCGTCGCCAAAGCCTGCAGACAAGTTGAAGGCCGCCGAAGAGCGCAAGACGTATGGGGCGGCCCGCGTTCAGACCGAAGATCCCAACGTGCCGTCGATTTACATCGTGCCGATGAAGGGGCAGATGGGCACCGACATCAACAAGCAGGTGTATGAGAAGGTCAGGGACGACATCCTGGAAAAGAAGCCCACGGTTGTGGTAATCGAACTCAATTGCCAGGACACCGAAGACGTGCTCTATCCGCGGAAGGGAAAGGACGAGCAGGGTCTAGTCGAGCTCGACACCTTCCGCGACATGGTCAACATTTTTCAGGATGACTTGAGCCAGTTTCGCCAGGTCTGCTGGGTGCATGATTCCCTGGGCATCAGCTCGATGGTGGCGCTCAGTTGGCAGGAACTGTACATGAAGCCGCCTGCACGACTGGGCGGCCTGGTTGTGGCGCGAGAAGAGACTGGATTTGAGAAATGGCAGGATGCGGACGTGCGCGGCAAGATGACCGCTGCCTTCATGGCATGGGTCAAGGGATTCCTCGAAGGCGGACACTACGCATTCGAACTGGCCGAAGCCATGGTGCGGCCACAATTCACCCTCAGCGCCACTTGGAAGGGGCGCGAAGTGACTTGGTCGCTGGATGACACGGGCGAATACCTGGTTGACGGCAGCGACAAGAAAACCACCGAGTTTCGCGCCAAGGACGCCGAGGATCTTTGCGTGAGCGACGGCACCGCTGAAACGATCGAAGACTTAGCTTTGCTTCTGGGCTATCGCGAGTTCCGCATGGTTGACAGCGCGGCTGAAAAGATCTGCGCCGACTACGTCGAAGACTGGCGCCGCGCTTTTGAGAAGTGCGAAACCCAGCTCGAAGACTACAAACAGTTCTTGGGCTGGGCTTCGGGCGAAGACGCGGTCAAATATCTTGGGCAGGCCAAAGCGGCACTCGAAAACGTGCTGTCGGCGATGGAACGCTATGAAGCCGTGGAGTATCGCATCGGCTTCAAATACGGCCTCGACCGCGAATGGTTTACTATCCAGATCGAGATCATCAAGGAACGCCTCCGCAGCCTTAAGTCAAACAAGCCGGCGGGCGGCGGTGGCGGAAGCGGCGGCGGAAGCTTCGGAGGCGGCCGCAAACCGTGACGTTTCGTCTTTCCCCCCAAGTTGCACACATCTTGCTTGTTTGTGAGAAACTGGAATGAACCGAGTCAATCTTAGAAACCTGATCGTAACTTGCATCGTGCTCTTGCTGACCGTCTCTCCTCTATCGGCCGCGGTTGAAATCAAGCTCAAAGATGGCTCGAAGTGGCGCGGAGAAATCGCTGATGTGGTCGAGCTGCGCTACATGCAGCAGGGCGTTGAGGTGCCCGTTCAGGGCAAGCTTCTGAAGGTCGAGAATCTGTATGTTCAGGTCGAGGCCACCACTGCCGGGAAGACCGGTCCAAAGACCATTTTCAAGAGCGACATCGTCTCGATGAAAACTGTCGGCACCGGCGCGGCCGCGCCTGCTGGCACGGCGACGCCCAGCGGCTCCGGGCCAGCAACGGCAAACCCGGCGACAACCCCCTCCGTCACGCCAAGTTCCGGGGCTGCTCCAGCCCAAGCCGCGCCGGCATCGACGATCGGCGTGCACGTGCTCCCTCTTGAAGGCGGCGTTGGGCAGGAAATCCGCCGCGATGAGTTCGAGAAGATGCTCGAATACCTCGACACAAACTATGGCCCTGGGCAGATCGTGGTGTTGCTGGTTGACACCAACGGCGGCGCCGTGACTGAAACCGAGGCTATCAACAAGGTCACCTTCGAGATGAAGAAGCGTCATCGCGTGGTGGCCTGGATTCACAAGGCCATCTCGGCCGGCTGCGCCATCGCCGCGGCTTGTAACGAAGTCTACTTCATGACCGAGGGCACCGCCGGCTCGGTCACCTCCTGGAACCCGGGCACCGGGAAATCAGCCACGGGCGAAGAACTCGAGCGCGGAATCGCGCAATTCGCGCGAACTTTGGAGGCGGGCGGGCACTATCCTGGCATCTCCGCGGCGATGAAGACAAACCCGGCCCTGCTCTCCTACGACAAAGACCCAGTCACCGGCGATGTCACGTGGCACGACACGCTCGAGGGCGAGTACGATCTCTCGGGCCCCAATGATAACCTTTGCTTTAATTCCTCGAATGCGCTCCACTGCGGCTTTTCCGACGGCACCGCCGACACTGGCGAAGAGCTTGCCAAGCTGCTCAATCTCCCCAAGTGGCATGAAGCGAGCGACTACGGGCGGAAGATCGCCAAAGAGTGGCAACAGACTTGGACCGAGGCGCAAGAGGAGCTGCCGCTTATTCAAGCGCGGCTGAACTACAAGAACACCGGCCAAGGCGATCCGGTGATCATCCTCGGCACGCGCATCAGCTTGCTGAAGGAGCTTATCGGCTGGCTGGATCGTATGGGGCCCAACACCAGCCAGATGTTCAGCGTGAAGCGCGAAGACCTTGAGCGCGAGATCGCCGAACTGCGCAAGCAGGTTGCTGATATCAAACGAGCGCAAAGGGAACGTAACTAAGCCAAGCCCGACAAGTTCTTAGCGTGAACTGGCGCCGACCGAACCTTAGCGATTCAGCGCTTCGACCAGCCCGGGAATGAGTTCGGCGCCGGCCTCGACATTGGCGGTTGAACCTCGCAGAGCGCTTCCGATCGGTTCGTAGCGGCCCCCGAGGTGCTGTGCGAGGAACGACTCGGTGACCGCGAAGAATGCCAGGTTGTTTTCCGGCCGTGCGAACCCGTGCCCCTCATCGGGGAACACGACGTAGGTGACCGGCAGTTCCCTCTGCTGCATCGACAGGACGATCTGCTGACTCTCAGCTTCCTTGACTCTGGGATCGTTCCTTCCCTGGCCGATCAACAGCGGCCGGCGAATCTTGTCAACGCGAGTCAGGGGCGAGATCTGATCGAGGAACTCTGTTTCGCTCAACCGTCCAACGCGGGTTTCAAACTTCGCCAATACCGGCTTCCAGTAGGGCGGCACGGACTCCAGAAGCGTGCGCACATGCGATGGCCCGACAATGTCAACGCCGGCGGCGAAGAATTCCGGGGTGAAGGTCAATCCAACCAGCGTGGCATATCCGCCATAGCTGCCGCCCATGATTGCCACGCGATCCGGATCGGCGATCTTCTGCGACACCGCCCAGTTCACCGCGTCGATGAGGTCATCGTGCATGCGTGCGGCCCATTCCCGATTGCCTGCGTTCAGGAACGCCTTTCCGAAGCCAGTTGAGCCCCTGAAGTTCACGCTCAGCACCGCGTAGCCGCGGTCAGCCAGCCACTGGTGAAGGGCGTTGTACCCCCAACGATCGCGATACCAGGGCCCGCCATGGACCAGGAGGACCATGGGAAGATTCTTCACCGGCCGGCCTGTCGGGGTCGTAAGGTAGCTCACCAGTTCCAGGCCATCGCGCGCCTTGAGGATGACCGGCTGCATTCTCGCCAGTTCCAGGGTCTCCAATGCAGGACGGTTGGTAAATAGAAAAGTCGCTCGGCGGGCCGTGCGATCGTACAGGTAGTAAGCGACCGGACCGTTATCTCGCAAGTACCAGACGATCCATTTCGTATCCGCGTGGTTTCTCGATCCGACCGAGAGCTCGCCCTCGGCGACGGTCTTGAGGTAATCCCAGTCGGCCTGGATTGACCGGTCGAGAATCTTCCAATCACGGCGAGCATGTTCGAAGGCAACCGCCTGCGGCTTTCCGGTCGTTGGGTCGCTGACGACGCTATCCAAGTCGGCGCGCGCATCGCTGGCCAGGAGGTCATACGACAACTTCTCGCCGTCAACGGTATAGGCGTAAAGGCCGCCGGTGTTGACGCCGCGGGAATCCATCAGGTAAATCGTCTTGCCGTCGCGGCTGAATCCGAGCGGTCCGGAGGTGTCGGCGTCTTCAAGCTCCCAGCGCGCCAGCTCGTACCAGGGGCCATCGGCGGTATCGCGGGTGTAGGTTTCGGTGGCTCCGTTCGCCTGATCAACCCGGCTGGCCAGTCGAACGTTGAATTGGTTGTCGGCCTCGATGCTGAAATATGCCTCATCGTTTTGAAACACAATTTTCCCGTCGCCGCTGCGTGTGTTGATTCGCCACACGTCGTGAAGCCGCGGATCTCGATTGTTGACCGCGACCAGAATCTCATTGGGAAAATCACGGTCCGCCGCCACCAGTCGCGCCTGAACGTTGTCAAACGGCGTGAGGTCGACTTCATCGCCGCTGGCCAGCGTCACCACATACAGGTGAAAGTTCTCATCGCCCTCGCGGTCCTGCAGGTAGATGATCTGCTCTGCGTTTTCGGCCCAGAAATACATGCGGATGGGCCGCTCGACCGAATGCGTGACGGGCTTGGCGTCGTCGGCTCCGATGCGCCCAACCCAAACGTTGAGCACGCCTTCGTTGGCGGCAAGGTAACTGAGGCGCGTTCCGTCGGGACTGATCTGCACGTTGGCCCGGTCGGGGTTCCCGAAGAATACCTCGCGAGGGATCAGCTCAGGCTCGGGAGGGGCGGCAACCGCGCAGGGCGTCAGAGGCGCCGCAAGGGCAAATCCGAGCAAAATGGCAACCGGTGAAACGTTCGGGCAAAGCATTGTCGATCCCCGTGGCTGGGCGTGATTTCAGGCTTCGGTAATGGTTGTACAGCCCGATAGCGTAGCAGCCGCAGCTGCCTTTGTGCTACGACAAAAATCCCTGGGAGGATCGTGACGCCGCCAAACGTGCTCGCCATTGGGCAGGGAGTCCGGTTCACCCCGCCGAAACGCAAGCTCGTCTGAAGTCAAGCCGAGGCCGCCAAGCAACCTAAATGCCGCTGTCGAAGAATTTGAGCACGGCAGGCCCCACGCCGATCTCCATCCCATCCTGAATCTTGACCTTGTCAACCCGCTTCTGCCCCAGGTAGGTGCCGCCGCTGGAGCCGAGATCTCGCAGGATCAGGTCATCGCCATCCTGCTCGATCGCGCAATGCTCACGCGAAACGCTCTTGGCCATGATCCTCACATCGCAGGTTTCATCACGCCCCACGATGACCTCCTTGTTCTCCCCCAATGCAAAGGCGCGTAGCAAGATTCCCGCGCGGTTGCACACGTGAAGTTCCATCATGGTCATCGAGCCTCCAGCGACACGCCTGTTCGTGTCTTGGGTCCGGGTTGCGTTCCCCACAATGCTCCCAATTCTGACCTCAGTTGGCCAGCTTGCCAACTGCAATCAACCAAATTCCCACTTGAGCCCTTTCGCAAGTCTGATGCCTCGGGTTCCGCCGCCGAGTGCGCCGATGGGTCGAGTCCGCGACTCTTCGCCGCCCGCTTGCGGTTGGTCATTGATAGGGGACCCAGCGGCGCCAACGCCGTCAAACCACCGGCAAAGTTGAGCGCTCGGCCTGCACATGGGGGCTGGTTACACTCTTTGCGATGTCTTGGTTCCTGAACTTGGCGTACCTCGCCGTCACGTTGTTGACCTTGCCGATCTGGACGGTCCGGATGTTCCGCACCGGCAAAATCCGGACTGATTGGCGCGCGCGATTTGGGTTTGTTGCACCACTTGACGTGAAAACCCGTCGCCGGGTCCTCCTGCACGCGGTGTCGGTCGGCGAGGTGAACGCCATTCGCTTGCTTGTTGATGAGCTCGGCCAGTCTGGTAACGCTCCTGAGGTTGTGATCGCGACAACAACCGATACCGGATTTGCACGCGCGCAAACACTGTGGTCGGGCGCGCATGCCGTTGTGCGTTATCCCTTCGATTTTTCGCCGTCCGTGAATCGCTTTTTGAATGCGGTTGATCCGGATGTCGTCGCCTTGGTCGAGCTCGAAGTCTGGCCGAACTTCACGGCTGCGTGTTGGCGGCGCCGGATTCCCGTTTGCGTGATCAATGGCCGACTCACTGATCGCAGCTTCAAACGCTATCGCTCGATTGGGAGGCTGGTGCGGCCGAGTTTCCGCCGCCTCACGTTCGTCGCAGCGCAGACCGAGAGCTACGCCGGCCGATTCCGCAGCTTGGGGATTTCACCGGGCGCGGTCATCGTCACCGGCAACATGAAATGGGACACCGCCCAGATCGCCGATCACGTGGAGGGCGCCGATGAGCTTGCAAGCTCCTTTGGTCTGGATCGGACCAGGCCATTGGTTGTGGCAGGGTCTACCGCCCCTGGCGAGCATGAACTTCTGGTGGCTTCGACTCCGCCTGATGTTCAACTTCTTTGTGCTCCGCGCAAGCCGGAATGGTTCGAACAAGCCGCTGCAGCCATGCCAGGATGTGTTCGCCGGTCGGCTGCGCGATCCGGCATCGACATCGAGCCCAAGGGAAGATTTCTGCTGGACACCATCGGCGAACTTCGACAGGCATACTCGCTGGCCGATGTGGTCGTCATCGGTCGCAGCTTTGGCAATCTTCACGGCTCCGACATGATCGAGCCCATCGCACTTGGCAAGCCCGTAATCGTGGGCCCGGCAGTGGGGGACTTTCGAGAAGCCATGGATGCACTGGCCGCGGGCAATGGAGTCGTCCAGACGACAAGCCAGCAGTTGCCGGCGGTGCTCACGCAACTGCTCGACAACCCCGCCTGGCGCACGGAATTAGCCAAGAACGGTCGCCTTGTCATCAGGGCGCACCAGGGGGCCACGAAACGCACCGCCCACTTGATCCGTTCAATCCTGCCCGAAACCCGTCTCGGCACGGCCGAGCATGCTCAGGTCGGGTTTGCCAAAGCAAACCCGCCGTCACGGGGTTAGCCGAGACGGCGGTGGAGGAGAAAGAAGAAAGGTTGGGAATTCAAAGTCGTGGGCGACTTTGTCTATAAGCACTACGACAACTCACACCATATGGTTGGCTCATTCGAGAGCAATTGGGCGAAAACCCAATTCCATCGACCTGATCCTTTGCAGATAGCCTCCGCGGCGTTTTTGCGGTTCTGGTCATCCCGGCGTACCACTTGACCTGCACCATCGACCATTGATCGCCCTCCAGGGCGGGTGTTGGAACACCTGTCGATACGTTAGAGCCATCGGATCATTGCGGCGAAAATAACAAATATTTTGTCATTTTCCTTGCGTTCGTGCTCGAAGGTCCACCGGGGTCGATACGAACCGACTACGAACACCGCCGGCCCGGCTCGCTTCTAAACTAGATCGTCCCCATGCGCGAATCTGATCTGCTGGAACACATTTTCCAAACAAGCAAAGCCCTTCGCAGGTCCGATCTGGTGGTCATAGGTCCCGGCGACGATATGGCCATGATCAATCTCGCCGGTCGGCGACTCCTGGCCGGCGTCGATCAACTGATCGATGGTCGGCATGTTCGATTGGCTGTCACGCCCATCCACCTTGTGGGCCGAAAGGCGATCGCTCGAAGCCTCAGCGATATCGCGGCCATGGCCGCGCGCCCAGTGGCCACCCTTGTTGCTGCGGCCCTTCCTCCCGATTTTGGCGTCGATCGCGCCAACCAGCTCTTCGATTCCATGCGCGCCGTTGCCGAGCAATACAACGCTCCGATCATCGGCGGTGACATCGCCTTCCATAGCGATCCCTCAAAACCTCTGGTCTGTTCAGCCACAGTGCTCGCTGAACCAAGCGCCACCGGGCCGATCACTCGCAGCGGCGCAAGGCCGGGCGACATCGTCTTCGTCACCGGGCTTCTCGGAGGGTCGCTCCATCCGAACGGTCTGGGGCGTCACTTGACGTTTGAGCCGCGCATTGATGTGGCGCTGAAGCTCGCTTCGACGTTGGGTGATGATCTTCACGCGATGATCGACATCAGCGACGGTCTGGGGCGCGATGCGAGTCACATCGCCGAACGCTCCAACGTTCAGGTGACCATCGACGCGGCGAGAATACCCTGCAACGACGATTGCGATTGGCGCCGAGCGCTCTCGGATGGCGAGGATTATGAGCTCTGTTTTGCGGCTGCCCCCAACGCGAATGTGCCCGGGCAAATCGGCGGCGTCCAAGTCACGGCAGTGGGGGAGGTGCGGCCTGCGCCGGGACGAGCTTCACCGGATCGGGCCCGGGTTGTGGTTCAAGATGGGAATCGCCAACTCAAGGCTGACGACTTGGGCTGGGAACACTCAAGCGAGTCCTAGACTCGTGAAGCGCATGGTTGAGATTCACTCTACGTCCGAAAGTCAAACGAAGGAGCTGGCCGCGCGCCTCGCGGGCGTCCTGCGGCCCGGTCACATTCTGGCGCTCGAGGGCCCTCTGGGTTCGGGAAAGACGTGCTTCGTTGGCGGCGTCGCTCAGGGGCTGGGGCTGGACCCAGCGCAAGTCTCCAGCCCAACCTTCACGATTTGCCAGGAATACAGCCTGCCAAACGCGCCGTCCGAGGGAACACCGACGCACTCTGAACGGGTGAACTCGCCTCCGACCACCTTGATCCACATCGATGCGTATCGCCTGAGCGGTCCTGATGACCTGGACGCGATTGGCTGGGAGGAAATCGTGCTCGCGCCGAATTCGATTGTCGCGATTGAATGGCCGAGCCGAATCTCAAGCGCGCTGTCGGCTGCGGAGTTGAACGGCCGGGTCGTCCACATCACGTTCCATCACGAAGGCGAACATGCCCGAGCGATTCAGATTGCTGCTTCGCGCGAAGTGACCGCCAGCCTCGAAAGGATCATCGCCAAAGTGCGACGGGCGCTTGGCCGCGGGAGCCGGATTGGAGCGCCCGCGCAGACTGCATCCGACACGCGCTGCCGCACATGTGGCAAGCCAGTTCTCGAATCGAATCCATTCTTTCCATTTTGCTCCGATCGTTGCAGGCTCGCCGACCTCAACAAATGGTTCACGGGGACGTATCGCGTTTCCCGCCCCGTTCAGGCGGAAGACGAGAACGAATCCACAGGTGAGTGAAGCCGAGAATGCGTTGACAATGGAGAATATTCCTCAGCCCTCATCGTCATCGACCGGCATTCGGTCAATCAGCTGGCGGCCCTCGGGGCTGATGGCGTATATCTGAAAGCGATGGCCGACGGGTTCCCAGCCATGCTCGCGGCAAATTCGGTCGCGCAAGGCGATCAGCTCATCGTTCGTGAACTCGACGAGCTTGCCAGTCTTCATGCACACGATGTGGTCGCGCGGCGCCTTGCCATAGATGAGCTGGTAGTGTGCTTGCTTGGAATCAAACAAGGCCTGGTTAATGATCCCAGCGTCCTCAAGGAGCTTGATGGTTCGGTACGCGGTGGCCTTGGAGACCTGGTATCCGCGCTTGCGCATCTCGAGCATGAGTTCCTCAACTTCGAAGACTCCATCCCGTTCAATGATCGCGTTGAGGATGTCGGCGCGTTCCGGCGTGTATTTGAGATCCTGAGTTTTGAGAAACCGGCGGAACACCGCGCAGAGCGGAGCCATGGCGGCGAGCTCGGCTGGGTCAGCGCCGTCGTTGGGCGCGCTGCCGGACCCTTGCGCGTTGAGCTGTGTGAGGTCCCGAGACCCAGGTTGGGGATGGCCCTGCATGATTGAGTCTAGCCCGCTGGTTTGGAGACCCGGATTCACCTCCAGCAGTAGCTATTGCCGATCATTCGAACAGGCGCCCGGCGGTTCGGATCCATTGAACCACCCCCTGCATCCAAGGTCCTATAATGTGCATTATGTTAAATTGCGGCCTGTCTGAGGGCTCGGCAGGACCCCGGTTACAGCACCGGTCACTCTCCGCTCTGATGATCGAGTGAGCCTTGGGCAACTGCTGGCAGCACCGTCTGGCGGAATGAGTATTCGTGCAGGACCGGCAGGTGATCGGAGAGCCAGAATCGCGAGCTTTCCTTGCCTGGCTTGGCCAACAGGCCATTCTGCCATAGGAGTTGCTCTTCACCGACCATTCGAACGCGATGATCCGGCGCGGAAACGAACAGGTAATCGACCCTCATGGTCGGATTGCCCGGACTGCCGCGGGTGAATTGCGACGAGTTGTGGTCGAGAAACTCCCATTCCTCGGACTGGTTGGCTTCGGTGATGAGCGATGCTTCGCTGCCATCCGGAGGCATGTTGAAATCGCCTCCGAAAATCGTGACATCGGCGTGCACTTTTGACTCGCGATCGTCCATCCATTCCAGCGTTTCGCGCAGCTGCTGAATCCGAATGTGACGCTCGAACCCCCAGTTGGTGAAGTGGACGTTGACGACGCGCACCCGACCAATCTGGGGAAGCAGGAACTCCCCCATTACGCTGACTCGATTGAAGCCCAGGAGCAATCGGCTGGTCTGGGCTTTGAGGGTGATGGCGTCGTAGTAAGCGAAGGGGTAGGAACTCAGAATCGCAATGCCTTCGCGGTCGCTGGTGCGTTTGGTGCCCTGACAGTGATAGCCTAGTTGCTCGGCGAGCGCGGCGGCGGTGTTGTCCTGGCCTTTGCGCTTTGGCCGCTTGAAGAGAACTTCCTGGAGGAGAATGAACTGTGGGACCTGCGCAAGATCGGATCGAAGGCGCTTGGCGAGAATCGCCAGCTGCTCCGGCTGGTCACGATGCTCCAGGTTGAAGCTCAGAACGCTCAAGCGCGGCGCAATGGTTTTGCCGTCGTCGGCCACGCTCGGATCATCGGCGCGATTGGCGGGCGCCGCGGCCGAGAGCGCGACATACGAAGATGTTTCAGGCGTTGAGTTGCAGCCTGCCCCAAGAGCTACCAAGGCGGACAGGATAAGAGTGATCGCATTCTTGGCGGACAACGTGGCTTCCTTTCAGCGCATCGTGGAGCTTGCCTGGACGCCCCGTGAACTCCGGGAGGCAGCGCTTGGCAACGTTGATCGTCCTCTTGACGCGCGTCGTCGAGAGTTCAATCAGCAATGGAGCGCGAGAGCTGGTAAGAGTTTTCATGAGCAGGTCTGGGGCAGACTGGGTGCGGTCTGCGGAAGCAAGCGTCCAGGGAATCTGGGCGCTTTGTCTTTCGACCTGGCAGTCGCTCGATCGGGAGAGTTTTGACTCTTATCGGAACGTGAAAGACCTAACGCACCGCCGAGCTCTGCGGTTCGAGGCAATGCGAAAAAGGCCCTAATTGCAGAGTGGAAGTGGCGATTGTGACCACGCACTCCAGGTGATCACGAAACGAGAATGGAAATCGCACACGATCCTATCGCAAGCTTGGAGTCGTACCCCCGCGACTGCTACGTGGAACGAACCGCCTTCCGCGTATCCGGTTTCGTTTCAACCGCTTTTGGGCTGTTGGCCCAGTTGCCTTGCGGCTTGTCCAATTGAAAGGCGTCGTGAACGACCTTCAAGGCGCGCTCGCCGTCTTGCTTGGGGACGATGCAGCTGATCTTGATGTCGGACGTGGTGATGTTGGCGATATTGATGCCCGCGTCGCCCAAGGCCCTGAACATTGCGGCGGCGACGCCGCTGTGGGTTCGCATGCCGACGCCCGCCACGCTGACTTTGGCCAGGCCAATTTCGACGGCGAGTTCACCGGTGCCGATCTCATCAAGCGCCTTGCCGGCGGCGATCTTCACATCGGCCAGGTCATTGTGATCGACGGTGAACGAAAGACTGGCCAGGTCGCCATGCTGAGTCTGAATGATGTCATCGACAATGATGTTGGCCTTGGCGATGCAGTCGAACACCATGCCCTGAACGCCTGGGTTGTTGGGGATTCGCCGAAGGCTGATGCGGCCGAGATCACGCTTGAGGGCGCAACCGGCGACGACAATGTCTTCCATTTCGGAAGTCTCCTTGCAGACAATCGTTCCAAGATCGGCTTTTGTGCTGGACCGAACGTGAATTGGAACGTCGTATTTTTGGCCAAAGAGAACGGCGCGGTTGTGCATGACCGCAGCGCCCTGGTTGGCCAGCTCGAGCATTTCTTCGTAGCTGATGCGGGCGAGTTTGCGTGCGTTGGGAACGATGCGCGGGTCGGCGGTGTAGACGCCGTCAACGTCGGTGTAGATTTCGCAGGTGACTGAGCCAGCGCCCCCTCCTAGCGTGAGTAAGGCGGCGGCAATGGCCACGGCCGTGGTGTCGGATCCGCCGCGGCCAAGCGTCGTGATCTGACCATCATCAGTGACACCTTGGAACCCGGCAGCCACCACAATGCGGCCGGCGGACAGCTCTTTCCGGATGCGATCAACGTTGATGGACTGGATGCGAGCCTTGGTGTGGATTTCGTTGGTGAGCATCCCCATTTGCGGCCCCGTCATGCTGACGGCATTGTTTCCCAGGCTGTTGAGCGCGATGGCCATGAGCGCGATGGAAACTTGCTCACCGGTGGCCATGAGCATGTCCATTTCTCGTGGGTTTGGCGCATCGGTAATCTGCTTGGCGAGGTCGATCAGCTCATCGGTGGTGTGTCCCATCGCGGAAACGACGACGATGACGTCGTTGCCAGACTGTTTGGCCTCGAGCGCGCGACGGGCACAGCGGAGGATGCGCGTGGTGTCGGCCACGGAGGTGCCGCCGAATTTTTGGACGATGACGGGCATGAGATCGATTCTATCTTCTGGCGATTGTATTTGAAGTAGTTGGATTCCGCGTCACATCGGCACAGGCGGCTCACGCCATGGCTTCAGCGCGGTCCCGATCGCGGCGGTCAGCGCGCTTGCGGTCGTTCTCCAGGAGCAAGCGCTTGCGAATCCGCACGCTCTGGGGCGTCAGTTCCATCAGCTCATCCTGCTCGATGTACTCCAACGCCGCCTCCAGCGTAAGAATCCGCGGCGCCTTGAGCACAACCGTTTGCTCCTTGCTTGCGGCGCGGATGTTGGTCAGATGCTTGGCCTTCACCACGTTGACGTTGAGGTCGTTGTCGCGGTTGTGCTCGCCGACGATCTGGCCCGCGTAGATCGGGTCGCCGGGCTGAATGAACATGACGCCGCGCTCGGCGAGATTGAGGAGAGCGTATGTGGTGGCCGAGCCGGTGTCGTTGGCGATCATCACGCCGTTGGATCGCTTGCGCTCCACGCTTCGAAGCGGGGCGTAATGGGAGAAGCTGTGATACATCACCGCCTCCCCACCTGTGGCTGTCAGCATGCGAGAACGAAGGCCAATGAGACCACGCGCGGGGATTTCGCATTC
>JAKEEP010000130.1 GCA_022616475.1 Phycisphaerales bacterium | reverse complement strand
CCTACGAATGGACCGGTTCGACGCAGATGCGCGCGTTGAAGAATCAATTCCTCTGGTCTGGCAGCGCTGCCCCCGACTACGAGTACATTCTGGCGTGCTACGAAGCGACTCCCTATGGCGATCAGTTTGCCTTTGAGCAGAAGATGGAAGAACTTCGGAGCACCGTCTCCCGATCTGAGCTTCACACCGCAGCCCTCCAAGCGTTGCCGCCATCAAAGCGCTGTTTTGGTGAGTTTCACGCTTGGCAACTCATCACCCACGCCTTCCTCCACGGAGATGTGCTCCACCTCGCTGGGAATTTGGTATTCCTGCTCGTGTTCGGCTCGCGCATCAACGCGCTCATCGGGAACGTCGGGACGCTCCTGCTCTACCCGATCCTGGCGGTTCTCGCCGCCTTGGCTCAGATGATGTCGATGGCCGACGAAATGCCAGGCGCCTTACTCGGCGCTTCGGGGGCCATCATGGGGCTTGCCGGGATGTACCTGGTTTTCTTCCCAATCAATCCGGTTCACGTCGCTGCCTGGGCGCGCGTTCCAATAACGCTCTTTCGCCTGAAGCTCGCGCTCTTTCATTGTCGCGGATTTTGGATTCTGCTCTTTTTTATTGGCTGGGATATTCTCTACACCTCCCTTAGCATCGAAACGGGTACCGCGCATTGGGCCCACCTCGGCGGGTTCGGCGCAGGAATGGCAATCGCACTCGCGCTCTTGCTGACCAGAGCTGTGAATCCGCACGGAAGCGACATCATTACAGTGATCTTCGGCCGCCACTCATGGCTTCTCCTCGGTAAGCCGGCGCAGTGGCAAACCAGCGGCAACCCAGAAGGTTGGCTCGCACGCGTACAGGTTCTTCCCACGGGCGCTTGGGAGCAAGTGACCAGCTCCATCATGCCAAAGCGCTAGGCGTTGTGCCTCAGTACTTTCGCGCCAACTCGGCTTCAGCCGCAATATGCCCGAACGCCGCCCAGTTTGACTCAGCAATGACTGTTTCAAATCGCCCCTGCGCATTCTCAATCTCGTTATTGAACAGATCGCGCATTCCCAGCCCGTACCCGATGGTTGCGATATCGATCGATTCCGCGGCTGCATCGACTGGCACGAGCTCCTCGGCCGTCATTTCCCTCTTGAACATCAGCAACAGCCGGTGATAGCTCGCGTTTTCAATTACGTTCATGTCAGATCGAATTCCGTCCAAGACCTCCGCGGCCTGATCGTCCTTCCCCAACCGTCGCAGCGTCAAGTACAGCCAGTACGACGTCGCGACCTTCATGTCGTCGTGGTTGGCAAACTCCAGGCAACGACGGTACGCGCGCTCGGCCGCCTCGAATTCGCCCTTCAGATAGTGCGCCAATCCCAGGTGGTAGAAAATGTTGGTGTGCGATGTGCTGGTCGGGACATTCAGGCGATTGGGCTGGCCATCGGGTTCGACCTCGTCGGCCACGCCCAAGACCAGGTCTGCCGCCTGGCGTAGATCGACGATCGCATGATCGAACTCGCGCACCGTGATGTAGCGGTGCCCCCGGTGCCGCCGCAGCCGGTAGCTTTGCGGATGAATCGCCAGCCCGTTGGAGAAGACGTCGATTGCCTGGCGATACCGCCCCAGGTACGCCAGGCGCCGTCCGAGCCAGATGATCGCCATCTCATCGTGTGGATCGCGATCGTAGAGTTGTTGCGCCTCGTCCAGCTGCGCGAGCCGTTCTTGGCGAGTTGCCGGTTCAAGCTCGGGCGCGGTGAGCCCCTTCCCAAGCAGCGAGGTCGCTTCAATCGGCGTGGGATCGGCGGATTCCACCTGGGACGCGAGACTATTCGCACGGTGAGCGATGGACTGTGTGCAGCCTGTTACCGCCCAGAGGGCGCTTGCCAAGATGACCTCAACGATGCGGCAATGGTGCATGGCGGCCGCATTGTAATGGTCGAGAATCGATCAGTCGCAAGGTCCCCACTGGCTGATCACCGCCAGCAGATCATTGACGTTGACCTGAAAATCACCTCCAGCGATGTCGGCCGCACAACATGGCCCGCTGCCGACACAATCTCCCCAGGCGCCGATCACCGCCAGTAGATCGCTCACATTGACCACGCCATCTCCCTGTGGCGGTGCAATATCCGCAGGGCACGGCGTCCCAGGCGCGTACTCAACCATCAGTTGCGGCCAGTTTTTGGTAAAGTCCTTGCTGGCGAACTTCTTTGTCGTCTGCAACTGCGATTCGTTGCCCACGAGAATCCAGCCGAAGTTCGATGCCGGGCACTCGACCCAGCTCTGCACATCCGCGGCGAATTGCTCCGATGTCCACTCGTAGGTCGACCCAGGAACGAACCCGACGCTTTGGGTCGCGCTGGGCGTGCCGATGAAGTCACCCCCAGGATTGGTCCAGAACTGACCCGGGAAAAAGGTGTGAAGCCACGTCGCATCTCCTTTGGATGCAGGCCCGCCCTGGCCGCCTGTTCCTTCTGAAGTGCCCTCGCCCCAGTCGGTCAGCAAGCGATGAGCCGCGATCACTTGGAAGTCGCTGGATGACTGGATGAGCGTCAGCATCAACGAAGCGCTTTGCACCGTTGATCCTTCCGGAATCCCGCTCAAGTCGAATGCGAGCACTCCACGCAGGCGAGTTCCGTTGCTCATCACCCCGGTTCGTCCCGAATAGATGCCATCGCCCAACCCATTGCTGTTGGTCCCCTCCGGCACGTCGATGAGCGTGTTGTCCCTGATCGGCAAGAACGTGAGCACATCGCCTGAGGCAACCGTGCCCGATACCATGGCCCCCGCGCATAAACAACAGACAGACAGCGCTCCCCAGTCTCTCCCGATGGCCTGGCATGCAATCCTCATTCGGTGCGTCTACGTTGCTGCTTCGCTACGGACACGATCCCCAACTCGCAATGACCTCCAGCAGGTCCTCGATGTTTACGACGTCATCGCCGCCGGGTGGGGCAATATCGGCGGGACAGTTGTCCGGGTCGCCGCAGGCGCCCCAGCCGCCGATCACTGCCAGCAGATCGGTCACGTTGACCTGGTTGTCTCCGCCGGGCGGAGCGATATCAGCTGGACAATCGGGTGCCGGTACCTCGCAACTGATCACCAGCGTGCCGGTCCCGGTTTGGCCCTGGAAGCCGCCGACCCGAATTCGAACAACACCATTTTGCGTCATCGGGAAGCTCACGGTCGGATCATCGGCGCAGTTGTCATCCGAGCACGCGATCACGAACGAGCCGGGTATCGGGCAATTTGAGCCGTAGACCGCCATCTTGGAATTAAAGTCCGCGCCGCACAGGCTGGCGGTGACCGTTCCCGTGCACTCCGCCACGTACCGGAACCACACGTCGTTCTCGAGGTCGTTATATCCGTTGAAATTGCATGTAGCCGACGTGGGTCCGTCGGTCGTCGCTGCGATTGTCGTAAACGGCGTCGAGCCAGCCACCACGTTCGTGGCGTTGATGCAATTGTTGTTGCTGGGAGTGACGATGCCGGTCAGACTTACGTTGTCCACGAACCAGTCATCCAGGCCAGATTGCAACGAAATCGCTCGGAATCGGAAACGGAAGTCCGCATGATTGGCGCCCGGGATGGGCAAATCGGTGGTGACTTGCTCATACGTGGTCATGTCGGCGCCACTGCCCAATTGACGATGGAGTTCGATCCAATCGCCAGCGCTATTCAAGTATTCGATGACCAGGTCATCATTGGCCTCCGGCGAGTCGCCGCCGCCCCGGCGCTGGTAGTAGTATTGGAGTGTCAGCGTCACCACGCTCTGCGTGTTGATGATGGCCGATCGAATCTCATCGCCTCCGTTGGTGCTGCCGTCGAGGTTCACCGAGTTCGGCGGGCTTGGCTCGGCCAGCCCGATGGAATTGGACGTCGCGCCGTCGATGCCGGTCCACTTGGCTGGATCGATGGTCGTGGTTGGAAAATCGTCGAAGAACGGCAGCGTGGCTGTCCCGTCTTCGCACAGACCGATGCACGCTCGCGTGTTTCGGAAGGCGACGATCTCGTTGACGCTCACTGCTGCGAACGTGTTGGCGCACTGAAGGCTCGCGAACATGGTCGTGTTGATGCAGTCGCAGTGCGTCGCGTCCCAGTTATGACCCAGTTCGTGCGCGGTCAAATCCGACTTGCACGCGAAGCTGCCGCAGCATGTGGGCTGTGCGAGGCTGTAAGCCGAGTTGGCAGAAAACCCGCAGTGACTCTGGCTCACGTTGCAGACGGTGGCCGGGTACGCTATTCCAACGACCGGGTCATCGATGTTCAGGCCGGTGAAGAGATGGGCGACGTCGCGCTGAATGCCCGTCTGGTTCGCGTTCCATTCGGCGCGGAATTGGCAGAGCAATGTGCCCGGATCGGTGGACGAGTACGGGTCCGGCTCGGCAGTGCGAATGATAATGTCGGTGATGACATGCCTGATCTGGACCTCTGACTCGTACTGAAGATTGATTGTATTGATAATGTTGTTGATCTGTGACTCGACCGCGGCAGAGTTGCTGCCCAGGCTCTGGTAGTACGCGAAATCGGCATCGCAGGCGATGTCGGTGCACTCTGTGGTTCCGCCGGCGATTCCGCCATCGTCCGCATCCTGGTGTTGATGTGGCCCGACCAGAGCGTCGTCAACACCGCAGATTCCGCCTGACGGGATCACATCGACATTGTCGTAGAGCACGTACATGCCGGCGGCGTCGGCAAAGCGCGACTCCAACGGCTCGAGCCAGAGCTTCCTTCCATTGGGCATGATGATGGTGGCATTCAGGCCGTCTTCCATCAGCGAGCCAGCCGCCATGCTGCCGGGCTCTTCCAGAATCTCCCCTCGGAGGGTTCGCACCGGTCCCGGCGGCAGCTGAACGATCGAGCCGTCTTCGATCTGGGCGCGAAGCTGGTAAATGGCCGATCGAACCGAGTGGGGCGTCATGCTCAGGGTTCGCGGCTGGCCATCAATGCTGATGGCCAGCATCACGGGTTGTGTTGGCGTGCGATCGACATCAAGTTGAATGATCTGACTTGCCGTCAGGTTCAACTCCCGATTCACGAGTTGGCCAAGGTCAACCGGCTCGGCGGGCTGCGCGGCATCAGGTTTCGGCTGCTCGGCTGCGGTAGCTTGAACAGTCTGTTCTATGGTCTGTTCTTTTGTGGGGCTGTCGGTGGCTCCAAGCGTCGCGGCCCCAAGGATCAAGCCTCCCAACCCCAAACACGTTGCGCTCCGAATGACCGATAGACCGATACAACTGGTGCAAACCTGCATCGTTTTGGCTCCTGCTCCGCCCCCGAACCACATGTTGATTTGTTCAGCGTACTCTCATTCGGCGGCCGATGCCACTGAACACTGACCAATCCGAGCAAGATTCGTCAGAAGGCTGACAAGGCGACGTCCGAAGATCGATTTCGGACTGGCTCTAATTTGGAGCCCTAACAAAACGCGCACGAAGTCAGAGCTTTATGCAAGCGAAATTCGTCTCGGGGACGGAACAATGTGCGCCACAAGGGGCCACCTTCGGTCTTTCTCAATCCCGAGACCAACGCCGTATGCCAGATCCGCCCGAGCATAACGTCGGCGGCACGAGCGACAGCACCAAGCCGATGCCGCGCGCTGGTGGCCGCGAGGCTTCCGGCGTGTCTGAAGTTGCAAGCGAAGCGCTGTTCGGCACCACACGCATCATTGAACCCGATCCTAAGCATATCGGCCGATATCGCATTCTTCGGCGGCTCGGTCACGGTGGGCATGGGCGTGGTTTACCTGGCGGCTCGCGACGATGACCAGTTCAAGAAACTCGTTGCCATCAAGGTCATCAAGCGCGGCATGGACAGCGAAGCGATCTTGCACCGCTTTGAGCAGGAGCGGAAGGTTCTTGCCGCGCTGAACCGCCCCAACGTCGCGCGCCTGCTTGATGGCGGCGCGACCGAGGACGGCCGGCCCTATTTTGTCATGGCAGGTCGCTGAAGAGATTCCGGACATTGCGACCGCCCGAGCGGCCTTTCAACAAGCACTCGACTTGTTTCTCATCCTTGCCGAGCAAGATCCCGACAACCAAGTCGTCACCAACGGGCGCGACACGGCTCGCCGGCGCCTCAACGCGGTCGACGCCTCCGTGCAACCGGCAGCTCGGGCGGAAGCCAGCGGCGGCGACTAGGCCGAGCAACGCGCTCACTCTTGACGTCAGTCGCCCTGCTCGGGCTCCAGGAAGTTATCGTCATCGCGGCGCTTGCGCTTCCGCTTGGTGTTGGTGTCGCGGTTTGACTGCTCGATCAACTTGCGCAGATATGCGTTCTCGCGCCGCGTGGCTTCAAGATCGAAGACCAGGTACTTCACGCTGAGCCGCAGGTAGTCCAGGGAGCCTTGCAATTCGCTCACAGACTGCTGGATGCGGTCGCGCCGGTTCTTGGTCTGCTCCGCAAGGTCCTCCATCTGGCCTCGCTGATCCTGCGGGAGTTCCTTGATCTTGTCCAAGAGTTCGTTGAACTTGGTTTGGAACGTTTGCTCGTCCATGGGTCCTCTCTTGCGGGTAATTGCTCTGCCCGCCCAGATAGGAACAAGCCATGCGCCACGATTGTGCCAATGGCGACTTTCGCTCGGAGCAGCTGCCTGCAACCACGCCAACGGCGTTACTCTCGGACCTTCATGATTTGATAAACGGTTGGCTGGCGCGGGATGTTGCGTGAAATCAACGTCCGTTGGTGAGCCGACGCACAACGTCTTGAGCGGCGGGCGGGGCCGACTTCATGGCCGCCTGAATGATGGCCAACTCCCCGGAGTTGCGAATCTCATGGATCAGCTTCGCGAGGTGTTGATCGCGCTCAAAGGACCATCGATCGAACTTCTGCTCCAGCTCGTGCCGCGTGAATCGCGTGAGCGGATCGTCCAAGCCGGTTTGAGCCACCGCCCAGTCAATCACGCCGCGACCTGAGCGGTCGAAGCGATACAACCCCATGGTGAGCGTCAACCGTTTCTGGAGGCTGTTGAACGGATCGCGCACTTCCATGGGCAAGGTGATCATCGCCTCTTCGACTTTCCGTTTGGCCATCGGGGCCAGCCAGCCAGAATCCTTCATCTTGTCCCAGGCCTTGACCGACTGAGGCTGACCGTCGCCAAGCGGGTCGTGTGCCTCGTCGGCCCGTTGCAGCAGCGAGTGGCCCTGGCCGGTGACCAGCGTCTTCACCCCGGCGTTCGGAAACCGAATCGATACGCGCTGCGACGCCTGGCCGTTCATCGGCAAGGACTCGACCTTGGTGATGGTCCCGATTCCCCACTCCGGCCTTCCGGCGTGGCGAACTCGATCACCGCTGGAAAACTTCTGTTCCGACATCATGCTCTCCGACTACCAACCATCTCATCAGCTGTGTTTGATTCCGCCCTCGCACACGAGGCGGTTCTGACCAAATCGGTGTTCGCCGAACAACAACTCGGCAAGGCGACAGATTGATCGCCAATGAGAATCTCTGCTGCACAGCATCATCAAGTTCAAGCAATACTTAGCCCACACAATTTGGCGGCGCGTCCGCGATAAGCCAACGCGCTACACCGTTCAGTCTTTGTTCGGTCGCCGAGACCTCAGCGACAGGCGATCTCACTGGCCCAAGCGTTCCCGGCTTCGGCCGCCGCTCATGCTCTGACTCTTGGCAACGGGTAGATACTACTATAACGCACTTGTGTCAACAATTCATTCCTCAAACCGTTGAAGGTGTGTCAGTTTTCTGAATAGTTGACCGACAACTCAAGATCCAACACATGGCTCCCATCACCATCGCGTTTCTTGGCGACATCTTCGGAGCTCCCGGACGGATGGTTGTGCAGCAACAGCTGCCAACACTGCGCCAAGTACACCAGCCGGATGTCGTGATTGCCAACGCCGAGAACGCCAAGGCCGGGTCTGGCCTCTCACCGGAACTATACAAAAAGATCCGTGGATATGGTATCGACGCGATTACCCTTGGGGATCACGTTTTTCGCGATCGTGAAATCACTTCCATTCTCCAACTGCCCGAGGAGCCCATCGCCCGCCCGGCGAACCTCTCGGCCAAGGCTCCCGGGCGGCGATTCACGCATATTCGATGCGGCCCCACGGCAGGCCGCGACGTGTATGTTATCACCGTGCTTGGGCGCGTTTATTTGAGCCTGCAGGCGGATGACCCCTTTTCGACCGTCGACACCATCCTCCAGCAGCTTCCGGAAGCCAATCCGATCGTCGTGGTCGAGGTTCATATGGAAGCGACCAGCGAAAAGGCGGCCATGGCTCACTACCTTGATGGGCGTGTGGCCCTGGTTGTCGGGACTCATACGCATGTTCCCACGGCTGATGCACGCATTCTGCCCGGCGGCACAGCGTTTATCACTGATGTGGGGATGTGTGGGCCTTATGCATCAGTCATCGGCCGCGATCCGGAGGCGGTCGTTCGACACATGACCACAGGTGTGCACGTGCCATACTCGGTCGGATCGGGTGGCGAGGCGCTCTGCGGCGCCGTGGTGCGAGTTGACCCAGCTTCGGCCCGTGCAACCCGAATCGAGCGAGTTCAATTCAATGCAGACTATTCAAGGCCACCGTTTGCCTAGATTCGCGCCCAACGGAAGCTCGGGGAGAATTTTGATCACTCGGCTCACTTTTGTGTTGACGGTAGGCCGTTTATGCTGTTCTAATACCGTTGAGAGACAAGGGCATGGCTTCCGCAGATTGTGTGTTGCTGGGGCTGTGTGAATGTAGGAAGGTAGGATGAAGAAGAGAGATTGAACGCCACGCATCGTCCACCCGCCCAAGCCTTTGGATCTGGCTGTCGGTCAAACTGGATTCACAACCCAGGGAGCGTGACCATCGACCGGGCTTGGTGTCTTCGGGACGAATGCCGTTCAAGGCCGCCAGACCGCCGCTGGACAAATCTCTGATTCAACCTATCGAGAATTGTGGACAGCTTGAGCGATTGCTCGAGCCAACTGGGTATCCGCCTGATTGCGGATGTCCGAGAAGGAGAATGCGGCCGGAGAGAAGAGGGATAGAGCAGCCCGGGAGAAGAGAGAGCGCATGGGCAAGCGGTACAGGGCAAGCGAAATCCTGCCGGGAGAGGGTCATTTACCGCAGCGGCAGGCAGGATTGCCTGCGGATATTGATTCCAAGGCTGCCCTGCGCGCTGCGCAATCAAATTGCACGCTGCTCATCACGGGCGAAACAGGAGCAGGCAAGGGCCATTTGGCGCGCTGGCTCCACGAGAACAGCTCTCGCGCAGATGGACCCTTCGTGCCGGTGAACTGCGGCGCCATTCCCGAGACACTGATCGATAGCCAGCTTTTTGGCCACGCCAAAGGCGCGTTTAGCGGGGCAACATCCGATCACCTGGGGCTGGTGAGGGCCGCCGAGCATGGCACGCTCTTGTTGGATGAAGTCAGCCAACTGCCGCCATCGGCTCAGAACCGGCTTCTTCGGATGCTGCACGACCGCGAAGTGCAGCCAGTGGGACATTCTCGCCCAGTCTTGGTTGATGTTCGAGTGATCGCAGCCACCAACGTTGATTTGGGCGCGGCCGTAGCGAATGGCGCATTCCGTGAAGATCTGCTCTTCCGGCTCGACGTCATACAGCTTCGAGTGGCGCCGCTGCGCGAGCGTTTGCACGATCTGTCGCGGCTTCTGAAGCAGTTTAACCGCGAGTACGCCGAACTCTATCGCCAGGAGGAGCTTGAATTTGAACCATCAGCCCTCAAGGCCATGCACGAGTACCGCTGGCCGGGCAACATTCGACAACTGCGCACTGTTGTCGAGCGACTGCACGTGCTTTGTCCAGGCCAGCGCATTACTACTGAACATGTCGTTGAAGTTGGCCAGTTGAGCGCGCCCGGCGGAGCAGGGGCCGGCATGATGGGTCTCCAGCGAATCAAACTGGAGCAGGTTCGGAAGGCCTTGGCTGAGTCAGGTGGGTCGATTTCACGAGTCGCTGAGGTCTTCGGCGTCCATCGAAGCACGATCTATCGATGGCTCCGAGGACAGTGAAACCGATCGGTCTGACCCACCGTACACAAGGCGCTCCCACAAGTTTTTGCGGGCGAATCCTCGTCAAAGCATTGCGATATCGCGCCGAGTCGTCGCATTTTTGCAACGATTTGTCGCAAACGGGATGAGAATCATGTGCGTTCCTTAGGCAAGGCGGCTCGTGCCGTCGCATAAATGCGGCATGGGCGTGAATTCGCTCGCGCCTTGGGCAAGTTTCGGTCAACCCACCCTCGTTGGCTCGCAAGAAAACACCCTCCGACCAAGACGCTGTGGCACGCCAGTTGCACGGTGACACGGCGCAGATGGAGGAGAGATCAAAACATCTGATTGTGGTCATCGGTGCATCGAAGGTCGCCGAGCAGTTGCGACGGTCATTGGTGCGCCAATCGATGCCGCACGCGGGGGTGACCACACACCTGCGCGGGTTGCGGCGATGGATGGTTCTGGGTCAGACCGACCTGGTTGTGGTTTGCATTGCCCTGAATCAGCAAACCCTCAGCCGCCATGGTCCGGCAATGCAAAAGCTGCTGGCAGATCAGCAGTGCTTCCCCCAGTCGGTTCGCAGCATCGGACTGCTCTCAGACATCGGCATGACGGGCGACATGGCTCAATTGGGCTGCAATGTCTATGTGCATGACTCCAAGGCGGCGGCGGAAGCGGTGAGGCTCCTGACGCGCCGCTGGCGATCACAGAAGGCCAAGCCGATGGCAGCCCCATCGCGCATAGCCAAGCCGCGAAGACTGACGAACAAGCCGGGTGGGCACCGATCGTGGAGTTGGGGCGTTTCGGATTTTCCCATCGAGCTGGCGCCGTTGGTGGCAAATCAGGCAGGCGAGTCAGCCGGGGGAGGGTCGTCCTCGGAAGGTTCAAGGGCCAAGGTTGCTCGAAGCTCCCGCAGGCGATCGAGTCGGCCATGAGCCGAATGTCCCAGGCCCGGCGGAAACGCCCGACTTGGATCTTCAGGAGGACTCTGGTCCTCGAATGAGCTCTCTCTCTTCTCTCCGCGCCGTGCCGGCGGGTACGGCGTGGACTTCTCAGGGAACGGAGCTTCGAGTTGCTCCCGACCTGAAGCGAGCTCTCTCTCTTCTCTCCGCGCCGTGCCGGCGGGTACGGCGTGGACTTTTCTTTTTGGGGGTTGCGATTGTGCCGCGCTGGCAACCCGGATCAAAGAGCGCCTACGGCTTGCCGTATCCGCCACCGCCGGGTGTTTCCACGGTGAGCCGGTCCCCTGGCTCGACTTCGCAGCCGTCAATTGAACCAAGCTCGACAATTCTGTCTGCCTTTTGCATGACCTGTTGGCGGCCTACGGCGCCAGGTTCGCCGCCGCAAATCCCATACGGCTGGCGGGTTCGATGCTGCGTGAGCACTGACAGCGACATTGGCTCAATGAATGTGAATTCGCGAATGGCGCCGTCACCGCCGCGCCACCGGCCGCCGCCGCCTGAGCCGCGCCGGATCGAGAATCGATCAACTCGAACCGGATAGCGATGCTCAAGAATCTCCGGATCGGTTATGCGCGTGTTGGTCATGTGACTGTGCACTGCAGAGGCTCCGTCGAAACCCGGGCCGGCGCCGCATCCGCCGCACACAGTCTCGTAGTAACCCCATCGGTCAGTGCCGAACAGAATGTTGTTCATCGTTCCCTGGCTGCACGCACACAACTCGAAAGCCTTGAGCAGCGTGTCAACGATCCGCTGGCTGGTTTCTGTATTGCCCCCCACCACCGCCGGCGACTTGGATGGATCGGCATCAAACGTCGGGTTCAAGATGCCCCCGGGCAGAACGATCCGAACCGGCCGCATCAACCCTTCGTTGAGCGTGGTCGATTCGCCAATCATCAAGCGAAGCACATACATGACGGCGCTGCGGACTATGGCTGGGGTTGCGTTGAGGTTCCCCGGATGTTGCGGGGCCGAACCAGAGAAATCAAAGGTCGCGCCGCCGTCCTGCACGTTGATTGTGGCGCAGATGGGCGAGCCGTCGTCGAGCTGCTCAACAGCGCGGAATTGCCCTGGGCCAATTCGATCGAGGGCGCTGCGCATGAGTCGCTGGGCCCGGGCCTTGATTTGATCCATGCGCGCCGCGGTTTCGCGCACGCCGTATTCGGATGCAAGGCGCCGCAGCGCCTCGGCGCCGCGATGATTGGCGGCCACGGCGGCCCGGAGATCAGCAAGGTTATCGATCACCGCTCGCGAGGGATATGGGCCGCCCGACAGCAGCTTCTCGATCTGATCGAAACGGGGCTGCCCGCGATGAACGAGATATTGGGGCTTGATGACCACTCCCTCCTCGTGCAACGTTCGCGCCGACGGAGGCATCGAGCCCGGTCGTGTTCCCCCTATTTCGGCGTGGTGCGCGCGGTTGGCAACGTAGCCGATCAGTTCGGTCGCTCGCTTGCCGATGGCGGAAGTTGATTTGTTGGCGGCAAAAACCGGGGTGATGACGGTGATATCCGGCAAATGTGAACCGCCGTATGCCGGGTGATTGCTGACCACGACATCGCTATCTTCCATTGCCAGGGTGTCGCGAACGGCGCGAACACACATTCCCAGGGCGCCCAAATGTACCGGAATATGCGGCGCGTTCACGACAAGGTCGCCTTCGGCGTCCAGAACAGCGCATGAGAAATCCAGACGTTCCTTGACGTTGGTCGAGATCGCCGTACGCTCGAGCATTTGTCCCATCTCGTCGGCAATCGCAGTCAGGCGATTGCTGAACAATTCCAGGCGAACCGCTTCCGCTTGGGGAAGGTTGATGGTTGGGGAAGCCCTCGATTCAAGAACAAGGGCCCCCGCGGCGTCGATGACACCGTTCCAGCCGGGCTCGATGACAACGCTGGTCCTGCGATCCCATACCAATGCCGGCCCAGTAAGCCGCGCGCCGGGTTTCAGGTCCCCTCGTTGGAAGGCCGGGACGTGGCGCCATTCTCCGTCAAAGTAGGATCGAGCTGTGACGCTGCTGGTTGCATGATGCGAGCGGATAATCGGGCTGGAGGTCGTCAGAGGGTTCCAGTCGGTCGGGTTGGAAGAGGCTATGACTCGGATTGATTCAACTTCGAGGGGCTTGGTTGTTTCCTGGGCCGGCGCATGTCCGTAGACGGCTTGGTATTGCACTGAAAAGCGGTCGCGCAGGTTCTTGCTGGACAAGTCACTTGGATCGACATTGTGCGCTCCTCCGCGCAAATCAATGGGCAGAGTTGCGTCCTGGCCGAGCAATCGAAGGTTGATGATGGCGCGCCGCACGCGAACTTCGCCAGGGGCAACGCCCTCGCGAGTCACCTCTTCGATGGCTTTTCGAGACAACGATTCGATCCAGCTCGGCAGCTGATCGGCGCACTGCTGAAGCAATTGAAGAATCTGGCGATGTGCAAACCGTTCGATGACCGCATGTCCCAAGCCGGCGGCGCTGAGCAAGGCCGCATCAGCCGGCAACACAATGTGCCGCATTCCCAATCGCTGCGCCACGGCGCAGGCATGTTGCCCGCCCGCCCCCCCGAAAGCGACCAGGGCCAAATCCTCCGGATCATACCCCTGTCGAACAGAGACCAACTCGATCGCCGCGGCCATGCGCTGATTGGCGATCTCAAGGAAGCCATCAAGCCATGCCGGGCTTGTCACCCGTGCGTTTGGTGACGGCGATTTGGCAAGAACCCGATCTGCGGCGGCCTGCGCTTGGTCGATCGAAATGGGGATTTCAAAGCTCTGAGGATTGAGCCTGCCCAGAAGGAGATTGATGTCAGTCAGAGTCAACGGCCCGCCGGCGCCGTAACACGCGGGTCCTGGCGCAGCGCCGGCGCTCCGGGGCCCGACAACCATCTGATCATGGATCAGCTCGCAGATTGAGCCGCCGCCAGCGGCAACTGTTTCGATTGCCAGCGCCGGCGCGAGCAAACGCCTGCCTTCGATGATTTGCTCAAACCGATATTCGAAATCGCCGTCGTATCGCGCGACATCAGTGCTTGTGCCGCCCATGTCGAACCCAATGATGCGATCGAAACCGGATTGCCTTCCGGCAGCCGCAGCGCCAGCCACGCCGCCGGCGGGACCGCTGAGCAGGCTTTCGACGGCGCGGTACGAGCCGGCGCTTGCCAAACCACCCGCGCTTGTCATGACGTGAAATGAAAACTTGCCGGACGGCCTGGCGGCATCCGGCGCTGCTGATCGCGAAATGCTTTGAAGATACTCATTGATGATTACAGACAAATAGCTGTCCACCACAGTCGTATGGGCACGAGGCAGCAGCCGGATCAACGGGGCGATCTCCGACGATATCGCAACGCAATCGAATCCGACCTCGCGCAGCAGCCGCGCCAGCTGGCGCTCGTGCGCGCTGTTGGCGTAGCTGTTGAGGAGCGCGACTGCTGCAACGCGAACACCCTGTGAGATGAGGTGATGAGCATGCTGAATGACAAGTTGTTCATCGAGCGGCTTCAGTGTCGAGCCGTCGGAGGCGATGCGCTCGGGGACTTCAACCACGCAGTCGTACAGCGGCTGCGGCTTGCGAATGTCCAGGGCGAAAAGGTCCGGCCGCTGTTGATCGCCGATGGCCAGCAAATCGCCGAAGCCTTCGGTGATGAATAGGGCAACTCGGGCGCCCTGGCGCTCCAAAAGCGCGTTGGTTCCGCGCGTGGTCGCCAAGCGCAGGCGGATCGGTGGAAGCGGCGCGCCCGCCCGAGTGCGGGTCGCCAACCGTGCCGCCAAGACCGGGGCCGGCTCCAATGAGCGGATCTCGAGCAGCGCGCCGGCGGCGATTGGTTGATCATCGCGATCCAGCTCGAGTATTGATCGCTGGGCCTCAAACCGAACGACTCGCGGTCCGGACTCCGGCTTGCCGAGCAACCGAAACTCCATTCCACGAATCAGATCGTCGGGTGCATTCCAGTTCTGATCGATGATGAATCGCCTCGAATCGATCTGCGACGCGATTCGCCCACGCAGCGCGCTGCTGCTGAGCACCTTGGCCCGATGCATCCGGCCACGCGGATCGACCGCCAGGCAATCGGTGAACGTGCCGCCGGTGTCGATCCAAATATTCCAGCAGTCCGTTTCCGAAGTCATCTCGCGCCCTGCACCCAGCACAGAGTGTAGGAGAAGCCGGCCGAATCATGTGACGTCCGCCGGCCTCAATCACGCCGACATTCTGCTGCCGGCCAGCCAGCGATAGAGAGTCGAGCGGTGCACTCCCAAGGTGTTGGCGGCTCGGCTGATATTGCCGCGACACTGGCTGAGGATCTGGTTGACGGCATCGAGCTTGAGTTCAGCAAGGCGATCGGCGCCCGAGCCGAACGTGAGTCCGGCCGGGCTTTCGGTGCGCAGCTGGCCGAACCGTTGCAGGTCATCAATAGAGATTGGCTCCGGTGTTGAACCGCATAGCACGTGCAAACGCTCCAGCACGGTTCGCAATTCGCGAATGTTGCCGGGCCATCGGTACTGCTCCAGGAAGGCAAGCGTTTCCTCCTCGAAGGTCAGTTCAGGCTGGCGATACATCGCCGCGAATTCGGAGTTGAACTGGGCCAGTAGGGATGGCACTTCCGACGCGCGCTCGCGCAGCGGGTCCAGGTGCAGTCGGACGATGTCCAATCGATAGAACAGGTCCTGGCGGAACGTGCCGCGGCAAACGGCCTCCCCCAGATTGGCGTTCGTGGCCGCGATCACTCGGACATCCACCACGACTGGCTTGGAGTACCCAACAGGCTGAACCTCACGCTCTTCCAGCAGCCGCAGCAGCCTCCGCTGGGCGCCGGCGGGAAGTTCACTGATCTCGTCGAAAAGCACCGTGCCGCCGGAGGCTGCGCGAATGAGGCCCAGGTGATCACTCCCCGCACCGCTGAACGCTCCCTTGGCGTGGCCAAAGAGGTGACTGTCGATGAGGCTCTCGGGTATCGCGCCGCAGTTGACGGGCACCAACGGCCGCTTCGCTCGAGGGCTGTGGTCGTGAATCCATTGCGCAACGTAGCCCTTGCCGGTGCCCGTCGCGCCCGTCAGTAACAAGGCGCAATCGGCAGCCGCAACTCGGGCAGCCATGGGGTGCGGAGCATCAGAGCGCACCCGAACACATCGACTGGAACCGGTTGCGAAGGTCAATGCGCTCAGAGCCATAGAGTCCTTCATCTGCAGCCGTGCAGAAACGGGACTCTCTCTCTTCAGCTCAACGAACGATCAACGCCCACCGTTACTTTACAGTGGTTTTTCACAAACGCAAGGGTGGGCTTGACGCCAAGCGATGCAACCGATTTTGAACCGAGAAGCAGCACAAATCCAACAATGAGAATTGGTCACTCGTCGTCAGGGTTTGGGGGCGGTTCATCATCCACGATCGATGGATCAACTTCTCTGATCGCTTTCTTCTGCGCTTCCTGAGCCTTCTGCACGGTATTCGTGGCCGATCGCTTGGCCGCTCCGAGGGCCGAGCCGCCGCCCTGGCTGATGTGTTGATTCAGCGGGCCGGGCTGCCCCGTGGTCGGCGATTGCTGAGCCGCAGGCGGTTGCGGCTCAAGCTCCTCGTAACAACTGGCGAGCGCGACCATAGTCGCGCAAAAAAGGCCGCAACTCAACGCCCGCTTCAGTGTGAACGACACGACTCGGCTCCTTGCTGGCTCAAATCGTAGGCGGCTTGTGCACTTTCGGAAGCATTTCGTGACGGGCTTGGGTCGGAAAACCCATCCAGTTGCTGCCGACCGTGCAACCGGGCTGGTGCCGATCGGAATAACAAACAGGCTCATCGAACCGCCTGACGATTTCGATGGTTTTTGCAAGCTAAAATCGCAATCTGGCACGTATAGCTCAATTCATCCGTTTGCCTGTTCCGCTCCTCGCGCAGGTTGCTCAGAAAACTGCGCGGGGAGCAATTTTGTGTCGCCTTGGCTGACATCATGAGGCCGGCACCACGCCAACGAACGCCGCCAGGCTGACCAGCGAGCAAACGGCCAGCGCCATGATCATCAAGACGAAACTCGCGCGACGGCCGAGCTGGTGCTCGTGCAACATCGCCCAGCGTGGTGGGACTTGCCAGCCAAACCGTCGCCATGCGAACATCTCCATCTCGACGGCGCGCCTCCAGAGGCGTTTGAGCACATGATCCGGCGGCTGAAAGTACAGTTGAACCGCCGCGACGGCCAGCGGCAGCGTGACGATCCACACATAAGGGTCGACCTTCAACTTCAACCTCCGTCCTGCGGTCATGGCAGCGCGGCGAACCCGGTAAGGATGCCGGGTTCGCCGCATATTCTATCGCGCACAGTGGAACATCAAAAGCGTTATTCGATAGGTCCGATGTTCAGTTGCTCCTGCTCCTGCTGGCTCCAGTCGATGGTGGTGGACTGCAAGCCCCAGATTTGATTTCCATTGAAGGTGATGGAGCCATCAGGCCAGCGGATGTTCTCCGAGACGTCGCCGCT
>JAKEEP010000129.1 GCA_022616475.1 Phycisphaerales bacterium | reverse complement strand
TTCATCCTCACCATCTGCATCGCCCTCGGAATGCTCGGGCTCTACTACACCAAGCTGCTTCGCCCAACCAAGCTGTTTGTCTCCGTTGTCAGCGTCGCCACCATCGGCGTGATGATGGCCTACGCGGTCTCCTTCGTCATGCACCTGGTTGGCTTGGGCGGACTGCCGATCCTGGACCTTTCCAGCGCCCTCCAAGGCGGAACGCCGGCCCTCATCGGCCTGGGCCTCAACATCGCGATCCTCGGCCTGGCCTCGCTCTGGCTCATCATCGACTTCAAGATGATCGAGGAGAAGGTCGCCCAAGGCGGCCCCAAGTACATGGAGTGGTACTGCGGCTTCGCGCTGCTGGTGACGCTCGCGTGGATCTACTACGAAGCCGTCAAGCTCGCCTTCCGCCTCGCCATCATCTTCGGCGACCGGGATTGACGAACCTCAACACAATCGACATTCGACGCCAAGACCGCCGCATCTGCGGCGGTCTTCGGTTTTGGAAATCGAAATCCGGCGGTTTCCCATTGACATTCTATGGGAGCGGGGTATTGTGCCCCTAGATAGTCGAGAGGAACCGCAATGGCGCAAGCACCCCCCGGAAAGCCAGAGTTGTTGCAAGGCACCCTGGACATGATGATCCTCAAGACGCTGGCGAGCGGCGGGGCGAATCATGGGTATGGTATTGCCCGGCGGATCATGCAGGTGTCGGCGGATGTGCTGCAAGTCGAGGAGGGATCGCTGTATCCGGCACTGCATCGGATGGAGAAGCGGGGGTTTCTCGAAAGCGAGTGGCGGGCCAGCGAAGCGAACCGGCGGGCGAAGTATTACAAGTTGACGGCGCGGGGCCGGACGCAGCTCAAGACGGAGGCGGCGGAGTGGGAGCGGCTGGTGGGGGCGATTGAAAAAGTGATGAACGCCAAGGCTGCGGAGTTTGAGGTGAAGGTGAGTTGAGATGAGCTGGACGGAAGCGATGCCATTCAAGCTTCCGCGGGTTCCGAGGCTGCCGGGACTTCCAAGGCTGCCGCGGCCGGAAGGACGGAGCGAAGCGCAGATCGATCGCGATCTGGAGGACGAGTTTGCCTTTCACATCGATCGGTCGGCGAGCGAGATGGTAAAGGATGGAGTTGATCCGAACGAAGCGAGGCGGCAGGCTGCCGCGCGGTTCGGCGATGTTGTTTCAATCAAGAGAAAGTGCCGGCGCATTGCGCTGAAGGAGCGAATCATGCTGCAGCGAGTGAATTTCGTGATGATGATCGTGGTCATGCTGTTGGTGATTGGAGTGGGCGTTCAGGTCGTGCTTATGCAGCGGCACAACGCGATGTCGCTGGAGGCGATCAAGGCTCACCTTGCGATCGTCAAGTCTGAGGCGCGGCCGGCGGGTCTCCCCACGCTGGGATCGATTTTTTCGGCGGATGATCCTTCGACTTGGATTGATCGATTGAAGCCCGGCACGTGGCAACAGGTTGATCAGAATGGAGAGAAAATCCGAGACGGCGTCATGCTGGAAATCCTGGCCGATTCGGACATCCACAATCGGACGACGATGCCGGGAGTCCGCAGCACGGCATTCTTGCATCTTCCCGATCGGCCAGGGGGTCCGCCGGTGTTTCTTGGGTTTCAGTCAAACTTCGACCTGCTCATCTGGAACCGCAAGGACGAATATAACCCATCGGCCGGAGGGCGTTGGACGTTTGAGCGCGATCGGCTCCTGATCGACATTTCACCAGCGGCGCCACTGATCACGACCAGCGAGGGGCTGTACGCCGAGCCGCTGGTTTTCGAGAAGCGAGATGCTCGAGGCTCGTCCGGTGGTAGCTCAACAACGAACGACAATCCAAGATCGCCGGGTTACATCTATACAGACGGATCGATTGCGCGGCCCGGCGTATACGGATATCCGTCAGTGGGAAGACTCACAGTCGCACGATTCATGGCGGCGAGCGGCGGCGTAACAGACGAAAGCAAGAAGATTCGAGTCAGCGTTACGAGTCTGGATCCGGATCGGAACGAAAGCAGGCATGTGATGTTGAGCGACCTCAGAAATGATCCAAGTTTGGATTTCGATCTCAACCCTGGCGATCTCGTGCTCTTCGAAGAGATTGGCGACGACGGCAAGCCGGTGAAATGGCAAGAGACGAAACAACAGGCGAAAGAGAGCTAATCACTACCCCTCAGTCGCGATTCGTTATTCGCGTTGAATCGGCACTTGCTCGACGATTTCAAGGCCGAAGGCGTGGAGGCCGGGGTGGGACTTGGGGTGGTTGGTGAGGACGCGGAGCTTGGTGAGGCCGAGGTCGCGGAGGATTTGGCCGCCGATGCCGATGTCGCGCTGGTCGATGGGGTGGGCGCGGGCGGCGATGGAATCGGCGCGGGTGAGGTCGGGTGCGTTGATGTTGTCGCGATCGCGGCCATGGAGGGGGCGGTGGATTTTTTGGAGGATGCCACGGAGGTCGTCGCTAACCCCTTCGGGCCTCATGTAGAGCAGCGCGCCGCGGCCGGCGTGTTGAATCATCTTGAGCGATTGGCGGAGCTGCTGGCCGGTGGGGTTGGTGGCTTCGTCGAAGATATCGCCCAGGAGATCGCGGCGGTGAACTCGCACAAGGACGGGCTCGGTGATTGATTTGGCCTTGCCGGATTTGGGGTCGAGCTTGCCGACGCCGCCGACGGTGAGGGCGATATGGGGGAGTGGATCGATGGCACTTTGATAGGCGATGAGGCTGAAGCGGCCGTAGGGGGTGTTGATTTCGGGAGGGGGAGCGCCATTCTGTGGGATGAGGCGCTCGATAAGAGTTTCACGCTGGAGGCGATACTCGATGATCTGCTCAACCGAGCACATCTTGAGATTGTGTTTCTTGCAGATGGATTCGAGTTGAGGGAGGCGGGCCATCTGGCCGTCTTCGTTGACGACCTCGATGAGGACAGCGCTGGGGTGCAGGCCGGCGAGGCGGGCCAGATCGATGGAGCCTTCGGTCTGACCTGTGCGGACCAGGACGCCGCCATCGCGAGCGCGGAGGGGATTGATGTGGCCGGGGCGGACGAAATCGTCGGAGGTGGTTTTGGGATCGATGAGGAGCTGGATGGTCTTGACGCGGTCGGTGGCGGAAACGCCGGTGCCGACGCCGTGGCGCGGGTGGCCATCGACGCTGATTGTGAGCGGAGTGCCCCACACGCTGTTGTTGCGCGCGGCCTGGGGAGAAAGTTCGAGGCGATCACAGTCGGCGGCGGTGAGGGGGACGCAGAGATAGCCGGCGCCGACACGGGTCATGAAGCTGATGATCTGCGGCGTGATTTTCTCGGCAGCGCAGATGAAATCGCCTTCGTTCTCGCGATTTTCATCATCGACGAGCACGATCACTTTGCCGGCACGAAGGTCGGCGAGGATTTCGGGGATTGGGGAGAGCATTTCTGAATTAACCACAGAGGACACAGAGAGCACAGAGGAAAAACTCGAATGAAGGCAACACGCGCCGGCGAATCGCTTCAGTCCGTTTCAGTCCATTCTATTTCTTTCTCTGTGCTCTCTGTGAACTCTGTGGTTTCATTCTGATGCGTCGCCGAGGACGAAGGTCATGAGCATGCGGGTGGGTTCGAGGGCTTTGAGGTCGTGAGCGACGCCGGGGTCGAGCAGGAGCAGGTCGTTGGGGCCGAGCTCGTGGCGGGCCTTGGCGGTGCGGACCGAGAGGCGGCCGGTGAGGACGTGGATGATGGATTCGCCTTCGGGCGAGTGCTGATCGATGGATCCACCTTTGTCGAAAGCGAAGATGGCGGTGGTGGTGGGACCGAGGCGGTAGAGGGCTTTTTGCATGTGGCCTTGGCGCGGCTGGCTTTCGGCGGGAAGCTCGGCGAAGGCTTTGTCGAGGTTGAAGATGCGCTCAGCGCCGGCGAAGCGCTCGCGGGGGTGGATGCGGCGACGGTCACCACGGACAGGACTCATGGGAGGCTCCTTGGGGAGAGCTTCAGAGCTTCAGAACCACCAGAGCTTCAGAACTACAGAGCTACAGAACAGGAGGACGGCAGCTAAAGCATATGGCGGATGTTGGGTAGAAGGTTGCACAGCCGTCTTTGCTCTGGAATGAACAGGCGAGACGCCTGTTCCACTTGTGGATGGTCCCTATCATCGTGCGCATGCACACACCTGAGCAGCTTGAGCATCAGCGATGGTTGAAGGAGATCACGGCGATTCCGACGGCGGCGGGGCACGAGGGGCGGGTGATTGCGTGGATTAGAAGCTGGGTGAGGAAGCGCAAGAATCTGAAGCTGAGTCAGGATGAGGCGGGGAACCTCGTCTTGACGCAGGCGGCGTCAACAGCGAAGGCGCGCGGCACGAAAGCGAACGACAAGACGGTGAAGCCGCTGTTCATCACGGCGCACCTGGATCATCCGGCGTTTGTGGTGCACGAGATCGTGGATGAGAAGACGATCGAGCTGGAGTTTCGCGGGGGCGTGAACGATCCGTATTTTGAAAATGCGAAGATTGAGATTTTTGATTCGCGCGATGGAATTCATCCGGCGAAAGTGATGAAGCTGGATTCGAAGGCGAAGCCGTTTAAGCGCGTGACGGCGAAGCTCGTTGAGGCGACGAATGCGATTGCGCCGGGCGATATTGGGCGGTGGGTGTTCGAGAAAAATGGCTGCGATCCGCACATGAACGGCGGGCTGCTGTATACGCCGGCGTGCGATGATCTGGCGGCGGTGGCCGCGGCGCTGGCGGTGATGGACATGTTGCGCGGCAAGCCTGAGTGCGCGCATGTCGGGGCGCTATTCACGCGCGCGGAAGAGGTTGGGTTCATTGGCGCGATCGCGGCGGCGCGGGGCAAGACGGTTCCGAAGGATGCGCGCTTGATCTGCCTGGAGAATTCGCGGAGCTATGCCGAGTCGCCGATTGGGGATGGGCCGATCGTGCGCGTGGGTGACAAGTCGAGCGTGTTCGA
>JAKEEP010000128.1 GCA_022616475.1 Phycisphaerales bacterium | reverse complement strand
CGCGCACATCCACCGTGCTCACGTTGTCGGCCATCAGCTCGTACAGCAGCGCCACATCGTCGTGAAGCAATCGCACGCACCCCATGGATTTCATCTGGCCTATGGAGTCGGGCTCGATGGTGCCGTGGATGCCGTAGCCTTCCAAGCCGCGGATGTTCTCGCCGGCGCCGATCAGGCCAATCCAGTATTCGCCCAGCGGGTTCTTGGGGTCATCGGCATCGAACTGCTCACCCGTGCGCGGGTTGGCCCACGCAGGGTTGATCAGCTTGGAATGCGGCTTGATCAGGAAAAGGCCTTCGGGTGTGGCATCGTGCTCACCCAAGCCAACGCGAAAGCTCTTGATGAAGATGCAGTTGGGGTCTTTGCGGGGGTCGCCAAGGTAGAGATCGAGCCGGAAATCGGGCTTGTACACGATGGCGTGGAACGGCCCCTTGATGACCTTGAGCTTCTGGCCGACGCGGATTCGGTCCTCCTGAATGCCGTTGATGCGCTTGATGAGCAGGTAATCGGTGTGCAGGCCGAGCTTTCGCGGGAGCTTGGAGAGGGCGTCACCGGACTGGACGGTGTAGGTTTCGCAGAGGGTGTCGCCGGGGATGATGCCGGGACCGAAGAGGAGGCGGTCGTTGAGCTTGCCCAGCTCGGTGCGGATGCGGTCGGAATCGGCGGGCGAGAGGCCGGCCGTGTGCAACGCGGCCGACAAGAGCGTGCGCGCTTCGATAGGCTTGTTCTGCGCGATCAAGTCAACGGCCGTCTTGATTCGCTGCGATGTGCGCTGGGCGTTGTCATCGGCCTGGTTTGCCGGAGCTTGGCGCGTCGATTGATTCGTCAATGGAGGGGGCTTGGAGCTGGGCGGCGCGGCAGTCTTCGCAGGCGGGTTGCCCAGAACCAGCAGCGGCATGGCGGGATTGCTTGGCTGACTGGCTGGAGGTGGCTGAGGCGGCGGCTGTGGTTTGGGTTGTGGCTCGGATTTGGCTGGGGCCGTCGGCCCAACTGCGGCGTTCGCGAGCACCGGCGGAGGATCGCTCTTTGCCGCAGTCGTTTGATTGCTCTTGGCCGAAGGCGCGGCTACCGCCGGACTTTGCGTCGAGGCAGCCGGCGATTGCGGCTTGCTCGGCTTCCCAGCCGTGGAACGGGCTACAGTGCCCGAAGCCGCGGCGGTCGCAGTCGCGGCCTTCTGCCCACCCGACCACCAACTGAAGACCATGCCCGCAGCGCCCAGAGCACCGGCAAGCCCCAGCAGCATCGGCCAGCGCCGCCGCCGCGTGCGGCGATACATGTGGCTGCGGGAACTCTTGGGACGTGCGTTTTGGCTGGGAAGCATGTGGAGTTTGGATTTCGGATTTGTGATTTCTGCGGCGCCGGAACGCGCAACAACTACCGCGCAATGCCAATAACATCGCCAAAGTCGATCGCTCGACTGTCAAAAAATACAAAACCGCCGTTTCAACCACGCGGCGTGGGAAATCGCGAATCCCAAATCGTAAACCGTAACTGCCTACGCCTTGGTGCGCTCGGACTTGGCCATGGTCACGCGACGATCGGTGACGACGATGTCAACCGCAACATCGTGTTTCTTGGTGGGCACCTTGGGGACGATTTGCTGATCGAAGATCAAGCCGACCGTGGTGGCAGAGGGTCTCAGCCGGCCCAGGAAGCGGTCGTAGTAACCGCCGCCGCGGCCGAGCCGATTGCCCTGGGCGTCGTAGGCCAGGCCGGGAACGACGACCAGTTCAATGAGCTTTGGAAGGATGGGTCGGCAGATCTTGGGAACGCGGACGCCATGCTCATCGCAATCCAGGACATGATCATCGAGCGAAGTCACCTCAACGGGGTCCATTTCGCCGCGGTGCCAATCGACCCTGGGCACGCAGACCGTTTTTCCCAGGCGAAAGCACTTGACGGCGGCGGGTGTGACATCGATTTCGTTGGCCATCGGCATGTAAAGCATGACGACGCCGGCGTGATCGAAGGCTTCGAGCGATGCGAGCTTGGAGCAGGCGCTTGATGAGGCGGCGTGGCGCTGTTTTTCATCCATGGCGGTGAGCAGGGCGCGCATGCGAGCGCGAATCTCCGCCTTGGCTTTATTGGGTTCGTCGTTCATGGACGTTTCGGATGCTCAGACGAGCGTGAGAGAAAGGGGTGTTGACCAAAACTGTATCGGATGTTTGAGGGGGGCAAAACTGCAGTTGTTGGTTTGGGTGATTTCGCGAGACCTAGTCGCGCTGTTGCGGCTTTTTGAGTTCAGATAGGCGCTTGCGGATTTCGGACTCAAAGCCGCGATCAGGCGGCGAATAGTAGACACGGTCAACCCCGAGGTATTCCTGAGGGGTGTATCCATCGGCCGAGTCATGTGGATAGGCGTAGTCTTGGCCGTGGCCGAGCGACTTGGCTCCATAATAATGGGCATCGCGCAAGTCTTTTGGCACGGGGATGGTGCGGCCGGTGCGAACTTCATCGGCGGCGGTCCAGATGGCCATGGCGGAGGCGTTGGACTTGGGCGCAGTGGCCATGTAAATGGCGGCTTGTGCGAGCGTGAGCTGGCACTCGGGCATGCCGATGCGTTCCGTGAGCTGCCAGGCGGCGTTGGCGACTTGGATGGCTTGCGGGTCGGCGTTGCCAATGTCTTCGCTCGCGAGAATGGCAATGCGACGCGCGATGTACCGCGGGTCTTCGCCGGCTTCCAGCATGCGCGCTAGCCAATAGACCGCGGCGTCAGGATCGGAGCCGCGCATGGATTTGATGAACGCGCTGATGATGTCGTAGTGTTCATCGCCGGTGCCGTCGTAGACGAGGGCTTTGGCTTGCGTGGATTGCTCAGCGGTTTTGAGATTGATGAGAATAGGGCGAGCCGGGCCGTCTCGCCTTGGCGAGTCGCCTGCGGAGACCTCGGCCCCGGTGCCTTCGGTTCGAGTGCTGAGGACGGCGACCTCGAGGGCGTTGAGGGCGCGGCGGGCATCGCCATCGCTGATGCGGGCCCAGTGCGCGAGGGCGTCATCAGAAACTTGAAGATCAAGGTTGCCGAAGCCGCGCTCTTTGTCGGCGATCGCGCGGCGGACGAGGTCGGCGATTTCAGATTCGGTCAGCGGCTCGAAATGGAAAACAGTCGAGCGGCTGATGAGCGCGCTGTTGACGGCGAAGAACGGGTTCTCGGTGGTGGCGCCGATGAGCGTGATCAGGCCGTTCTCGACATCGGTGAGCAGCACATCCTGCTGGTTGCGCGAGAATCGGTGGATTTCGTCTAAGAAGAGGATGGTTCGTTTGCCGGAGTCTTCGACGCGCGCGGCAGCCTGGGCGAGGATTGCGCGGATTTCCTTGACGCCGATCTGAGCCGCGTTGCCGCGCTCGAAGTGACGGCCCGTGTGCGTCGCGATCACTTCGGCGAGTGTGGTTTTGCCGGTGCCGGGCGGACCCCAAAAGATAACCGAGGTAAGCTGATCGGCCGCGAGCATTCGGGTGAGCAGGGCGCCTTCGCCAAGGAAGTGCTTCTGGCCGGTGAATTCCGCCAGCGTGCGCGGCCGCATGCGCACCGCCAGCGGCTGCACAGTCTGGCGGCGCTGTTGCCGGTGCTGGGCCCATAAATCAGCCATACGACTGATTCTACGATGATTCGTCCGATACCAGAATAAATCCCATACGTCTCTCGACCAGGCATCTATCTTCCCGACCACCGGCGCGCGATAATTGACAGAACAGAGCCAGCCGGGGCAGCGTAGCACTGCCGGCGGTGGTCCGGAGGCAACAGGAGAACCAAGCCCTTGTGCGGCATCGTTGCATATATCGGTAAGAAGGCAGCGCTTCCGATCTTGCTGGAAGGGCTCAAACGGCTGGAGTATCGCGGCTACGACTCGGCGGGCCTGGCGGTGCTCAACTCGACGCTCAACGTGTGCAAGACCGTTGGCCGCGTGCGGGTGCTGGAAGACATGCTGGAGAAGGAGATCGGGCCGCAACACTTTGACGGCACGCTCGGGATCGCGCACACGCGATG
>JAKEEP010000127.1 GCA_022616475.1 Phycisphaerales bacterium | reverse complement strand
GCACGGAACGCGCGGAAAGGGTACTTAAGATCGTCGTTTCCGCGATTTCAGCGTGTTCCGCGGTGAATCTGATGGTTTGAGCAACAGCTCCGCGCGCAAACTCGTCCCCTTGCCTCCATTGTTTCGTAACCCGTCGTCAACCAACGCCCCACCCCATGACCAAGGACCAACCACCACCAACCTCCCCAATCTCACGTCGCTCCGATGCTCACTTCCATCGGCTGCCTTCGCGGCTGGTAGTTCGGCTGGATCGCGATCTGCAGCGGAATCCGCTTCCCCTGGTCGTCGTAGGGGATGTTGTCGCGGTCGATGATGCGCTGGATCGCCATGATCCCCTCAATCAACTGCTCCGGCCGCGGCGGGCACCCCGGCACGTACACATCGACCGGAATGAACTGATCCACCCCCTGCACGACCGCATACGTGTCGAACACCCCGCCCGTCGAAGCGCACGCCCCCATCGAAATCACCCACTTGGGCTCGGTCATCTGCAAATAGATGCGTTGCAGCACCGGCAACATCTTGACCGCTACCCGCCCAGCCACAATCAGCAAGTCCGCCTGACGCGGACTGAAGCGGAACACCTCAGCCCCGAATCGCGCCAGGTCAAACCGCGAGGTGGCCGTGGCCATGAGCTCAATGCCACAACACGCGGTGGCAAACGGCATCGGCCACACGGCCGAGCGTCGCGACCAGTTGATCACGCGCTGCAGCTGCGTGGTAAGGAACCCTTCCGCCGGCAGAGCGGTTTCAATGCCCATTGGTTCATTCTATCTGAATGGAACCATAGAGGACACAGAGAGCACACAGATAGAAGCACCTGTATTTGGACTTTGGACTCTTTGACTTTGGACTTCGCCCTACGCCGCCGTGGCGGCGGCGAGGTCTTTGGCCGTCTTTGCGATCGTGTACAGCCGATCCACCTTCATCATCTTGAACAGCTCGGTCAACTCATCAGACATCCGGTAGATGACGGTAGTCGCGTTGAGCGTCTTGGCGTGGTTCCGCAGCTCGATGCACATGCCCAGGCCGAAGCTCGACATGTGCGCCACATCGGAAAGGTCCAGAACGAGCCCGCGCATGGCGCCCCCGATGCTGTCCATGATGGGCTTGACATCGTTGGCGATGATCATGGCTTCGCGCTCGCCCAGGTTCGGCCCGGCCGGGCGCACGGTGAGCAGACCATTCTTACTCGAGATCGAAGCAAATTGCGAAGACGACTTCGTGGTCACGTAGTGCATATCGGCTCGAAGAGTGGCGTGGTGAAGACTCGGGCTTGCGGCGGCAGACGGGCTTCAAGCCCGTCTGGCGGTTATCGGCACCGAGTGTTAGGAGCAATCGTCATGCTTGGCCCTGACCGGATGAAGCACCGCGCCGTTGGTCGAACTGAATGGAGAGGCCGACCGATGGAAGATGGGTGGAGCGGGGACGAAGTCGAACCTGGGCCGGGCTCATCATCGGCGCCGCATGCGTTGGCCTGGGTGCGGCGATGGCCAAGCCCCCGGGCGATCCGCCTGGCGCGACACACTCAAGGGCGAAGCTGGACGCGGGCGAGCGGGTTGAGCCAATCAGGCTGGACTCGCCGGGCTATCGGAAGGCACGGGAGGCCACGCCGCGGCACTTCGTCGCACATGAGTCCAGGCACTTTGTGGCGCTGTCTGATGGAACGGCAGACGAGGTGCGCGGCTATTTGGCGCTGCTGGAGCGCGCCAAGGACCAGTTCGATCGTTTCGCAGCGCGGATGGAGCTTGAAGGGCGGCCGTTGAAGCACAAGCTGGTGTGCCTGCTGTTTTTCAAGCAGAAAGAGTATCGATCGTTCGCGGCCAAGATCGACCAAGTGAGCACAGATTGGATCTGGGGGTACTACTCGCCCGAGCACGATTGGATCGTGTTCGCGGTGACGAAAGGGCCTAAGGGCGAGCAGGCGACGGCGACGGTCCTGCACGAGGCGATTCATCAGCTTGTTTTTCACACGGGGGTGCAGACGCGGCAAGTGCGATACCCGCTGTGGATCTGCGAAGGGTTGGCAACCTGTTTTGAAAGCGAAAGTCCGGACGCGGCGTTCGGGCCGGGGCACGAGTACGAGCCGAGGAGAAAGCGATTCGACCGATTGCGCCGCGATGGAAAGTTGCTGCCGCTGCGCGACCTGGCGGTGATCGATCAACTGGAAGCGGATGATGATGACCAGCACATCGATGCCGTGTATCAGCAGAGTTACGCCCTGGTGACGTGGATGCACCGATTCCGGAAAGCCCAGTTGCGGCAGTACATGGAGCTGATGCGCGAGCAACCCGCAGGACGTATGGCCGCGGCGCAGCACGTGGCGATTTTTGAGCAGGCCTTTGGAGACATTGACAGCATAGAACGAGCGTGGCTGCGGCACGAGGCGGGCCGGCGTGCAGATGCGAAGCGCCGAACAGCAGCAGCTAGCGATATGACTGAAAGCGGAGCGGAGCGGCTGGAGGTGCATCCGCCAGATCAGCCGGATCGACCTTCGGCTCAACCACGACCGGGGAAGAGCCAGAGGGATGATGGGGAGTCTGAAGAGGCAACGGATGAGGAATCGCCGAGAACTGCTCCACGCGCTGAGCGAGTTCGTGAATCGCTGACGCCAGCCGGCCCAGATCATCGACCGGGCGATTGGTTGATGATGCGGACGCCGGCGGCGACTGCGCTTGCAGATGCTCGAGCGCCGATTGAACGGCGTTGTTGAGGCGCTGATCGAAGCTTGCGATCAGATCGTCAGCGCGGCTGATTTGAGCCCCGAGGGCTTTGAGCATCCGCGCGCCGACGCGAAGACGCTCCTGCAAGTGGTGAGTGGATTCGAGCGACTGGCCGTGCGACTGACGCGTTTGAGCGATGAGGTCGGCGAGTCGATGCGTAACTTCCTGGGCCTTTTCAACCACGGTCTGAAGCGAGGCGACAGCCTGCTCGAGCGGTTGATGTTGATGATGATGGGGTGAGACGCTGACCACGCGCGCCGAGCCGGCAGTCTGTACAGCCGCCACGGGCTCCGGCAGGCTCCCGGGAGCGTTGTCGTGTGGGCCTGGTGATGGAGGACAAGCAGCCATGGCGTCTCCGGATGCGCGGCTGGTTGGGGTTCGCGCGGCGTGGGCGGTCGAACAGGCCAATAGATAAGATCGGCGATCAGGCCGTCCCAGCTTGATTTGCCGAGTTTTGACGCGCCGGTACCGGTAGGAGCGAGGCCAGGGTGGCCTGACGAGCCAGGCTCAGTTGAGCTTCCCGGAGGCGCTGGGCGAGGGCGGAATGGCGTCCAACGCCGCCTTCGTCCACGAGCTTATAGCCGATATCGATCAATTGGTCGGCACAGATGTGTTCCGGCGGCCGGGCCAGGCTGACGGCGGAGTCATCGCGACTGAGGCGGTGCACCAGGCCCTCGCGATGGAGGTGATCGATGATCTGGGTGACGATGCTCTCAGCGATGTGGGTTTCGTCGGCAATCTCGCGGGTGGTGACCGGGCTGGCTTGCATGAAGCGTTCGGTGATGATCTCCATGACCGGGAGGACCGCGGCAGGATCGACCAAACCGTTTTGCGGGCGCTTTTCTTCGGCTTCTTCAAGAGCGAGGCCCTGCATGGTGACGGTTTGGATGGTGGCGGAGACTTCAAGGCCGAAGAGGACAACCAGCCACATGAGGTAGACCCAGAACATGAACAGCGGAATAGCGCCGAGGGAGCCATAGAGGCTTTCGAGCGAGACGGCATTGTCGAAGTAGGCGTTGAGTGTCGCTTTGCCCAGGGTGATAAATGCGGCGGCGATGAAAGCGCCGGCGAGGGCGGCCTGGGTGGCAACCTTGGTGTTGGGGACAAGCTTGTAAACGGCGAACATGAATAGCCAGGCGACGCAGAACCCCCAGGTGAATTTGAGGGCTGTGAGAAGCCAACTCCACCCACCGACGTTGGCGATGATGCCCCCCAATCGGTTGTCGAACAAAGTGATGCCGATGAAGACCGGGCTCATGGTGAGCAGGAGCCAGTAGGTGGGGATGCGCCGTGTCCACGACCGGCCCCCGGGCGCGCCGTAGATTTTGTTGAAGCTGTTTTCGATGGTGACGAGGATTCCGATCGCGGAGTAGACGACCACAGCGAATCCGATCCAGCCGAGCGCGGCGAGATTCAACTTTTGCGCGTCAGAGGCAAGACCCCTCAACCAATCGGCGAGGCTGACGGCGTTGCCGGCTTCATTCTTGGTGAAGGGCACAGCATTGGCGCCCACTGCCGTGAGCACACCGCCCACCAGTTCATCGAATCGCTCCTGGCCGCCGACGGCGCGAACGACGATGGTGGAGACAACAACGACGGGCAGGAGGGCAAAAAGCGTACGGAAGGCCAGAGCGGATGCCATTTGGGGAGCGTCATCGCGGTTGAGGGCCTTCCAGCCGTGGACACCCAGGTCGTACATGAAGCGGGCAAAGGTTTGCCAGCGATTGAGCTCATCGCGAGGCTCGGTGATGACGTGCTTGATCCAGTTGACGGCAGGTTGGATGTGCTTGCGAATCATGGGAGCACCAGAGGTCAGAAATCAGAAGGCAGATGTCGGAAGTCAGAGATAGGGCAGCAGCAGAAGGGTACGCGCGGCGCGAGTGCGTGGGCAGATGAATACCATCATCGGCTATGCGAAAGGGCCGGATGCCGAATCAGCAGCGCCAGAAGGGGCATGAATTCGCTGACAGCTCGCGTGGGGAGCGTTTGCAGCGCGTGATGGCGGACGCCGGGGTGGCGTCGAGGCGGGGTTGCGAAGAGCTGATTGAGGCTGGGGAAGTGCGGGTGAATGGCCACCTGGTGCAGTCACTGCCGGCGTGGGTTGATCCTGGCCGGGATCACGTCACCGTGAGCGGTAAGCCCATCAAGGGGCGCGAGCTCAACGTGTACGTGATGCTGTTCAAGCCGCGCGGGGTGGTCAGCACCAATAGCGACCCGGAGGGCAGGCGGCGGGCAATTGATCTGGTGCATCATCCTGCCAGGGTGAGGTTGTATCCCGTTGGACGGCTGGATATGGAAAGTTCGGGTTTGTTGCTTTTGACGAATGATGGTGAGCTGGCGAATCGGCTCACGCATCCGCGGCATGAGGTTCACAAGTTGTATGAAGTAACGGTGGCGGGGGCATTGGACGAGGGCGATGTGCGAAGATTGGAGTCGGAGATTTCTTCGAATGCGCGGCGGAGCAGCTGGGGGAAGAAGCCGGGATCGAAGGGGTCGAGCTCGCGGCTGACGCTCGTGAAGAAGGATCGCGATCGGACGCGGTTGATGATGGAGTTGATGGAGTCGGGCGAAGGACGCAATCGGCAGATTCGGCGGATGATGGCTGATTTGGGCCACAAGGTGAGGAAACTGCGACGAGTGGCGATGGGGCCGCTGAAGCTGCGAGGGCTTCAGCCGGGACAGTGGCGGGAGTTGACGGAAAGAGAGTTGGAAGAATTGCGGAAGGCGGCAGGGTTGAAGTGAACCATGCGTGCTAAGCCGCAAGCGCGATGGATGATTCCATGATGACTCTGAACCCTCACCCCGGCCCTCTCCCAGAGGGAGAGGGAGTCTGTGGTTCGCCGTAGTGGGAGATTTCGTCGGTTTCGACGATGAGCGCTTGGGATGGGTCGGCGTTGAGGACGAGCTCGATGGGGCTGTCGATCTCGGGTTGAACGACGGTGACACGGCGCAAGCGGACGAGTTCGAGCGTGGCGAGGAATAGGCCGATGCGCTGGCCGGGATTGGCGCCTTCGAAGGCTTCCTGAAGCGTGAGACGATGCTCGCCGGAGCGGGTCAGTCGATCCAGAAGGTCTTCCTGGTGGAGCGCAATGGGTGTGTCATCGATTTCGACTTTGTGGTCGCCGAGCTTGGCGAAGTCGATAGACGACATGATGCGCTCGTAGGCCTGCGAGAGATCGAAGAGGTGAGCGTCATCGAGTTCGAGTTCGAGGGGTTCATCCTGAGGTTGCGGGTCCGACGCTTCATCTGACGAGATGCGCACAGGCGAGACGCCTGTGCCACCGACGTCGGCGCGGGCCGAGCTACCCCCGTCTTCCTCGCTGCTGGAACCCAAGGAAGTGATGGAACCCGTGGAATCGCTCGTCAGACGCGGCGTCCTGGAGTTTGCAGGGCGGCGGGGGAAACGCTGAGCGAAGGCAATTCGGCGCGATTCAAGCTCGTCGGCTGCAATGCGAAATTTCTGATAGGCAAGGAGTTGTTGAACCAGCTCGAATCTCGGGTCCAAGACCGCGGCCTCAGGCGACGGTTGCGCAGAGGCATCGCCTTCGGCAGATGCCTTGGATTGCGGAGGAGCCAGAGTGCGGGACTTGATCTCGATGAGGGTGGCGGCCATGACCAGGAACTCGCCAGCCACGTCGATGTCGATGTCGTCGAGCTGCTTGAGGAAGGCAAGGTACTGGTCGGTGATCTGGGCGATCGGGATATCGTGGATGTCAACCTCAGCGCGGCGGATGAGGTACAGAAGCAGGTCGAGGGGCCCGCGGAAGGCGTCGAGGGTGATTTGATAATCTTCCTGGAGCATTGGTTTGATGATATCCGAGGATGAGGTATCAACGCGGAGGCAGAGGGGCGCAGAGGAGGAGAAGAGGTATGATTGACTTTCCTCCGCGTCCTCTGCGACTCCGCGGTGAAATAGCGCTGACCATGAAGCAAGTTGAGCAACAGACTGATGAAGCGGTGTTTCTGGCCGAGTGCTTGCGCGCTGAGGCCGAGGCGGTGCTGCGCATTGCTGCGCGTGTCGACGAAGGCGACCTGGCCAATTGGCAGGCGGCGCTGGATTTGCTCGAGCGGTGCGATGGGCATGTCTTGGTTTCGGGGATGGGAAAATCAGGGCTGGTGGGAGCGAAGATTTCGGCGACGTTTACCAGCCTGGGGCAGCCTTCGCACGTGCTGCATCCAGCGGAGGCCATTCACGGCGACATGGGGAAAGTGCGGCGCAACGATGTGGTGTTGCTGCTCAGTTACAGCGGGCAGACGGCGGAAGTTGTGGACCTGGCGATGTATCTGAAGCAAGACCGGGTGAAGATGGTAGGAATTTCGTGCGATGCCAAGACGAAGCTGGCAACGCTTTGCGATGTGCACTTGAGCACAGGCGACATTACAGAAGCGTGCCCGCTCAACCTGGCCCCCACCGCTTCGACGACGGCAATGCTGGCGATCGGCGATGCGCTGGCCCTGGCCCTGAGCCGGCGACGGAATTTTGGTGAGGACGATTTTCACAAGCATCATCCCGGAGGGATGCTGGGCGCGGGGTTGAGAAAGATCACCGAGGCGCTGCGGTTCAGGGTGGGCGAAAATCTGCCGGTGGTGAGCGATCAGTTGAGCGTGCGGGAGGCGTTGGAGAGGACGCCAGGCGATCGGCGCGCGGGGGCAATTCTGATTGTGGATCAGCGACAGCGGCTCGTCGGGATTTTCACCGATGGAGATTTGCGGCGACTGATGCTCAAGGATGCAGAAGGGATGAAGCGAAACATTGGCCAGGTGATGACGCCACGGCCGCAGTATCTGACGGTTGATGATCTGGTTCGCGATGCGGTGCGGCTGGTGCGCGAGCGGCGGCTGGATGAGATTCCGGTGCTGGACCACGATGGCAAGCCGGTGGGGCTGGTGGATGTGCAGGATTTGATCGCGATGAAGGTGGTGAGCGAGTAGCGACCGCACGCGGGGGCGGCGCCGCCCTTTGCCGGCTTCGAGCAGCGAGATGCTTAGTGGGCCAAAAGTGTGTTCCGCAGCAGGAGCATGGCGGTGCCGAAGTAGATGAGGACGCCCGTGACGTCGACGAGGGTGGCGACGAATGGGGCGGAGCTGGTGGCGGGATCGAGGCCGGCGCGGCGAAGGGCAAAGGGCAACATGCTGCCGACGATTGTGCCCCATAGGACAACGCTGGTGACGGCGCATAGTACAGTCATTCCGATAGCGAGATAGTTGATCGTGAAATCGGTCCAGCCGCTGACGTGCCAAAGATAGACCCGCACGAAACCAATAGCGCCAAGGAAGAGTCCCAAGGCGGCGCCGCAGATGATTTCGCGCCGCAGGACGAGCCACCAATCGCGCAATCGCACTTCGCCGACAGCCAGAGCTCGGACGACCAGGGTGGCTGCCTGGGAGCCGGTGTTTCCGCCGCTGGAGATGATCAACGGCACAAAGAGAGCCAGTATGACTGCCCGCTGGATTTCGTCCTCGAAGAAGCCCATGGCAGAGGCAGTGAGCATTTCGCCAAGGAACAGGACGGTGAGCCAGACGCCGCGCTTGCGAATGAGCTGTAGCAGCGGCACAGTGACGTAGGGCTCCTGGAGAGCTTGGACGGCACCGAGCTTTTGGATGTCTTCGGTGGTTTCTTGCTGGGCGACGTCGGCGACGTCGTCGAACGTGACGATGCCGACGAGAACGCCGCCAGAGTCGACCACGGGCAAAACCGGAAAGTCGTACTTGTTCATCACGCGCACGGCTTCTTCACGGTCGTGGGTGGCGGTGAGCGACACGACGTGATGGTCCATCAACGACTCGATGGTGAGTATCGGATCGGCCAGGAGGAGTTGGCGAAGGCGGATGTCATCAACGAGTATTCCAAGCTCGTTCACGACGTAAAGGGTGTTGAAAGTCTCGGCATCGCGGCCGTGGCGGCGGATATGGTCGAGAACGGTTTGGATGCTCCATTCGGGCCGGACCGTGACGTAGTCGGGGGTCATGATGCGGCCGATGGACTCGGGCGGGTAGCCGAGGATGATCTGGGTCTTGCGGCGCTCGGCGGGATTCATCAGCGCGAGCACTTTGGCGGCGACCTGGCCGGGCATTTCCTCGAAAAGCTGGGCGCGATCGTCGGGAGGCATCTGATCGAAGAGCTGAGCGAGCTGCTCGTGGGTCATTTCCTCCAGCAGCATCTGCTGTTGGTCTTCGGGCAAGAGCGTGAAGACGGTGGCGGCCTTCTTCTTGGGCAGCAGACGAAAGGCGACGGCCATGGGCTCGGCGGGAAGGGCGATGAGGACATCGGCGACTTGAACTTCGTCGAGGTCCAAGAGCGCTTCTCGCGCGGCAGACGTTTGCTTCTGGGAGAGAAGCTCGATGAACTCGGGGGCAAGGAGGTCGCCGATGTGAAGTTCTTCGCGGGGGTGTTCCATGAGGTGAGGTTGAGCGAAGGCTTTGAGGCTTTATACCCGCGTTTGCCGTGCGAACAAATTGACGGTATGCCAACGGCGGGCAAGCCCGCCCGCGAAACGAAGGATTTGGGGGGGATCAATCACTACAATTGAGGCATCGATCGCACAAGTCACACGAGGTGCTTATGCCTTATTACACCAAGCTTGGTCAGCTTCCACCCAAGCGGCACATTCAATTTCGGCGGCCGGACGGGGCGTTGTACTCGGAGGAGGTGTTCGGGACCGAAGGGTTCGTGGGGCCGACATCGACGCTCTATCACATTCATCCGCCAACACAGGTGACCGGCTGGAAGCCGATGTACTCGACCAGACCCGAGTACGTTGAGCGCGATGTGATGCGGATGAGGCATCTGAAGACGGGAAACCGCAAGCCCAAGGGTGATCCGGTGACCGGGCGGGTGGTCCTGTTCGGCAATACGGATGTCGAGATGGGGATTTGCGTACCGGCGGAGCCGATGAACTATCACTACAAGAACGCGATCGGCGATGAGTGCCTGTTCATCCATCACGGCAGCGGGACGGTGTACAGTTCGTTCGGCACGCTGCAGTTCAAGGAGAAGGACTACATCGTCATCCCGAAGGGTGTGATCTATCGAATGGTGTTTGAAAAGTCGAAGGATGAACCTCCCGATCGGTTCGTGATCATCGAAACGGCGAACGGGTCGCATATCGCTCCCCCACCGCGATATTTGTCGAAGAAGACTTCGCAGTTTTTGGAGCACGCCCCGTATTGCGAGCGGGACTTGAAGCCGCCGGAGTTGCCGTTGACGTATGACGAGGACGGAAAGTTCGAGGTTCGGATCAAGGCGCGCGACAGCGTGCACAGCTATATGTATGACTATCACCCGCTGGATGTGGTGGGTTGGGATGGGTGCTATTACCCGTTCATCTTCAACGTGGATGATTTCAGCCCAATCACCGGAAAGCACCACATGCCGCCGCCCACGCATCAGACGTTTGAAGGGCACAACTTTGTTATTTGCTCATTCTGCCCGCGGACGCTGGATTGGCACCCGCAGGCGATTCCCGTACCGTACAACCACTCCAATCTGGACTCCGATGAAGTGTTGTATTACGTCGAGGGGAACTACAAGGCGCGCAAGGGGATTGAGGTGGGGTCGATCACGGTGCATCCGCAGGGGATTCCGCATGGGCCGCACCCCGGAACGGTTGAAGCATCGTTGGGCGCAACGTTCACCAACGAGCTGGCGGTGATGTGCGACACGTTCCGGCCGCTGTATCCAACAAAGGCGGCGCTGGAAATGGATGACCCGGCATATCCGGCCAGCTGGCAGGGCGAGCATTTTCCGAAGACGGCCGGTCAGCACAAGCCCAACGGCGAGGCGAAGGCACCCCCGGAGAAAGCGCCCTCGGAGAAAGCAACCTCAGAGAAGAGCAAGGCGGCCGTCAATACTTGGAGTTGAGGAACAACGATGCGAGCGTGGGCCATACCACTGGTCGTAGCGGCGCTGGGATTTGTTGGCGCGGACCCTCCGGCAACTGCGCCGGCCAAGCCAGCCGTGGAGAAAATCGACATCGCCGGCGAAGTGTTCAAGCTGGAGCTTGCGGTTGATGAGGCGGCGCGCGAGAAGGGGTTGATGGGCAGAGAGAAGGTCGACGATGACGGCGGGATGCTGTTTGTGTATCCCAAGCCGGGCGTGCTGACGTTTTGGATGGCGAATTGCAAAGTGGACATCGACGTGGTCTTTCTGGACGCAGAGGGGACGATTGTCACCATTCGCAAGATGAAGGTCGAACCGGCGCAGCGAAGCGACGAGTCGAAGTCGGATTATCAGAATCGTTTGAAGCTGTACTCGAGTAGACGGCCGGCGCAGTTTGCGATTGAGTTGAAGCCGGGGACGCCCGAGCGGTTGAAGCTGAAGGCGGGGCAGAAGATTGCGATGGACGTGGCGCGGCTGAAGAAGCTGGCGAAATGACTACCGCTTCAATCGCACGCTGCCGGAGAAGTCTCGCTGAACGCGACCGCGGATTTGGAGGAGGGTGAGGTCTGCCATGATCTGGTTGAGCGGAAGTTGGGTGCGGGCGGCGATCTGATCGACCAGCAACGGGTCACCGGCGTCCGTAAGGACTTCGACAATCGTCTGCTGCCCACGGGTGAGGTTTGTATCGAAGAGCGTTGCCGAACTGGAGGCATTGGGATGACCAGCGGCTTCCAGCGCTCCGCGAACAAGCTGGTGAGATGAATCAAGCTGGTTGAGGACATCGGCGTGGTCGGTGACGAGCGCGGCCCAACCCTCCTTGATGATCTTGAGACAACCTGCGGAGGCCGGTGAATCGACGCGCCCTGGCAGGGCCATGACCTCACGGTGATGCTCTTCGGCGGCGAGGCGCGCGGTGATGAGCGCGCCGGAGCGGAGTGCGGCTTCGATGACGAGCACGCCAAGGCTGAGACCGGAGATGATGCGATTTCGGCGCGGAAAGTTGCCGGCAGCGGGCGGCGTGGACATCGGGAATTCGCTGATGATCGCGCCTCCACCGTTTTCGACAATGCGACTGAACAAGGATTCATGCTCAGGCGGATAGTTGGTGGCAAGACCACAGCCGGCAACGACGATGGTTCGACCGTTGACGCGCAGCGCGCCGAGGTGGGCCTCGCCATCGATGCCGAGCGCGCCGCCGGAGACAATGGTCAGCCCCGCCTGCGCCAGCAGAGCGGCGAAGCGGCCTGCTTGCTCGCGGCCGTAGGCGGAACACTTGCGAGAGCCGACCAGGGCGATGGACAGGCGGTCGGTGGGGTGGAGCGCGCCACGAATCCAGAGCGCCGCAGGCGCATCATCGATGGCTGCGAGGAGAGCCGGATAATCTGGATCACCTTGCAAGATGAGTTGAGTGCCATCGGCAAGCATGGCCGTGCGCTCATCGTCAGGCTCGGCCGCATCAATCGCGCGGCGGAGGGCTTGGGCGGTTTCGCGGCCAATGCCGTCGAGACCCGCGAAGTCATCGGTTGACGCGGAAACGACTTGATCATCATTACTGAAGCGAGTGCGGAGTTTTCGAAGGGTGGCCGGGCCAATGCCCTCAGCCAGGAGCAGGCGAAACGTAGAGTCGGGAACGTTGTTTGCGAGCCGCGGCATGAATAAACCGATCGATTGTCGGAGCGGTGCGGCGGAATGTAAAGCGGTAGGATGCCGATCCGAATGGCGGCCAAGGCAGAGCGACAAGTCATTGAGGCGGATTTGACCTGGACCAGCGCGGGGCGATTCGAGCGCGGGGTGCGGATTGCGGTAGACGGGCGCGGGATGATCGATGAGGTTGGCCCGCTGCCGGCTCAGCCGACCCTCCGGCTGGCGGATCGCGCGATTTTGCCGGGAATGATCAATGCGCACAGCCACGCGTTTCAGCGCGGGCTGCGAGGCCGGGGGGAGATGTTTCCCCCCGATGAGGGCGCCGGAAACTTCTGGACCTGGCGCCAAGAGATGTACCGGCTGGTTGAGTCGATCGATGAGCCGACCATGCATCGGCTGTCGGTGCAGGCATTTCGTGAGATGCTGGCGGCGGGCGTGACGACGGTCGGGGAGTTTCATTACCTGCATCATGATCCGAGTTGGCGCGGGTTTTCGATGGATGAGGTTGTGATTCGCGCGGCGGCCGAGGCGGGCATTCGGCTGGCCCTGATCAACACCTACTACAAGACGGGTGGCGTGAACCGGTCGCTGGCAGGTGGGCAGCTTCATTTCTTGACGGAGTCACCGCACGCGTATTGGAAGCAGATGGATCGGTTGGCCAGCGCGATCGATCCGGCGACCCAGTCACTGGGCGCGGCTGCGCATTCGATTCGCGCAGCCTCGATCGACGACATTGCATCACTCCATCAGGAATCGATGCGGCGCGGGATGGTCTTTCACATGCACGTGGAAGAGCAACCGCAGGAAGTGGCCGACTGCGTGCACGCGTACGGTAAGACTCCAATGGCTCTGATCAACGAGCGATTGGATGTCAATCCGATGTTCACGGCGGTGCACTGCACGCACACCTCGGGCGCGGACATGGAAGAGTACTTAGGCGCGGGCGGAAATGTCTGCATCAATCCATTGACCGAGGGGAACCTGGGCGACGGCATTCCCAATCTGGCCCGAATACTCCGCAACGGCGGCCGGGTGGCGTTGGGCAGCGATTCGAATTTGCGGATTTGTTGGACTGAGGAAATGCGCTGGCTGGAGTACGCTCAGCGGTTATCGACACAGAAGCGTGGAGTTTGTGTCGATGAAACCGGCAGCGTGGGCCGGAAATTGTTCGAAGCGGCGACGATCAACGGGGCGCGGAGCCTGGGCGTGAAAACAGGAAGAATCCAAGAGGGCTTTGCAGCGGATTTCTTCACGATTGACTTGACGGCTGCGTCACTTGCCGGTTGGACCAATGAGACACTGTTGGATTCGTTTGTTTTCGGAAGCGGGAATGAAGCAGTTGCCGAGACGTGTGCGGCGGGACGGTGGATCAACAGTGATCAGAAGGCGAGCTAAGCCGCAAGCGTGTGGGCCGTGAACACCATCACATTGTTCAGTGGATTTCGCTATAGTCATCGCCCTTCTAGGGCTTACGAGGTTCATGGAGGAACGTTTCTTGGAGCAGCCACGGCGCATCGCTTACTTTTCGATGGAGATCGGGTTTCATGCGCGCATTCCCACCTACAGCGGCGGGTTGGGAGTGCTGGCAGGCGATACCGTGGTGTCATCCGCTGACTTGCGCGTGCCGATGGTGGCGGTGACGTTGGTTCATCGCAAAGGGTATTTCGTTCAGGAGCTGGACGCCGAGGGGATACAGCATGAAAAGCCCGCCGACTGGAATCCGGCTGAGTTTCTTGAGCTGATGCCGCAGATCATCTGCCTTCAGATCGAAGGGCGCAACGTGTTCGTGCGCGCGTGGCGGTACTTGATTCACGGCGTGGCGGGCGGCAACGTGCCGGTTTTTCTGCTGGACACGAACCTCGATGAGAACCATCCGCAAGACCGAGACCTGACCGACCACTTATACGGCGGCGAGCAGCGATACCGATTGTGCCAGGAAGTGATTCTGGGGATCGGCGGCATGCGAATGCTCCGAGCGCTGGGCTACCGGCACCTGGAGCGGTTTCACATGAATGAAGGCCACGCAGCCCTGCTGACACTCGAACTGTTGCGCGAAAGCATGGCTGAGCGCGACGATAAGAATCCGACGGCCGAGGACATCGCCTCGGTGCGGCGTCAATGCGTGTTTACGACCCATACGCCCGTGCCCGCCGGCCACGATCAGTTCCCGATCAACCTGGTGGAGCAAGTGCTCGGAAAGCAGGACATTCTGCGTCACACGAATTCGCTTCGCGATGGTCACCTGAACATGACCTACCTGGCGTTGAATCTGAGCCGATTTGCCAATTCGGTGTCGCGCCGGCACGGCGAGGTGTCGCGGCAGATGTTTCCCGGGTACGCGATCGACTCGATCACCAACGGCGTGCACGCGGCGACGTGGACATCCGACCCGATCGCGGCGCTGCTCGACAAGCACGTCCCACTGTGGCGCCAGGACAACCTCGGGTTGCGACATGCGATGAACCTCTCCAAGCCGGAAGTCTGGGATGCGCACATGCACGCCAAGCGCGCGCTGATTGATCATGTGAACAACCAGACGAACGCGGGTATGGACGCGGAAGTCTTCACGCTCGGGTTTGCACGAAGGGCGGCGTCGTACAAGCGCGCTGATCTACTGGTGAGCGATCCAGCCAGGCTGAAAGCGATGGCGGACAGATTCGGACCGATGCAAATCGTGTACGCGGGCAAGGCGCACCCGCGAGACGGCGGCGGCAAGGAACTCATCCGACGTGTGCACGAGGCGATCCAGACAATCGCTCCGCAGATCAGGATGGTCTATCTTCCAAACTATGAGATGCCGCTGGGCCGGCTGATCACGGCTGGGGTTGATGTGTGGGTGAACACGCCGCTGCGGCCGTTCGAGGCTTCGGGGACCAGCGGGATGAAAGCCGCGCTCAACGGGGTGCCGTCGCTGAGTGTGCTGGACGGCTGGTGGGTTGAGGGGTGCATTGAGGGCGTGACTGGCTGGGCCGTTGGCGGCGACACAGCGTGGCCCGCCGATGACAACGGATCACAAGACGCCGCCTCCCTCTATAAAAAGCTCGAGCACGCGGTACTGCCGACGTTTCACCAGCAGCGGGACTGTTTCATTCACATGATGAGACAATCGATTGCGATCAACGGATCATATTTCAACACACAACGGATGATGCAGGACTACGTGGTCAAGGCTTACTACAGCTGAAAGCGATGCGGGCACGGGAATTCAAAAAAGGTGCCAGGAACCATTTCTGGGCGCAAGGAGCCGGGGCGGAATACGCTTTAGGAAATGGTTCCTGGCACCCTTTTTCGTATGCGCACCTCTGTCGGGTTTAGTTCTTGCCGTCGGGGACGCTGGCGCGGAGTTCGGCTCCACTGAGAGTGGGCGTATCGATGACGCTGAGGCGGATTTCGGCGGAGTTGGCGCGGATTTCGGGGACGTACATCGCGTGCCCCATGACCGGCAGCGCGTGGAACCTTCCGGGGGTTTCGGCGCGGAGGTCGTAGCGAATCTCCCAGACGCCTTCGGGAAGACGATCGAGGAAGAGGGCGATCTTTCGATCGCGCAGCTCCTGATAGATGTTCCGGGTGTCGCCGGTGTAATCGGCTGCATCGCCCTGGGCAAGCTCGGCGAGCACCTCTGAGTCATTCTTGCGGCCGACGCCAAAGGCCCGCTCGATCCCGGCCTGCTTCATCTGCCGGGCGTGGAGCGGCTCGCCGGAGCGAACTGCAACGGCTTCGAGGCCGGCGGGCTTAAGGTCCTCGAAGACCAGGTAATCGTAGTTGTTCTTGGATTCGACGGTCATAACGACCTCAACGCGCTCGCCGCTGGCGACCGTGCCGCCGTCGCCCAGCGGGAACCGGTCGTACACATAGCCCTTAAGGAGGGTTGGTCGCGGAACGAGCTTGAAATATTCGCGGCGGACGAAGATCTCGTTGCCCGCGGGGGGCACTGGCTCTTCGAGGCTGAAGAACGTGGCCTGGGCCGCGAAGTAGATGGGGCCGGTTCCCTTGGTTCGCACGATGCGGATGTCGTTGGCGCCGTCGCGGATGTGCTGGCGATCGATTTCAAACTGGCTGGGCGCTGACAGTGCATCCTCGGCGGACAGTTGCTTCTTGGCGATTGATTTGCCGTTGACCAGAAGCTCGTACTCCAACTGGGGCGAAAGCTCGCCGGTGGCGCGCAGGTAATCGTTCATCGCCAGCACGACGATGGCGGTATCGCGCGTGTTCGACCACTGAGCGCCGCGGCGGTTCTTGATCAACCAGTTGGTGATCGGCTCAACGAGTTTGTTTTGCGGATCGATGGCGAGAATGGCTCGGAGTGCAAAGGCGGTCGCTTCAACGCCGCCATCGGACCAGCGCCACCAGATGCCGTCTTCACCGCAGTGAGCCGTTCCCATGACCGCCTCGTTGGGGCCCTCAACACCCTTGACAATGACCGAAGCATCGGGCCGATCATCGCGCTTGACGCCGTTTTCGAGGTTGTCGATGAGTGTTTGGGCCTTGTCTTTGTCGCCGAAGTTGTGGGCGCTCAAGGCGAGCAGGGCGCGGGTGTAGGCGTTGAGCTTGTCGCGATTGTTCCAGAGATTCTTGAGCGCGACGGCTTGGAACTCGCCGATCTGGGCGCGGCGCGTGGAAGCGTGATAGCACGCCAGGGCGTGAAGCATCCAAGCCTGCTGGTCGTAGGCGGTTTCCTCCTCGACGATCTCGGAGTTCAGGTACGAGGCCGCGCGATCGATGGCATCCTGTCTGACATCAAGGCCGGCGTCCTTGGCCAGGCACAATCCCCAAAGGACGTAGGACGTCATGAAATGGTCACTGTCGCACTCTTTCCACCAGCCCCAGCCACCGTCGGCGTGCTGGAAGTCGTAGAGGCGCGCGAGGCTTGCCTGGGTGATCTCGTCGAGCTTTGCGAGGTCCTTCTTGCCCTTGGGATGGGTCTTTCCGACGTTGGCCTGCTCAATGCCCCCGAAGACGCGCGACATCGCGGTTTCGGGTCGTATGCCGAGATCGCGCAGAGTTTTGGCGGTGATCGCCGCGGGCAGGAAGCGGCTCATGGTCTGCTCGGTGCAGCCATATGGATAGTCAATCAAGTAAGGAAGCGCATCGATCATGGTGACGGCCATGCTGGGGCTGACCTGGACCATCAGCGCTGTCGATTCGATCTTGCGCTCGCTGGGAATGTCGAGCTTGAAGCTGACATCGTTGCCGCGCACCTTGCCGGATTTGGCAACGAATCGCTCGACACCGTGCTCGTAGATCGCAAACGTCTTCTCCATGGCGTCGGCGTACTTGTCGCTGGCGGCGGTGAATTTGAGTTTGGCGGTTTGATTTCCCAAAGACGACACCCCAATTTGCCAGTCAACTCGAGCTTCGCCGTTGGCCGGAACATCGATCCGGCCGCTTCTCTTGACGGGTTGGCCCTTTCTTGTCATGGCGATGATGTCGAGGCCGACCGCCTCGAGCTTGGGCGTGACGGATTGGAGGACATCGGTGTTGTTGTTGATGACTCCGGAAATGGTGACGGTGTCGCCGATCAGGAAGAATCTGGGCGCCTGAAGGCGGGCGATCAGCGGGAGCTTGGTGCGCGTGGTGGCGGAGCCCATGCCGAATTGATTGAACTTGCCCGCCGCGCGCGCGACCGCCTTCCAGCTTGTGAGGGTGTCGGCGTATTTAAGGGTGACTTTGGCCAGACCACCTTCATCGGTGGTGACGTTGGGATGCCACAGAAGCGTGGCGCGGAAGTCGGAGCGGACAACGACGGCGGGCTCGTGCCCCTCCTCCATCGGCGCCTGGCCGGCCTTCGCTTGCATGCGCTTGTCGGCGGCCATTTCGCGCAAGGGCATGCCAAGTTGAGCCGTGGCCGGACGGGGCGCGCCGGCGACGCCATCCATTTCAGCCGCGCCATCGGCGAGGTAACCGCCTCCCCCACCGCTGCGCGATTTCGTGGCATACTCGTTCCGAGCCATTCTTTCGCCATACATCTCATCGTCCTTGCCCAGCGCATCGCGGCCTTGTTCCATTTGCGAGCGCAGGCGCTGATCGATCAACTGGTCGTTCTGCCATTTGACGAGCTTCACGAATCCCTTCTGCTGGAAGGTGGAGCCGGTTTGGACATACAGGCTCTGTCGGCGGTCGAAGAAGAACGGGCGGGGATCGCCGGCGTAGTCCTGTTGGATGTACGTGACCGACTCATCGGCAACGGCGAGGGCGACTTCTGCTGAGATGGGCTTGCCATCGTGATCGGTGGTCTTGATCGTGAACGAGCCTTCGTCGCCCGGCTGATAGTGCGCCGCAGGACGGTCGGCGGTGACATCGACCTTCAGATACTGCTGCACGGGCGGCACGAAGACCTGTTCCTGATGCTGATACAGCTGGCCGTCGTGGGCCATATGGGCGGTGAGATAGACGTTGGGGATGTGCCGTTGGTCGATTTGGAGCTGAACGAGTTTTGCGGTGCCGGAAACGTGAACGATCTGATAGCTGTAGAGATCGTTTCCTTCAACGGCCAACAGAACATAGCGGTCGTTGGTGGGCGTGCTGACCATCACCGGCGCGGTCTGACCGGCGCGGAAAGTGTCCTTATCGACGACGATTTGGAGGCCGCCCTGGCGATAACCAAGTTCGGTGGAGCGGTCGGTGGCGACCCAGACATAGGTTTCGCTGGTGATCGGCATGGGGCCAAAGTCGGCGACGTGATCCTGGCTGTTCCAGCGCACGCGATAGTAGCCTTCCTTCTGAGCCGTGAAGGCGAACGTCGCCTCGCCCTTCTCATCGAGCTTCACCTTGGTGGTCAGCACATCCTCGGACTGGTAGCCGCGGAACTTCAATCGCCAGGGAGGCGAACCCGGATGAGGCGGAACTGGTGGCCAGATCTCCAAATCTTGTTGGGCAACGCGCAGGGCCGCGCCCGTGACTTCCTGGCCGGTTGGATCGATCCAGATTTCGACCCACTGCTCGCGCGTGACGTTGACCGTGCCTTCGACCGGCATGGGCTGGTCGTTTGCGTCGAGGGCTTTGATGTCGATTTCAACCTTGTCGTTGGGCCAGTGGAGATTGTGCTGAGGATGCATGTGCACGTAGTAGCGCTGACGAGTGACGCGCACCGAATCGCTGGCGGTGATCTCGCGGCGCGATGCATCGATCACGCGAGCTTCGATCCGATATTCGAAATCCTGCTGGGAGTTGGCGGGCGTTTCAAAAGTGAGCACGGCCTTGCCGGTGCGATCGGTCTTGAGCTGCTCGCGCCTGATGATCTGCCCCTGGCCGCCCCCCCACCATCGGTACGGATTGGAATCCTCGTACACCCAGGGGTAGTCGCGATGGGGCGTCCACCAGTGGTAATGCGGGCTTTGATAGACGACAACCTCAACGTTGGCGTTGGCGACGGGACCGCCGAAGTAGTAGTCGGCTTGAATGTCGGCTTGGACGTAGTCGCCGAGAACGAAGG
>JAKEEP010000126.1 GCA_022616475.1 Phycisphaerales bacterium | reverse complement strand
CAGCCCTGGCGTTTGATGCTGAAGCTGGAGCTGGGGATGCTCGATGAGCTGGAAGCGCACATGGTTGACGCCCATCGGAAGCTGGATGCGATGGCCAAGGCCTTGGACCATTTACCCATTTGGAATCCCCCTGTGTTCCCGAACCAAAAACGCCACTCTTTCACAAGAACGAATCCCCTTCTGGCAAACGCGCGCGCAAAAACTAATCCCCTTCTGGGAAATCCGCGCGCGCAAACTTGTACCTCGTCCACCCGCTCACCCCTCACCGTCTCACCGTTTCACCGGCACCACCTCAATATCCCCATCACTCTGCCCCACCGCACACCACTCCCCCTCCGGATCAACCGCAACCCCAAACACCGCCTCCGAGGCCTGCACCACCCTGGCCGCCTGCCCCTGGAGACTCCTCAAATCCCAAAGAGAAACGGCTGCACCCGACGAGCACCCCAGCCACCTCCCCGATGGATCAAAGGAAACGTACCCCATGCCCGACTCCGCAGCCCGGAATCGAACAATGGACCCCTCGCTGACCTCGCCCGCACTCAACGCCCGCCACACCACCGCGCTGCCGTCGCTGTCAACCGCAACGATCGCGGGCTCCGATTCGCCCACGTCCGCGAATCCAATCCCCGCGACCGCCTCGCCAGACACGTCGATTTCGCCAACTGGCCAGACTCTCCAGGGCGTCTTCGTTCCCTCGCCCTCTAACCCGATCTCCCACCCATACACCCGCCCTCGCTCTGAGCCCGCAGCCACGAACCGCCCGCTCGAGTCAAACGCCACGCACGTGAACGGACCCGTTGATGATCGGATGGTGATCTCGTGCTCGCGCTGAACCGCTCGATCGCGAACAGGAATGAGCCGGAGCGTGAAATCCTGCCCGGCGAACGCGAGCCACGCTCCATCGGGGCTGATCGCGACCGCTTGGATCGCGCCGCTGATCTGGCGAATCGTTTGCAACATCACCCCGGTTTGGCCGTCGATCAGACGCACCGGCTGGGCATCGGCCGCTACCGCCACCAACGATCCATCGGCCGTCATCGCGAATCCCGTCACCGGCTCCTCAAACGGCTCGGCCGTCCACAACAGCGCCTTGTTTCCCACATCCCAGGCAATCAAGCGATGGTCGTGCGAGGCCGACAGCAGCGTCGTGCCATCTGCGGAAAACGCGAGCCCGCTGATTCGCCCCGTGTGCTCACTCAACCTGAACCCCAGCGGCGACGACTCAATCGCCGGTGGCGCTCGATGAGGCTCGGCCTGGGGCGTGTGAGCCACAACCGTCGAGGGCTCGATCAATGGACGATCCTGCACGGCGCGCTGCTGCTCACGGAGGAATTGCCAACGCTGAACGAAAATGATCCCCGCGGCAATCGACATGACCAACGCGATGATGGCTGCGGCCGTGAGCGGCCCGCGATTCCGGCGGCCAAAGAGCCTTGCTCGCCGCACCAGGCTCGCCCGGCGGGCGTGGATCGGCTTGTTGCTCAGATAGCGCACGATGTCGCGGCCCAGGCTGCCGGCGTTGCGGTAGCGGCTCGACCGGTCGGGCTCCATCGCTTTCAAGATGATCGTCTCCAGATCGCCTCGGATCTCCGGCCGAAGCTCGCTGGGGCGCGTCGGCGTTCGCTCGCGAACAGCCCGAACGGCCTGGTACACGGGCAACCCTTCAAGGTCGTGCGCGGGCTTATTTGTCAGAATCTTGTACAGCAGCGCCCCCAGCGCGTACACATCGCACCGCGAGTCCAGATCCTGCGGCGTGGCATCCACTTGCTCGGGACTCATGTACTGGAGCGTTCCCAGCAAGCGGACCGATTCGGTGTGCATGGTCTGCATCGAGACGTCGAGCTCGGCAGCTTGAGCGATCCCGAAGTCGATGATCTTGGGCTCGCCGTATTGATCGATGAGGATGTTCCCCGGCTTCAGATCGCGGTGAATGACTTTGTTGCGATGACCGTGATCGACGCCCGCGCACACTTTGACAAAAAGCGCGAGCCGGGCGCGCAGGTCGAGGTCCTTGGCGGCAATGTGCTTCAAGATCGTGCTGGCCGACGAGACGTACTCCATGACGAAATATGGAACGGCTGGCGAGCCAGGCTCGGCGTGCATGCCGGCGTCATACACCTGCGCGATGTACGGGTGGTGCAGCTTGCCCAGGATCTCGATTTCGCGCCGGAAGCGCCGAACCGCGGCCTCGGGATTCACATCCGCGATTCCCGCTTTCATCACTTTGAGAGCCACCGTTCGCCGCGGCTGCAGCTGGAGCGCCGCATACACGGTCGCCATGCCTCCCGAGCCAAGCACGCGTTGAATGCGGTAGCCGCCGATTTCGACCGGCAAGTTGATAGGTACAGGGCGGGGAATCGGCCAGGGCTGCGGGTCGCTGCTCGCTGGGTTGCCTTCAGGAATCGGGGCCGATCGATCACTCATCATGGAACCTTGCGCCGGGATTATTGTCAGTCCTGCAAGCCTTGTTAGACCTGCGGACATTCGATCATGAGTTCACAGCGCCCAGAACTTCTTGTTAACCCGCGCTCCAATGGTATCGAGCGCGGATGTTGCACTGGGCGCTCCATACGAGAGAAGAGAGATCCGTCTCATTGGTGGCACGAGCGATCATGCTCGTGCCCCCGTTTTTTTAGCCCCTCTCCCTCTGGGAGAGGGGTTGGGGGTGAGGGCAATTCCAGGGCAGGCATGCGCCGACGTGGGTGGCCACAAGATTCGCTGGTTCACACTCCGAAAGGAATAGGATCATGCATGTCGCTGGTCACACTTGAACTTCCCATGGAGACCGCCCAGCTGGTCCCACAGCGAGTGATCGATCTGTTGACCGATGGATCGAGCCGAATCGACCAGTTCATCCAAGAGCACAAGGACAATCCGGCCGTGAGTTTCGTGCCCAGCGACTATGAATTGGTCTACCGCGCCCTGAATCGATTGCACAACGGCAGCGGCTTGCTGCCTGGCAACGCGTTCTGCGAGTGGGGCAGCGGTCTGGGGGTGATCGCCTGCCTGGCTGCGATCATCGGCTATGACTCGGTCGGAATCGAGATCGATCAACGGCTGGTAACCGCCTCGCAATCGCTGGCGCGCGATCACCGGATCAACGTGGAGTTGGTTCACGGCAGCTTTGTGCCAGAAGGCCACAGCGCGCCCGACAACCTCGGCGACAGCCACATCATGACGATCGACGACGGCCGGGCCGCCTACGACGAGATCGGCCTCGATCCCGATGACTTCGACTGCGTCTTCGCCTATCCCTGGCCTGGTGACGACGAGTTGATCGCATCGATCTTCGATCAGCATGCGGCCCGCGGCGCGGTCCTGGTCACCTTTCACGGCCAGGACGGAATCATGGCGCGGCGCAAGCGATAAGCGAATCCGGATTGAACCACTCAGACACAGAGGAGAAAAACAGGATTGGAGCCAATTACTCAGGCAGCTCGAAATCGATCCCGCCGTTGGGCGGCTGTGTGATCAGTGATTGGAATTTCGATATGGGCATAGTCTCGACGTGAGCATCGACGAACAGAACCGAGACTTTCTGACCGCCTTCGTACATGACGCGGTCGTAGGCGAGAATTCGTCGATCCGGGTTTCGCACCGCCGAGAGTCTCATGGCCGAGGTATCGAACCAGTAGTCGGGCCCGCCGTCGGCAGCATCGCCGGCGGGTGAATCAAAGACGTCGGCCGTGGCAAGCTCCATCCGGAGCAGTTTGTCCATGGAGTTGGGGAAGCGATCGTTGTTTTCAACCGCATACAGCTGGAGCGCCATTCCGAGTTCGCGCAGGTTGCCCTCACTGGATTGCAAGTGCATTTGATGCATTTGGTCCATGTGCTCCATGGCATGGTGCTGGGCCTGGCCAGCAGCCGAACCGGCAATCGCGCCCGCGAACGCGGCCGCACCTACGGGCCCGCCGACGATGCCGGCCAATCCGCAGGCGTTCACCAGAAGCGATCGGTCGTGTTGGCAGGTGGCCACCAGATCATCGCCCTGAATTCGCGCAATGGTGACCGATGCTTTGGCCCCCTGGGCTAGTTCCGTATACGAAGGCATCAACACACCAGGATCGCGCGACGGGTCGGACGGCGAGCGCACCAAGTTCGCCAGCGCCGACACTCCCAGATTCACGAGTCCATATCCCTCGCGCATCAGCTTTGGCGTGTCAACGAAGGAGACTTGAATGGCGTCGCTGCCCAGCTTGTCGCCGCCCATTTCCTTGAAGTGCGGGTTGTCGGCCAGACCCGGCGAGCCTCCCTGGCCCTGTTTGATGGCCGCCAGCAACGCCTGCGGTGAACCGGCCGCGTACAAGTACCCGCCCGATGTCGCCCAGCACAGCTCCAGCGGAATCGGCAATCCGGGGAAGGTCAACACGGTTACCGTTTGACCGTTTAGCTTGCGCTCGGAAATTCGCACGTAGCCCTTGGCATTCTGCTGAGCCAGTTGATTGAGCCGGCCGGTGATGCGCGACATGGTTTGATTCAGGGCATCGGCGTTCTTGACTTGCGCGAACCCAACCAGCGACAGCAACCCGCCGCCGCCGGTGGTGTCGGACATGTACACACCCAGGGTCTGCCCGAGGTGATCGAAGACATCGCGCTGCGGATGAACGCCGGTTTCCTCCTCGATCATGGCCATGATGTCGGGAATCTCCTGCTGCATCTGCATGCCGGCCTGTTCAAACATGCGCTCGTACATCTTGCCAATTCCGGCAAGGTCGTATTTGCTGATCTGCGCGTAGGTCGCATCGGCCGGAACTCGGCGCAGGTCATCGGCGGTCAACCGCTGATCGGTGATCGGCATGTACTGCTCCATCAGCTTGCGGTAGCGCGAGTATCGCAGCGTGGCGTGGCCTCGGTCGGGGCCGTAGCCCATGGCGGCCGAGATCGTGGCGGCGTTGGGGCCGTACAGTCCCATCATTTCCAATTGCATCTGGGCGCCGCGCAGCTGCTGTTGCGCGCCCGGATGGCTCAGGATCATGTCGAACAGCGGCTTGAGCTTTTGAGCATCGAGCGTGCCGGCGAAAACGGGCTCGACTCCCGGGGGCAGCTCGGCGCGGCCCGGCTTGACCGGGGTCTGGTCAACCTTGTTCACGCCCAGGGCAAAGGCCCACTGCTCGCCAACCTTGATCGTGCCGAAGTAGATCGGCACGCCATTGACGTCCATCACGTTCATTCCCGGCTTATCGGGAGCAGCGCGGCGCGGGAACGGCGCCATCGCGGCGATTGTGTCGGTGAATCGCTTCGACAGAGCGTCGGCCTGCTGTTGATTGGCCGCAAAAAAGTTGAATTGGCCGTAGAAGGGAGGCGCTCCGCGCGCCGCCTGGTTGTTCTCGATGACGCCAGCGCGCATGCCTTTGGATGAGAACAGCAGATCGACCACCAGTTGTAACGCCGCACCGGGAATTTGCGGTTTGTCCATTTCCCGCGGCAGCTCGGCGACGCGCTCATCGAGCAATCGCAGGGCGGTGATCAGACCTTTGTCCTTGGGATCGACCAGGAACTCTTCGAGCCCGGCCGAGTACCAACTGAGCGCATCGCTCGCGGGCGCCTGGTCCGGCGCGGCAGGCTTGGCAGGGTTTTGCTGAGGCACCTGCCTGGCAGACGTGGACTGCTTGGTCGAGGAGGGCCTTGCCGGCGCTTGCCCCTGGCTGACCGCTGCGCCAATCACGAGGAAGGTCGAAAGCGCTGCACCGAGAATCACTTTGGTTTGCACGGCTGTTCTCCTGCGAATCGAAGTGGTTAGTCGTCAATCGTCATGCCGGACGCTCATCTGGAGCCAAGATCGCTGGGTCGGCTGATTTGTTCTTGGGATCAGCATAGCCAATTTTGCGCTGGTTCTCCGCACGGCAACGCTGCTCGCTACACTGATCGACCCTATGTCGATTCTCGTTGAGGGTTCAACCAGGGTCATCTGTCAGGGCATCACCGGCTCAGCCGGAGCCTTTCACACCGCCGGGTGCCTGGACTACGGCACGAAAATGGTCGGCGGGGTCACGCCGGGCAAGGGCGGAACCAAGGACGACAACGGCCTGCCGATCTTCAACACGGTCGCTGAGGCAACCAAGCAAACTGGGGCAAGCGCAACAATGATCTTCGTGCCGCCTCCGTACGCGGCCGATGCGATCCTTGAAGCTGCCGCTGCCGGAATCAAGGTGATTTGCGCCATTACCGAGGGCATCCCGGTGCAAGACATGATCAGGGTGAAGGCGGCACTGCGCGACTATCCGGGTTCAAGCCTGATCGGGCCCAACTGCCCGGGAATCATCACGCCGGGCAAAAGGGTTTCCGGCCAAGGTGCTGCCGCAAGATTTACGGGCGGATGCAAGATCGGAATCATGCCGGGGTACATTCACACGGCTAAGGCGGACGCTTCGACCAGGAAGGCAGTGGGGATCATCAGCCGCAGCGGGACGCTGACGTATGAAGCAGTCTGGCAATGCACGATGCTCGGGCTTGGGCAATCAACCTGCGTCGGCATCGGCGGCGATCCGATCAAAGGGTTGAACTTCATCGAGTTGCTGACCTTGTTCGAGCGCGATGCCGAGACTGATGGCGTGGTGATGATCGGCGAGATCGGCGGCGCCGACGAGACGCAGGCTGGTCAGTGGATCAAGCAGAACATGACCAAGCCGGTGGTAGCGTTTATCGCCGGGCGGACGGCGCCCAAGGGAAAGCGCATGGGGCATGCGGGTGCAATCATCGGCGGGGCAGACGACACAGCGCAGGCGAAGATCGATGCGCTGCGCAAGTGCGGCGTTCATATTGCCGAGAGCCCGGCGGATATTGGATCGACGATGGCGGGCGCGCTGCGGGTGGGCGATTCTGTGCGAACCAGAACAGAGGAGATCATCCACAGATAACACAGATGGCACAGATGAGGGCTTGACTACGGCGGATCGACGAATCGGTTAGGATGATGTGATGAGACTCCGTGCATACGTGCAAGTCCTCGCGTTGGCCTGCTGTGCCGCGGCGTGCCAGTCGCAACCGTCGCAATCGTCACCGCCGTCATCCAAGCAGACTGCATCACAGCCACCGTTGTCCAAGCAATCTTCGCCGCCGACGCCATCCAAGCAGACCCCACCGTCACCGCCGCCAAGCGATCATTCCGAAAACGTCGGTCCGGTCACGTCGAAGGAGGCGTATGCCGGTCCGCCGGTGAAGGTTCAACTCTTGCAATTGCAGACGTACCCGCCCCAGAACCAGGTGAACATTGAAATCGTCGCGCCGACCGGCGGTTGGAGCCTGGAGTTGGACGAGGGTGACGTGGTCGGGGGCGTGGCCAAGATCTTTCTCACGCTCGAGCGTCCGGCGGCGAACGAAATGGTCACCCAGGCACTGGTGACGCACACCAAAAGTTTCATCACGACCGAGCCGTTCACCGCAGCCCAGGCGTATGTGCACCTGGCCCAGCGTGGTGTGCAGACATTGACGACGGATTATCGCCTGGCCGCGAGCGCGAAGTAGCGGTTATCAGCCGGTGGCACGGGCATCCTGCCCGTGCTGAAGGCGTGCGGGCAGAATGCCGACGCCACCCATACCAAACCACGACAGCAATCACTTCACGGTCACCGCGAGCTTGGGATCATCGACGATCTCGAAGGGTATGGCGGTCTGGGTCTGCTGTCCGGTCTGCTCATCGCGCAGGCGCACCTGCAACTGGTAATGACCCACCGCCAGCGAGTTGGGAAGCGTGAGCGTCTGCACCGTGAAGTAATCCTGGCGCTTCTTGCGACTGACATCGACGGCGTTCTGCCACTGCTCTTTCCACAGCACGCTGCCATCGCGCTCGTCTGTGATTGCAAGCTGTTGTGAGAGTTCGGTGGTGTATTCGCCGCGCTGGTTCAACTCGCTGGTGAAGTTCTCGACTTCGAGATAGAGGATCACTTTCTGTGGACTGCCGGCGAGAAACACCGCGCGCTCGAACGGCGTGTAGTCGCCAAAGCCTCCCACGCGGGTGCAGAGCACGGCGTTCGCCAGCTTCAACTGAGGCGATTGGTGAAGCGAGGCGGCCAACTTCGATGCCGCCTGCTCGATCGATTGCTCCATGCCGCCCCGGCTCGCCAGCGACTCGCTGATTCGCGCGAAGAATTCCTGCAGTCGCGCTAACACCTGGCGATCGCCTGTGTTCAGTTGCTCGACCGACCGTGGGTCAACCTGACGCTGGGGGTCGATGATCGATATGGCGGCGAGCATCGCCAGCTCACGCATCGGTGTCTGGGTCTGCAGCGCGTCTTGGCGCAGCTGGGCTGAAAGGGCTTCAAGCAGCGCCTGACGGCTCCGCTCAACCGTCGTGTCGCTCGATTCGTCGAGGGTCGAGGCGCCCAACAATGGCGGCGCGGGCTCGACGTCGGCAGCAGCGATCGATGTTGTCGATGCAGCCTCGTTGGCTCGATCCAGCGGAAGCTCAGTATCGGCCGGCGCCTCGAGGGATGCCGATGGGGCATCCTTCAGCCCATTGGTCTTCTTGCCGCAACCGCACGCGTTGATCACCATCAAGCAGATTGCGGCTGCGGTTAGAACAAGTCGAACGGCGCTGTTCACGTTTGCCTCCCTATCCAACGCGCATCGAACGGCGGCGAGGACCGCCCGCTAACAGGTCTAGCGTCGACTGATTGTATCTGCGATGCGCACGACGAGTGTTTCCAAGTTGCGCTGCGGGTCGCCCGAGCCGCTCTTGTTTCGCATGTCGGTGTCAATCGCGTCTTTGAGCATTGCGGCGGCGATTCGCGGGCGCAGCCGTCCGGCCAATTGAAGAATCGGTTCGGCGGTGTTGCCCCAGAGCTTGGCCTGCCCCATGACGGCGCGCGGCGGAAGCCCGCGCACCAGCAATTCTGATGAGGTGTGCACCTTGCGCAAGAAATCGCAAATGGCCCAGGCGATCGGCACTTCATCCTGCCGCGAAACATCAAGCAGCTCGCGAAGCTTGCGCAGCATCGCAGCGGCGCTGCCGGTCGCCAGCGCTCCCTGAATTTCCCAGGCTTTCTCTTCGCGCGATAAGCCGACCGACTCAGCCACCAATTCGCGGGTAATCGATCTTTTCACCCCCGCCATCGCCGCAAGCTTGCCCAACTCGGTATCGAGGTGCTGAAGCTCGGGGCCCAACCGCTCGACGAGCAATTGCGCCGCATCGCGCTCGATCGCGATGCCATGTTGGTTTGTACTTCGATCAATGCACCATCGCATTGCCGACGAGTTATCCATCAATTCCAGGGGGATGATTGCTCCGCGCTGGAGAATCAGTTTATCGAGTTTGCCCTTGCGCCAGGTTGCGGCGCGCATCAACAGAGTCGCATCGGCCACCGGGTTCTCGGCATATCGCTCCATCAGCGGGCGACGGGTTGATTTGGCCTCACTGCCATCATCCTCATCCTCTTCCGATGCGCCGCGTCCGCCGCCGGCCAGGAACACATCGGCATTGTCGAGGACCACCAATTTGTGCTTCTGCATCAGGCCGTAGCTGCGCAATTCGTCCAGCACCATCGCGGGCTGAACGGTTTCGCCGTCGAATGAGAACACTTCGACGCCGCCGAAGTGCTCATCAAGCTGCGCGATGAAATCGCGGGTCCGCTCTTCGATGAGGAACCGCTCCTTGCCATGGAGCACAATGATCCGCATGGATGGATCGAGGCCGGATGATGAGGCAGCACGTTTGCCCATGGTGGAAATGATATGGTCGCGAAGGGTTTTGCGCGCCGAGCGCTCGGTCGCCGCGGCGACCTCGCGGCTAAACAGTGAGGCGCTGCTCGTAGATGCGCGAATGTGGCGACGCATCACCGGTTGATTCCCTACCATACTGCCGTGCTGGTGCTCCACATCCTCCAAGGCCCTGATCGGGGCAAGAAATTCGAGTTGCCCGCTCACGAGCCGCAACTCATCGGGCGCTCGTCGGAAGCCCTTCCAATCACCGACACGACCGTCAGCCGCCGTCATGCCGAGCTGACGCCGGACGATGGCAAGTGGTTTCTGCGCGATTTGCAATCGGCCAACGGGACGTTCATCAACGGCACGCGAATCACCAGCGAGCGGGTGCAGCTGGGGCCGGGAGATCAAATTCGCTGCGGCTCCACCCTCCTGGTCTTCGCGATCACGCCCGATGTGAAAAAGAGCACGGTCGTGTCGCTTCTGCCTTCGGAGGCCTTCGATGTCAGCGTCGAGAGCCAGATGCCGGCCAGCGCTGAATCAATGATCCTATCGGCGCCGGACCCCATTCACGCCGCGGCCGAGCACCTGCGGGTCATCTACGAGCTGACGGCGCTCACCGCAACGACGTTCGATCGTCAGGAACTGCTTGAAAAGGTGATGGATCTCATCTTCATCAAGTTCCAGGCCGATCGCGGGTTCATTCTTTTGCAGGAAAAGCCGACCGATCGTCCCGATCCCGTGGTCGTGCGGTACAAGGTTCGCCCCAAGACGCTGGACGAAGGGCGCATCCCGGTCAGCCGGACGATTGTTCAGCATACGCTCGAGCGCAACGAAGGAATCCTCTCAACCAACGCCATGAACGATTCGCGATTCCGTTCGGGCGACAGCGTTCGCGATTACGGAATCCGCTCGGCGATCTGCGTGCCGATTCGCGCGGTCGATCGCACGTTCGGCGTGATCCACATCGATTCGTCGCTTATGAATTTCACCTTCACCGACCAGCAGCTGCGGCTGATGAACGCCATCGGCCAGCATACCGGGCTGGCGCTTCAAACGGCCCAGGCGCTCAGCGGCAAGATGCACACCGAGCGACTGGCGGCGATGGGCGAGGCGGTCGCGTCGCTGAGCCACTCGATCAAGAACATCATTCAGGCGCTTCGCGGCGGGGCGGACGCGGTCGAATTGGCGCTGAACAAGGGCGATTTGAAGCTGGCCAAGGAAGGCTGGCCGATCCTGGCGCGCAATCTCGACCGCATCTACGCGCTCACGTTGAACATGCTGATGTACTCCAAGCAACGCGCTTTGGAGATCGATCTCAGCTCGATCAACAGGCTGGTCCAGGAGGCGGTGGAGCTGATGCAGCTCCAAGCTGACCGCAAGCGGGTCGGGCTGATCCTCGAACTCGATGCCGACATGCCGCCGATCCCGGTCGATTCCAACGCTCTGCATCAAGCGTTCATGAACCTTTTGATTAACGCCATCGAGGCGGCGCCGGAGAAAAAGGGCGTCGTCACAATCAAATCGCGATTCCTGGCCGCGAGCCGGGAAGCCCAAATCAGCGTCTCCGACAATGGCGCGGGCGTCGATCCGCAATGGCGCGAGCATATCTTTGAGGCGTTCGCTTCGACCAAGGGACAGCGAGGAACGGGACTCGGCCTGGCGGTGACGCGCAAGATTGTCGAGGAGCACGGGGGTCGCGTGGAACTTGCGCCCGCCGACGGAAAGGGCGCCACGTTCATCATCACTCTTCCCAGCGACCGCGCGACCGAGATCGATCCGAGCGATACTCGCCTGCCGCGTCCGCTTCCTGCGGCACAATCCGAAGAGGAATTCTCGTAGCCGCGTGTTTCCCGCTCTGCAGCGATTTGATTGTTCGTACGCCGGCGACTTGCGCTCACACTCGACCGTGCTCTTGCCGATAATCTCGCCGCGCCTATGATGCGGCGATCGTAGAAAGGACTTGAGGCGAAGATGGACAAGTTCGACCAGCAGGCCGACATCGCGCGAGTCGCAGGCTCGGGGGCGTTCGCGCCGAGTTGGCCCAAACCAGGAGGTTGGGTTGGCCCCTATGCGGGCGTGAAGCTCGCGCCAGCGGAAGCCGGCCTTGCCGGGCTCAGTCCGGAGTTGCGCAACGCGATTCAATACCAGCGCACGCGCGAGATGAGCATCGATGAGCTGCT
>JAKEEP010000125.1 GCA_022616475.1 Phycisphaerales bacterium | reverse complement strand
GCCGGAACGCCTTCTGGCGCGAGTACAGCACGACGTTGCCCGCGTGGTCAAACACGTGGAACGCCGCGCCGATCAAGGTGAGGATCTTCCGCCTGATCACGTACCGGTCGCGTGCAAAGCGCGAATCGATGGTCATGCGAGCTGATGTTATCGGCAAGTGCCACAACACAAGTGAGAGAAGTGGTCGCAACCCGCAAAGTCGTGCTTTCGGCCATTTTTCCACGTACCATGTCAACATGGCCTCGGTCTGTTTCTATTTTCAAGTGCATCAGCCGTTTCGGTTGCGCAAGTACTCGGTGTTCGACAGCGATCCGTTCTATTTCGACAACGAGGCAAACAAGGCCATTTGCGAGAAGGTGGCGAACAAGTGCTATCGGCCGGCGACCGCGAAGATTCTGGACCTGGTGAAGCGGCACGAGGGGCGGTTTCGCGTGTGCTATTCGATCACGGGCGTGGCGCTGGAGCAGTTTGAGCAGTGGGCGCCGGATGTGCTGGAGATGTTTCAGGAGCTTGCGGCGACGGGCGCGTGCGAATTTTTGGGCGAGACGTCGCATCACTCGCTGAGCTTCTTGTTCTCGCGCGAGGAGTTCAGCGAGCAGCTGGCGATGCACGATGCGCAGGTGAAGAAGTATTTCGGGCAGGAGCCGAAAGTTTTTCGCAACACCGAGCTGAACTATTCGAACGACGTCGCGGCTCACGTTGCGGCCCTGGGCCGGTACAAGGGTGTGCTGTGCGAGGGAGTGGACAAGCTGCTGGGGTATCGCTCGCCGAATTACTTGTATGTTCCGCCGGGCACGCGCGGGGATTTGTCGAAGTCGCGGGTGAAGTTGTTGCTGAAGAATTATCGATTAAGCGATGACATTGCGTTCCGGTTTGGTGACCGGAACTGGTCGGAGTGGCCGCTGCGGGCCGAGACCTTCGCCAAGTGGGTGAATCAGATCAACGGCAACGGTTTTGTGTGCAACCTATTCATGGACTACGAGACGTTCGGCGAGCATCAGTGGGAGCACACGGGTATTTTTCAGTTCTTTGATGTGTTGCCCGAGAAGATTTTCGATGTGAATCCGGGGCAGAACGAGTTCTTGACGCCGAGCCAGGTTGTGGACAAATACCAGGCGGCGGGCGAATACAACGTGCCGACGATGACATCGTGGGCCGATATGGAGCGGGATCTGTCGGCGTGGCTGGGCAACGCGATGCAAGACAACGCGGCGGCGGAGCTGTATCGATTGGAAGCGCCGGTCAAAGCACGTCACGCGGCGGGCGACGAGTACATTCTCGAGGACTGGCGCAAGCTCACGACATCGGACCATTTGTATTACATGTCAACCAAGTACTGGTCGGATGGCGATGTGCACAAGTACTTCAGCCCCTACGACAGCCCGTACGAGGCGTACATCAACTTCATGAACGTGCTGGACAACGTGCGGACCCGGGCGGGGGAATAGGGCAGGTTAACCACCGAGGCACAGGGACACAGAGAGTGATGAAGAATGAACAGGTGAGCAGGTGAACAGGTGAGGGAGACCGAGGGAGGTGAAGCGTGCGAGCGAGGCGCGAAGGAGGCCGATTCGGAAGATCGACCTAAGCGATTGAGCGGGCCAGAGCAATAGGCTTTCGATGATCAGGTTCAGGCGGATTGATGAATGAACGGAGGATGAGTCATGCGCCTTTCGAGAACAAAGACAAGCGGCGGGAAGGCTACTCGGGCGGGCCAGACGACCAGGCAAGAAGAATTCGGGTCTCAAGGCACACCGGCTCGGCCAATTGAGTTGCACGAGAAGCAGCAGCAAGGAGCGCATGACCGGCGGGACGCCAGCGTTCGCAAGGGCGGCGAAGAAGCGCATGCGCCCCGCGAGCCGAAGTTCATCGGCAGCGGACGAGGGAGGGGGAAGCGCGGGAGAGGGAAACTCAACAGGTGAAGGATGAGCGCGGCAGCGTGGTGGCATCTGGGATTGAGCGACCGGCTTGCTGTAGGGCGGGAGGTGAAAAGACTGGTGGAGATTTGCCCGGTGAAGAGAAAGAAGAACGAGTATCGGAGGCGATGGTGGAGAAGGCCGACGCCCGATGAGGGGCAAGGGAGGAAGGGGGTGGCGGGGTGAGGAGGTGAGGAGGTGAGGGCAATTTAGGATTTACGATTTACGATTTACGATTGGGTGAGACGGTGAGACAGTGAGTGGTGACGAAGCGACGAAGGGATGGGTAGGTGAGCGGGTGAGTGGGTGAGGGCGAAGGCAACAAGGCAATAAATCAAAAAACTGAGTTTTGGGACGTGACGACGTCGGTCATGCTTCGTCCTAAGGGCCGAAGCATGGCACGCCTCCGGCAGCGGGCTTAAGCCCGTGGGGCGGTGGGTCGATGATTGGGGGTTGAATCTCGAGTAACAGGCTTTCTTCTTCTCGTCAATTCCTTGGGAGGACTGGCAATGCGGTGCAATTGGGTGGCGGGAGCGGCAGGAGTTGCGTGTGCGGCGATAATGGCCGTGGGAACGGGATGCAAGTCGAATTACGTAACGATCACCGAGCCGGTGGCGCCGCGAGTGAATCTTGGACAGTACTCGACTATCGGACTGGTTACGTTCGGATCCAAGCAAGCGGATGGCGCTCTGCGTCAATATTGCACGCAGGAGTTCTTGCGTGCGATGCAGGAAGCGCAGCCAGGCACGCGCGTGATCGAGCTGGGCACCGAGCAGGAAGTCTTCGCCTCGGCCGGCAGCAAGAAGTGGGATAAGGCGACCCTGCAATCACTTCGCGACATGCATGGCGTTGACGTGATGGTGGTCGGACGTTTCGAACTGCAGACGCCCACGTCCGAGACCCTGAGCGTGGAGCAGAACGTTGACGCCACGCTGAACACCAAGCTGGTGGAGATGCAGAGCGGCGCGACGCTGTGGAGCGATTCGGCCAAGACGAGCGCGAACGTGGCGGGCGCGACCTTCAATCACCGAGGCAAGGGCGGATTCGGCGCGACCGATCCAAAGGCCGTGTACGGCGAGATGGTCGGCTGCCTGGTGAATGAGGTGGTTGATGATTTCCGCGTCACGTACATCACACGGCGCGTGCCGAAGCAAGAGGTGCAGCCGGAGCCGGAGGTTGCGGAGGTCGCGGAGGTCGCGGAGGCATCGGAAGCCGCTGAGGCGCCCCAAGTCGAGCCGGAAGTCGCTGAAGTTCAGGAAGATCAGGAGCCGGCGGCGAGCGCGGAGTGGACTTGGGATTGAGGATTGGGACGCGCAAGCGTCGCTCGGACCGCGAAGGTAAAAACGGCAGACGGGCTTGAAGCCCGTCTGCCAACGTTTTTGAGATGCGGAAAGTGTCCAGACCCGCGTGCATCCAGATGGAAGTGCGGTGCGGACTATCATGTAGTATTCATGCCAATGCGCGACGGCCAATTTCGCGGTGTGACGCTGCTGGAGACAGTTGTATCGCTCTCGGTGATCGCGCTGCTCTTGTCGATCCTGGTTCCGGCGTTGTCATCAGCACGGGTGGCGAGCCATCGCGAGAAGTGTCAAAATAATCAACGGCAGATTGGGCAGGCGTGGTCGGCATACCTTGCGGACAACGACGGGGAGTTTCCGCACGTGCCGGTGCAGCCGGGCTGGTTTTACGGCGGATGCCGGTTCTCATCGGTGGATGAGATGGCGTTTCCCGATTTCGATCGGCCGCTGACTTCGTACCTGGCACTTCCACGAACGACGAACTTCGATGACGTGGTGTGCTGCTGCCCGGCGGATGAGGGAATCACCGACGTGGATGTGGGGACATTCGGAACCGGGCGGCGCACGGCGTTTCGCAGCTTTGGGACCAGCTACAGGCTCAACGCGGCGCTGGTCAGTTGGGACGGCGCCCCCGGAAATACCCCCGGAAATACCCCCGGAAGCGCCTCCGGAAGCGCCTCCCCAGTGGTGGATGAGCCGATATCACATCGCGCGACGCGGAGTTTGAGGCGAATGGAAATCACGACCCCCGCATCGCGCCTGGTCTTGATGGGCGATCCAATCTGGTACGAGCTGGCGCAATCGACGGGGCGAAAAGCTGACTGGCACGGACACGTGAAGGTTGCGACGGCTTCGGAGAGTGGAACTCAACATCGAAAGGTTCCGGCGGGGAACGTTTTGTTTCTTGATGGATCGGTGAAGTTCGTGACGATCAAGCCGCGGGAGCAGAAGAATCAGCCGGTGATGTTCGATCCGATCGTGGGCGGTGCGGCGACGCCGGACCAGGAGTGAGTGAGCAAGAAAAAGCGCCTCTCCAAATTGCTTCGGCGAGGCGCCTCTCAAGGGGGTCTGTCGGATTGATGAAATGCGAAAGTACTGGTTTGGCACGACGGGTGCCATAGGGATCGCGCTCTATTCGCCCCTGCCTCATTTTGGGGCTGTTTTGCCTCGTAGAACGCGATGAACGCGATTGGCGATGCGGGGGGTTGGGTGGGTTCAAAAAGAAAGATCACCGGCCTTCTGAGCCAGGCCGGTGATCGCCTTGATGGAGAAACCAATTGCGTTGGGCCCTCACCCGGCCCTCTCGCACAGAGGGAGAGGGTTTTTTGGGACGCGTCTCGATGCGTCTAGTCATACGTGCGGCCGCGGTAGCCGCGGCGATCGATAGCGTAGTCGGAGCGTGACACATCGAGCGCCTCGCGCGGGGTGCCGAGGTACCCGCCGAAGCCCGCGGCGCCGAGGCCAAGGAGCATTGCGAAGAACGCCCACCAGGCGCCGGTGGCGGCGCCGCCGCGGACTTCTTCAGCGGTTTGCCGGGCTTTCTCTCGATCGCGAGCCGAGGTCGTGCCGGTTTTGGAGGCTTGGGCCCTGAAGTCGCTCTGCCACTGGTCGATCGAGCGCTGGGCCTCGGATTGGCTCATATCGGCGTTGTCGGCGAGGGCTTCGACGGCTTGCTGATGGGCATCGCGATCGGCGCCGGGGATGACTGCGGCGGCGAGATCGTTGATGAGGCTGTCATCGTCGCGCAAGTCGTTTGGATCGACATCGGCGCCGGCGTCGAGGCTGCCAAGACGCTGGCGGACAAAATCGCGAGCTTGCTCGTTTTCTCGGACGACATCTTTCATGATATCGGCTTGATGCTGTGCGTCGGACCGATCAGCGCGCTGCGAGCCGGTGGGCTGGTCAGCGCGATCGGGGGTGAATCCGGTTGATGGTTGTTGCGATTGGGGATTGCCGCTGCCGGAGCCCAAGCCGAGGGAGGTGAGCGCGCCACCGAGTGCGGCGCCGCTGAAGGCGACGGCGAGCAGGGCGCTCAAGACCAAGCCGGTGGCCCAGACGGCGACGCCATGGAGTGTGGCGTCAAGGCCTCGAGGAATGCCAGCGAGTCGGCCCGCGACCCAACCGCCGACGAACAGGCCGATGATCGCCGAGAGGATCATCCAGATTCCCGCGCCGACGCCGAGGCCTTGAAGCGTGTTGGTGTTGGCGCGGGCGGGTGAGATCACGCTCAGGCCGATGGCGGCGCCAAGCAGGTAGAGTAGGGTCTGGATGGCCATGGCACACACGAGGCCGGCGATGATGGCGCCCCAACTGGCGCGCTTGACGATCACGGGCCGGTAATCGATGGATGCGACCGACTCAACTCGCGGTACTTCTCGGGGAACTTCGGCCGCCGCCGGCCTTCGACTCCACTCCGTGGCCGTGGCCGGTGTTTCTTTGAATCGGGTTTCATCAATCATGACAAAGCTCCTTGACAGGCTCGAGCCGAGCGCTTGGTCAGTGTGTCGGGGCCGCGTGCGACGATGATGATGATGATGATGATCGAGCGCGGCGCGTAACCACGAACGAGAGTATGAATTGGCGCCAAATCGGACCCATAGTGCCGAACACCTAACTTGAAGCGTTTGGCGCGGCGCAAGCATCGATGAGTCTGTCGGAGGATGGCGATGGCCGTGCACTGCGAGGGTGAAGGAGCGATGTGATGGTGGCGCGGAAGTTGGAGCGCTAGGAAGCCCGCTGCATTCGCGATCCAAGTGCAGCCGAGTCCATTGCCAGCAGCCCGAGGTGATCTATGGTTGAACTCGTCACGCGTTCACTCCGCCCTGGATTGCTGCGCACGGTCTTGGGTGGAACGACTGGAGAACCGAGTTGCGCGGAGAACTTTGGAGCACCACCATGTTGAATGCAAACGTTCGCAAAGTGTTTTTCTGGTCGACTCTGGTTGCGTCATGCCTGGGGATGCCGGCGTTGAGCGGGTGCCACACGACTGAGGGCGCTGGAGAAGACATCGAAGACTTGGGCGACGAGATCGAGGACATCGATGACGACGATTGGGACGACTGAGCGCGCACCGGCCAAAGTGTGCGGTTGATGGACGGCGCGCTGGCGCCGATGGCGGCAACGAACTCAGCGAATTGCACCAATGCAATTGGCTGTTTTTCCTATGGCGGATCCGACTTATGGATTCGCAAGATAAAAGTTGAACGACGCAGCGACGAGGTGGATCAACCTTCGAGCGAGCCCATCAGAACGCGGCGAACAAACAGAACCGGAAACACAGGAGACTCAGCCATGAAGCGACAGATTGCATTTGCCGTGGGAGCGATGGTGGCAGCCGGAGGCTTGGGATACGCGCAGCAGGAATCCAACTGCGACTCGCCGCAGCACAGTCAAAAGCAGGCGAAGCAGCAACAGCAGCAATGGAGTAGTTCCGCCCAGCAGGTGGGCAGTTGGGTCCGTTTGCAGCGCCTCGACCCGGTGATCGGAGCGGACATTCGAGACAGCCAGGGTCGGGACATCGGCGACATCGAAGATGTCTTTTTGGACCTCGAGAACGCAAGGGCCGTCGGCGCCGCGATTGATTTCGATGAAGACTACCTGGACACGCAAGGCCGTCTGGTGCACGTGACGTTTGAGACTCTCGTCATTCAACCGGCTGGAAAGGATCTGCGGGTGACGCAGAGCATGGAGCGAGATGAGCTTCTAACCGCGCCGAGCTTTGATGAAAACTACTGGCCAAACGACCCGATGTTCATCGATCAGCCTATTGACCGCCCGAGCACATCGAAGTACTTTCGAGATGACACGGATTACCCGGGCACAACCGGGAACCGCGGCGGGGGCGCGGCGGGCGATCCAAACATGGTTGGCCAATACGCCGGACGCATCGATCGGCGAGCGCGAGCGGATCTTGGCACGAACTATCCGGGTACGACCGGGAACCGCCTGGGCGAGGCAGCGGGCGATCCAAACATGGTCGGCCAATACGCCGGACGCATCGATCAGCGAGCGCGAGCGGATCTTGGTACGAACTATCCGGGTACGACCGGGAACCGCCTAGGCGAGGCAGCGGGCGAGCCGAATGTAGTTGGCCGATACGCCGAGTACTACTCGACCGATCGCCTGATTCTCGTTCGAGCTTCGGACCTGATCGGCGCGGAGGTGGAGAACAATCGGGGCACGGACCTGGCGAGAGTGGAGGACGTGTTGGTCGAGCGGCCGGGCGGCCGAATTGCCTTCCTGGTGCTGGCCTTGGAGGGGTTCATGGGGATGGGTGAGCGGCTGCACCCGGTTCCGTTCGAATCGTTCACGGTGCGGCGAGCAGGCGACGATGAAGTGCTCCTGGTGTTGAATGTCGATGCTGATCGGCTGCGCCAGGCGCCTGCGTTCGATGACGATCACTGGCCCAGCAGCGCCGACTTGAGCTGGACGCGCGAGGTGCACGCGTACTACAACGTCAGCGAATCGGAATCGATGGCGAGAGCGGCATTGAAGTCGGAATCGAAATCGGGGTGGACGTATGCCTACACCCCGGCCGGAGATACCCGCGATCAACCCGCGCCGGACTGGTCGAGCGTGAGCCGATCGACAAGCGCCGCGACTGATGCGAACGCCGCGATCGCAGGTTGGCCGCAAACGGCGCAAAAGGCCGCCCGCGACATGATTCAGAAGTACGGCCAGCCCGACGGCGTCAGCGATGTGGCGCTGCTGTGGACCGACCAGGGGCCGTGGAAGCGCATCGTCGTGTTCCGCGAGGAAATCCCGCATAACTTCCCGGTGCGGCATGTCGATGTGCTGGCACAGACGATCTCATACAAGGTTCCGGTTGACATGATCGACGACTTATCGCGTTTTGATGGGAGCATCACCGTCGATCGGACCGCGGGCTGCATGACCGCGCGATGCCAGAGTGAAGCCGCGAACTTCCTGGCGCTGAACCTCGCTCATGACATCTGCACGGGCAAGCGAACCGTGGAAGATGCGCGCCAATTCATGGCCCGCACGTTCAATGAGATGATGCAGGGGCAATCGTCGCCCCAGACCCAAAGCCTGATCTTCCAGACCTCGGGTTCGGGCACATCGAGCAGCTCGGCCGACCCCGATTCGCCCTCAAATCAATCGGGAAAGATGAATCGGTAGCGCCACCGGATCGAAGATCGGGATCACAACCGAGGTTCTTAGACATCCCGAAAGGCTTCGCGCAGAAGGACGATCGCGTGAAGCCTTTCGCATTTTTTGCTGACTGGGCTGACTGGATCGAGGCGCGCACGCCTAGGCATGTATTGGAACCTGCCAGTAATCGGAGTGAAGAGTCGCGATCGCACTGGATTCACGCCATTGATGAGGTTTGATAGACCGTTGGGACGAACTTGAAGGAGTTCACACATGAAGTCACTGACCGTGCGACACATTCTTGCTCTTGCCTGCGGGACGTTCCTGGCGGGCGCGGCGACGCTGACGGGTTGCACAACCGACGACAATCGGACCCACGATGCGACTCTGGGCCTGACCGACTTTTCCGTGAACTCGAGCGCGGATGAGGTGATGGTCGGCGAAACGGTCACCTTCACCACCCGGAGCACCAATCTCGCGGGCCGCAACTCCGAGATTGAGTGGTCCACCACCGGCGGCAAGCTGGACACCGAGTTCAACAATCGCGTGGCTCGCGTGCAGTTTGACCGGCCGGGCATGTACATGATCTCCTCGACGCTCCTGATTGAAGGCGAGCCTGTTGAGACCGACATGATCATGGTGAAGGTCAAGCCGCTCCACGGGCGTTGAAGTTGGGAGCCGCGTCGTTTGCTCGTTGAGCGGTCGGAGTGGCATCCAACACGCGGTCGGAATTCCTGCAGCCTTGAGGCAGAGCGTGCCCATCAATTCGATCATGGAAGCTGTTCCACAAAGGGGCAATCCCATGCTCGATACGAGAGTTCTTGTTGTTGGCGTGTTGGTGCTCGCTCTGCCGGCAGCCGGGCTAACCGGCTGTGAAGAGGAAGGGCCGTTCGAGCGGGCCGGCGAGAAGGTCGATCAGGGCGTCGAAGAGGCGGGCGAGAAACTCGAAGAAGCGGGCGAGGAGATCGACGACGCCATCGATGATGCGACCGATGATGATCGTCGTTGACGGCACCCCAATGTTGCGATCGTTTGCGCTCGCGCGTAGAGGTGCAAGCCGGGAGTCCCCATCCGGATTCGATTCATCGCGGCAGTGCGTTGGTTGCACCCCTACGTTTGTTATCCGACGAGCGCACCAAATGCCGGTGGATGCCTGACTTCAACCTGCCCTCACCCCCTACCCCTCTCCCAGAGGGGAGAGGGGATCTCAGATGGGTTTGGCGCCGCGCGTTGTGGAAAGACGCAAGAGAACGGCAAAGAAAAATGCGGCCACCGGAGAATTGGTGGCCGCAGCGAAGCATTTGTTTCAATCAACTCTCGTCTGGTCGTCAAACACCATCAGCATTTAGCGCGACTTGGTGTACATCACTTCCATGATCTTGGCGCCGCCGGTCTTGTAGTACTCGACCACGTGGCGATCATCGCCCTGGATGCGAATGACGACGCGCTCCAAGCCGGTCATGTCGACCTTCCCTGAGCCGGCGGGCGGAGTCGGCCGAGGCGTCGGGGGTGGAGTTTGGCCAGGAGGAGTTTGGCCGGGCCGCGCGGGATCGCTCGGGCTGACCTGATCCTGCTTGTCTTCATCATCGGGATCGGTGGTTCCGGGCGGGGTTCGGGTCGGAGGCGTGGGGCTGGGCGAAGGACGAAGGCTGGCCGGCGAAGCGCCCTGCTTGGTGAATGTGAATGTCTTGGCCGATGCATCATACGTGCCGAGGCACATCGATAGCTTGCTGTCGGTGCTGTCGCACCAGACATGCTGGAACTGGCCAGTCGTGGAGTCGAAGCCGAACATTCCGTGTCCCTGGAATGCCTGACCCATGCCGGGGCTTGGAGGCTGCCGCTCAGGCATCGGAGGCGGAGTGGAAGGCGGTTGCGGGCGCGGCGGCGCCGGTGGCGGAGTGGTGGGCGGCGGAGTGGTGGGCGGGCGAGATGGCGGAGTCGTTGTCTGCGGATCGAACGATTCCTGATACTCGTCGCCGACAGCCTCGCGCATTGAAAGGGTTCGCATTTCACCGCAGCGAACGTCTTCCTGGAGGATCTTGCCATCGAGGATGAAGTTGCGGGTGGAGGTTCCGGTGGCCTGCGAGCTGGGTGAGCCTTGAGCGCTGCCGGAGCCATCGGCGAAAGTCTTGACGGTAATCTGCCAAGTGCCGGTGAGCGCCTGGAGGGCCTGCATTTGCCCGCTGGGTTGGCGGCTCATTCCGCCGGGCATCGGCGTGGTAGGTTGGCGGCCTCCAGGCGGCCCAGGACGCGGCGCATTTTGTGAGAGCACCGGAGCGGCGACGACCGCCAGACTCGTCAAGGCGCCCACACACAACATCTGATGAATTTTCATCGCGTTTTCCTTTCATATGGAGAATCGTTGTCCCGCACGCTTGCGCTGTGCCGGGCAAACGCCGGGGTGAACCGTGCAACCCAAACTGTCCGAAATTGCAACGTCCATTAGGGCGCGCGGGGCTGAGGATGGACATAGGAAGCAGAACCCAACCTGCGCCGCGTGTCGACAAGCTGGCGCGCGAGTGTGCACGCACCGACTGATGAATGCAGGGGCAAAAAAAGGGCGAGACTATTAGGCATTTTCCCTATTGCGGCCTGATGCGACGGCCCTTACAAGTTCACCCTGCTTCTGCTTGCGGTTGGGCGCGGCCCTTGGTGGCCGCTGAGCATCAGAACCGGAACCCCCCGGAACCCCCCGGAACCCCGGACGGAACCCGGTCCCCCGGGAACCTCGAATGGTTCGTGGTATCTTGGAAGGAGCTCGACAGGCGCAGCGAGGCATGGTCATGCTGATTCTGGAAGTCCGTGGGGCCGTCACGTTTTGTTTAGAAGGCCGAAGCGCCACATGTTGACACACGCTCCCGTCCAAACGCTTGGGGCTCAGGAGGGAACGGCATCGCGCCGGGAGCGGATGCGAGTGGATGAACTGTTGCTCCGGCTGGAGGAGCAGGACCGGGTGAGTTTTGAGATGTCGGCGGCGGGGCAAGTTCACAGCGATGCAAGAACCGGGAAATTGCAGCGCGTCAACCGCAAGTTTTGCCAGATGACCGGATACGGGGCCAGCGAGCTGCTGGGCATGACGCTCGAGCAATTGACGCACCCGGAGGATCGCCACGCTGAGGCAGCGGGCTTCGGTCGACTGATGACAGGAGAGATTCGGGAGTTCTCGATCGAGAAGAGGCTGATGCGGAAGGATGGTCAGTCCGCGTGGGTGAACACGGCGACAACCATTGTGTTCGAGGGCGACCAGGCTCAGGCGATTTCGGTCATCGTGGATGCATCCGCGAGCCAACAGGTTCAGCGGCACCTGGTGGCGCAACGCGAACAGCTGGAGGAATTGGTTCTGGCGCGCACCAGGGAGCTGGAGCAGAGTCATCAACGGCTGCGGGGCTCGGAGCGCATGGCCGCGATCGGCACGCTGGCGGCAGGCATCGGGCACGACATGGGAAACCTGGTGCTGCCGATCCTGTGCCGCCTGGATTCGGTATTGAATCAGCCGCTTCCGGACGCGGTGCGTGACGAGCTGCGCTCGGTTCGCAGCGCGGTGGGCAACCTGCGCCAGCTCAGCAGAGGCCTGAGGATGTTCGCGATGGACCCGAAGGAATCCGGCCGGTCCAGCGCGGTGGCGATCGAGCCGTGGTGGCGCATCGTGGAGCCGATGATGAAGCGGTTGCTGCCGAAGTGGGTGGTCCTTCAGAGTCAAATCTCGCCCGACCTGCCCCCAATCGCCATCGCGCACCATCAACTGACGCAGATGATTTTGAATCTGCTGATCAATGCCGGTGAAGCGATCGTGGATCGTGGAACCATTCGCGTCTGGGCCCAAGCTTCGCCTGACGGTGGAGGCATACGAATCGGGGTGACCGACAACGGGCCGGGCATGCCCGACAGCGTTCGGAAGCACGCGCTGGACCCATTCTTCACCACCAAGACCAGGACGCTCTCGACGGGTCTGGGGCTTCCGCAGGTGCACAGCATCTGCCGCAGTGCGGGGGGCTCGATGGAGATCGATTCAGTGCCTGGCGGTGGAACGACGGTGGTCATCACGCTGCCGGTGAGCCACACAGATCAGGCGGCCGCGGGCTGTCCACCCAAATTCGCTCACGTGGCCCTGGCCGATCGGCGGTTAGCGTCGTATGCGACGGCGCTGCTTCAGTCATCGGGTTTTGTGCTCTCGTCGAACGATCGCGAATCGGATTCGCTCTGGATTACCGAGCCGGTCGTGCATGGAGTGGAGGAAGTGAGGCAGTTTGTGCAACGGAAACAGGGGCGGCGAGCGATCGTCGTTGGCTCGCCTGACGCCCAGTGGAACGAGCCGGAGATCGTCGTGGTTGACGGCTCGTACCGCCAGATGCGCGAGGCTCTGCACCGTGCATCCAAAGAACTCTCAGAACACGAGGAGACACACCATGCAGACGCGAACACCGATTCGAGTCTTCTGCGTTGACGATCATGCGTTCCTGATCGATGGGCTGCAATCGCGACTGGCGATCGCGCGCGATATGGAATTCGTCGGCCGCTTGAGCACCGCTGAAGACCTGATTGCAGAATGCAAGCGAACGCGGCCCGATGTGGTGCTGCTGGACATCGAAATGCCGGGCCCGGATCCGTTCGAGGCGCTGGAGGACCTTCGGCGCCAGTGCCCGGAGGTTCGAACGATCATGTTGAGCGCATATGTTCGCGATCACTACATTGACGCGGCGGTGAACGCCGGGGCCTGGGGTTACCTGTGCAAGGATGATGACCCGGACGCGATCATCGCGGCCATTCGCGATGTGGCGGGCGGCGCGTTCGCCTTCGGCCCCAACGTCATGGGTCGATGCAACATGAGCAAGGCCAAGACCACTGGAAACGGGGGCATGAAGCAGCCGGCGTCGAAGATTCAAGCGCTGACAGCGCGCGAGCAGCAGATTCTGCGGATGATCGGCAAGGGGATGTCGCGAGCCGAAATCGCCAAGACCTTGCATCGAAGCCCGAAGACCGTAGATGCCCATCGCGCGGCGATCATGGAGAAGATGGACATCCATGATCGCGTGGAGCTGGCGCTCTACGCGGTTCGCGAAGGATTGGTCGAGGCCTAGAACTCTCCCTTCTCCCTCTGGGAGAGGGGTTGGGTGTGAGGGCATGTTTTGCGACGGTGAGGCGGCGGCGTTGGTCGCCCTCCTGACTCGCCGCAGGAGGCTCAGAAGACTCAGAGGAAAAAACACCTCCAACCCCATCTGCGCTCTGTGCGCCTGCGGTGAAATGAGGCCCCCCGGAAACCGAGCCGAGGCATGCGCGGTGAGCGCGGGATTCACCCGGTTGAGCCGGACTCGTGCGAGCGAGCCACCATCGATGCCACGCGCTGGAACCGGAAGGTCAACCTAGAGACGCACGGCGCGGGGTGTCGTAGGGTTCGATGTCCCGCAGCGTGCTCCGTCCCACGGCGTCCGGAGCAATCTGGAGAGAGCACATTCATGCCCGCTCACAAGGCGACGGGGCGCCTGTTGTGTGCGCATGCACGGAAACATGAAAAGGAATTTGCAATGGCAGAGAAGAGTCAACGGGGTTCAAATCTGTCGCGGGAGCATCGCGAGCGCGGCGGCCGACAATCGGCGGCCAAGCAGCAGCGCGATTCGCGCGGGCAGTTTGCCGGGACACGCAAATCCAATGGGGGCGGCTCGACCTCAAGCGGCAGCGGCGGGTCCAATGCCTCCAACCGCGGCCGATCATCGCACGAACAGCATCAGGCTCGCCCAGCGGACGATCAGGAGCCGAGCACCGATTCGCGGGGTCTGGGAGAGCACCGGCGTGAACGGCACGGCGAAGGCGGCCATAATGGCGGTCGATGAACCGCCCCGCAAGCCGCGCATCGAATGTTGCCAGCAGCGTGCCAACGTTCGAGCCGATGCTGGCCACGCTGACGGATCAGCGCCAGTTTCCCGGTTCCAAGGGCACGTGGTTGTTTGAGCGCAAGCTTGACGGAATTCGCGCGCTGGCGATTCGCAAGGGTGATGTGATTCGGCTGGTTTCGCGCAACGGGAACGAACTGGGAACGCGCTATCCGGAAATCGTTGAGGCGCTGCGGCATCAAGCCGTCAAGGATTTTGCGATCGATGGCGAGATCGTCGCCGTCCAAGGGCGGCGCATCAGCTTCCAAAACCTTCAACAGCGGCTCATGACAGTGAGCCTGGAACAGGCACGGCAGAGCAAGGTGCGGATCGCCTTTTACGTTTTTGATTTGCTGTGGGTCAACGGCTTCGACGTGCGGCAACTGCCGTTGCACGAGCGAAAGCGGTTGCTCAAACAGGCGATCACATTTTCCGCACCCATCTACTACACGCCGCATCGTCTGGCGTTGGATTCCAAGACGCTCCAGGCGGCGTGCCGCGATGGATGGGAGGGCTTTATCGCCAAACGCGCGGACTCGCGATACGTCGGCGGGCGATCGCGCGACTGGTTGAAGGTGAAATGCGGCGCTCGCCAGGAATTTGTGATCGGGGGATACACCGATCCGCAGGGGAGCAGGCCGGTGCTGGGCGCCTTGCTGGTGGGGTACTACGAGAAAGAGAAGCTCCTGTACGCGGGCAGAGTGGGCACTGGATTCAGCGATGAGACGCTGGAAATGTTTGGCAAGAAGCTGGCGGCACTGGCCACCGAGCGCTCGCCGTTTGCGCCGGACCCTGAGCTGCCGCGCAAAGGGATGCATTGGGTGAAGCCGAAGCTGGTGGCTGAGGTGGAGTTCGCGGAGTGGACACACGATAGAAAGCTGCGGCACCCGAGATTCATCGGGTTGCGAACGGATAAGCGGGCGGCACAGGTCGTTCGCGAACGTGCAGTGGACCACTGATCGACGGGCGTGCTGTGAGGAATTGAGCGGGCGTAACGTGAGTAATTGTCGAGTCGTGAACACCGATGGTTGTTCGCATATGATTGCGCATCGTTTTGATATCGCGGCTCGGCCATGAATCTGCTCGGCGCTTCTCATGCAGCCAGAACACACTTCATTTGCGCGTGCGACGGTGCGGCCCAGCGGGGTTGCCTCGGGGCTCGGCGGGCAGAAGGCCCAATTCACGATCAGCAAGGGGACGTGCTTCGCCTTTTTTGCCTACGACGTGGGCCCGGCGATCGACCTGGAAATCGCGGCGCAATGCAGCGCGCAGACAGCCCAGCGGGAGACGATTCCGCATCGGCGGCGCACCCCGAAGTACTTCGAGTATCAGCCCCCGCCGCTGCGGATCACGCAAACGGCCGCGAGCCTGGATGTGGGGCCGTGCAAGACGCTGCCGACGATTGATCTGGTCATTTACGACTTCGGCGCCGTTTCGGTGAGCTATGCCATCGACCTGAGCGGCCAAGGGGCCAACCTGGCGCAGCTGAGCGATTTGCTTTCGGACAACGCGGCGTTGCTAGCCGATTCGCGCCGGCAGGTGGAGCAACTGATCGAGCGAATCGGACCGGCGGTTCCCAAGGCGAACATCTCGCCCCTGGTTGAAGACTACGTCATTTACCAGATCGACGAGATGAGCCCCCCGGCCAGCGCCGAAGCGTTCATCAACGCGCATGGAATGCAGGTCGCCCAAGTCTTGAGATCGGAGCGCCAGCAACTTTCGCAGCAGGAGATTGACGATGCGCTCTCGAACCGCATCGCGTATGGCACCGACGATCTGGCGGTGATCGATTGGCAGGCCGCGCTGGTGATCGATCCGGATGCCGAGGATGTGCGGGCGGTTCTGGAGTTCGCCAACGTCGAGCTGCTGGAGTTGAGGTACCTCGACGATCGCTTGGACAAGGTGCTGGATCAATCGTACAAGTCGCTCTCCCGGCGGCGCTGGGGTTCGTGGTTCCGGCTGCACTCGGGCACGACCGAGCTGAGGCGACTGGCGAAATTGCAAATGGAAAGCGCGGTCCTGTTTGAGGAAGTCAACAACGCGCTCAAGCTGGTGGGCGATCAGTATCTGGCGCGCGTGTATCGGCTGGCAGCGCAGCGGCTGCACATCGGGGATTGGGACGCAAGCATTCTGCGCAAGCTGCACACGGTCGAAAGTATGTACAGCAAGCTGGTTGACTACCAGAACAACAAGCGGATGGAATTGCTGGAGTGGATCATTATTTTGCTGATCGCGGTGTCGATTCTGATGGCGTTCTTTCCGGGGCAGGGGCACTAGAACCTATTCCGGAACCCGTAAGTCGCCGCCAAGACTGAGTGCTGGTGCTCACCGGTGAAGAGGCTTCCGGCGATTTCCTGATTTGACAGGCTCGTCTTGTCGCGACAGATGTGTAAGGGATCATCATCAAGGGCTCGGGCCACTGGCTTATGGAAGAGGCGGGATTGACGTGATGCCGCGGCTGGTTGCGTTCGTAAACGGGTCTTGATCTGAATCAACTTCTCGGCGTGCTTACGCTGGTGTGTGATCCGATACCGCCTGACGGAGTGCAAGCCCGCGACAGTACAATCCCGATATGCCCCTGTTGCGGGTCTACATCGAGACAAGCGTGTGGAGTTTTGTCTTCGCGGATGATGTGCCCGATTATCGCCGCGATACGCTGGCGTTTTTTGATCGTGTTCGCTCAGGCAAGATCGAGCCGGTCGTTTCGGTGATCGTTCTGCAGGAGCTCGCGCGATCCGATCCGCCGCTGCGCAAGAACCTCATGGCATTGGTGGGCGAGATTCATCCGACCGTCATTGGCGTGACCGACGAACTGAATCGGCTCGCGGATGCGTTTGTTCACCACGGCGTTGTGCCGCGTGGCAAGCCGGAAGACGCCGCGCACGTTGCGGCCGCATTTGTGGAAGAGCTGGATGTGCTGGTTTCATGGAACTTCAAGCACATTGCCAGCGTGCGCCGGGCCGATCGCTTCAACGCCGTGGCCACACTTGAGGGCTTTCTCAAGCCGCTGCGTATAGTTAGTCCTGCGGAGGTGCTGTTTGACGAAGAAAAAGACGAATTCTGAGCCTGGCGATCCTCACGAGAGCCAGATGCTGTCGTTGGTGCGCAAGTGGCGCAGGGATGCGTTCGAAGCACGGCGGGGCGGCGACGCCGCCGAACACGCCAAACAAGATGAATCGCTCCTGCGATCATTTGGATTGAAGCCTCGACCTGGCACCCGCCGCAAGCCGGCAGCATGAGAGCACGATCGCCGTGCACTTAGTCGGCTGCCCAGCGGTCGTGGAAATGGCTGGCATCCATCTTGAGCGCTTCGCGCAGTTTTTGACTCTGTTCCTTACCTCCAGGCATGGACGGCAACATGTTGAAGTATTGACCGATCGCCTGCCGAATCCCTGCGAGGCATGCCTTGGTCTTGATCCAGTTTTGTGGACTGAACACGCGGTTCGCAGGCTGCGGCTCATTTGCCGCCGCTTCGAGCGCGCTGTTCAAACACGTTCCAGCGGCATCCACCACTGGACCGATGAGGTTGGCGGCCTTTGCCTTTTCGTACGCGACGACGGGATTGGGGACGCCATCGCCTTTGGCATTCGCCTGACAGAAACACAGCGAAACGGCGTACAAGTGGTTGTATGGCGCATAGGATCGCATGGCCAAGAGAGATTCATTCAGTCCAAGAGGATTGTCCTTCTTCCACCGTTTCCAAATCTCCTGCATCCACTGCGACAGAGCATGGGCATTTTCTGGGGCATACTCCCTATTGCGCTTGAAGAGTTGCTCGAAGTGTTTGTCAAAGAGTTTGTTTTCGCTGTACGAGATATTGGGCCGTTGTGAATGCCATGCCATCATCCACTTCGCCAACTCCATCAGGTCTACGACCAACGTCTGATCCCGATCCGCCGGTGGCGTCTCGCCTCGCTTGGTGATGAAGTAGCCGTGCGGATATTTTTGCTCATAGGCCCGCTTCATCGCCAGGACCCGCCGGTCATTGCTGCGCAAATCTCTCGGCTTGACCGCGCTCTGTGAGTTCGTGGAAATGCTGATCCTGTCACCACGGTTGCGTTCCGGAATTTCATAGAAGCGAAACATCGCGTACGCACTGTCGAGTTCCTTGACGCGCTCACTGCATGACAGAATTGTATTGAGCGACTGGCAACCGTTGACAATGCTCAATCCCTTGATGCTGAGCGTGCCATCGCTGATGTCGAACTTGTGGCAGATTGCCGTTACCCCGTTGTGCAGAAAGAAAAAATCGTCGGCCCGATCGCTGTAGATCGTGCTCTTGATTCCTTTGTTGACGCGATTGTTCAGGCCCAGCGATTGACGTACGTTTTTCTGGAAAAGCGTGCCATCCTTGATTCCCGGAAACGCGATGCAATCCTTCAACGGGAGCGCAGCGACAACGCATTTCGTGCCCCCGATCTCCATGGTCATGTACTTGTCTGACTCGAGTGTGATCTTGTGGCTGATGAGCGGGTTTTCGCGCTCGAGCGCCATATCGTAACGTCGCTTCAACTCCTCCGGATCGACGAGATGAATCTCTGCTGGGAAATCCTCTGCATCCGCAAGTTCCTCCTGGAAGCGGGCAAGATCTTCTTTGGCGGCCGCGGTAAGCGAGCCGGTGACGATCAACTCGAATGAAACGCTGTACTCGTCCTCAAGCGCCGCGGCAACCTCCGAGAGGCGGCGCTTCAATTTCTGGTTCCCGGTCGCCTGAAGTTTGACAAGGTCCTTGAGCTTCACCCATGACGAAAGTACCTCGCGCAAGGGCGTGGCATCGACCGTCGTCTCGCCCACAAATTTTCCCTGAATAACGTAAATGGTTGTGTTGTCATCATCGACGACGATGGCGTCAATCTGCTGGTCATCCTGCCCGTCAGTGACGTCCTCGCGAGTCTCGATGATGTCCCGGCCGTGGATGTTGTGCACATACCAAGCAACGAATCGCTGACCATCGTTGACGTATTTCTGCTGGAAGTAGTCGTTTCGAATGTCCTTCTTGATCTGATCGTAGATGGACACATTCGGTTCGGGGGCAACCGTAGTCATGGTCGCGGGCGTCATGGTCGTCATGGGTGGGCTTTCAGTGGGGGTTTGAGCCCATTGTACATGAGGCCACGGCTGTACGCAGAGCCTGGCACACCCTGTCCAGCCCCGCACGCTCAGGATAGTACCCAACCCCCAGTGACCATGCGTCTCCGGTTTCCTTACAATCTGCGTTTGAGAATCTCGGCGTCCAACACATCGGAGATCAACCATGAGCAACCTCGCCCAATCGAATACCCGCCCAAACTTTTCTGGCCCATCTCGCCGCGGCATGTTGATCGGAGGCGCCGGCGCGATCGCCGCCGCCGCTCTGCCGGCGACAGCGCTCGCTGCAAGCCCGCAGTCTGAGACTTCAGCCTCCCCCCGGGACAATCGCAAGCAGAAACCAAATTCCGGCTCATTCGTCACAACCAAAGACGGCACACAGATCTATTTCAAGGATTGGGGGAATCCGCAGGGTCAGCCCATCGTCTTCAGCCACGGCTGGCCGCTGACCGCCGATGCGTTTGAAGATCAGATGCTGTTTCTGGGCGATCATGGTTACCGCTGCATCGGGCATGATCGCCGCGGCCACGGCCGGTCGAGCCAGCCCTGGAATGGCAACGACATGGATACATATGCCGATGACCTCGCGACCCTGGTCGAGGCGCTCGATCTGAACCAAGCCATCCATGTCGGCCACTCCACCGGCGGCGGCGAAGTCGCGCGCTATATCGGCCGCCATGGCGTCAAGAACGGGCGAGTCGCAAAGGCCGTCCTCATCAGCGCCGTTCCGCCGCTCATGCTCAAGACCGAAGCAAACCCCGGCGGCCTGCCAAAAGAGGTGTTCGACCAGCTCCGCGCCGCCTCGCTCGCCGATCGCGCGCAGTTCTACAAGGACTTCGGGAGCGGGCCGTTCTATGGCTTCAACCGTTCCGGCGCGAAAGTCTCGCAGGGCTTGATCGATTCCTTCTGGCTCCAAAGCATCATGAGCGGCCACAAGAACGCGTACGACTGCATCAAGGCCTTCTCCGAGACCGACTTCACCGAAGACCTCAAGAAGTTCAACGTGCCCACGCTTATCATGCACGGCGACGACGATCAAATTGTCCCGATCGGCGCGTCGGCGATGCTCTCATCGAAACTGGTCAAAGGCGCGCAATTGAAGGTCTACAAAGGCTTCCCGCACGGCATGTGCTCAACACACAAGGACACGATCAACGCGGATCTGCTGGCGTTTCTGAAATCGTAAGGCAATCGCATCTGCGGTACGCAGGCAACGAGGGGCTGACCTTTGCGAGGATGCAACAGGAGAATCACATGACGATCGAACACGCAGGCGCGGTTTCCCGCCGCACCTTTCTCGCCTCAACCGGACTGGCGGCGACGGCTGCCTGGCTCGGGCCCCCAGAGAATTTCCTTGTGGCGCAGGAGCCGTCCGGGGGTTCCGCTGGTTCTGGTGGCGATGAAGCCGGCGGCCTTGTTCCCACATTTCGAAAGCAGGCCCAGACCGCGAAGATTACCGTGGAGAAACTGCGCCCCGGAAGCCCCGGAAGCCCCGCAAGCAATATCAGCATTCTTATCGGTTCGGGCGGGAACATTGCAGTCTTGCACGGCAAGGACGGCAAGCTGCTGGTCGACGCCGGCCTGGCCGGATCGCGGCCGCAAATCACCGAGGCGCTGGCGGGCATCAGCGCCGAACCCGTCAAGCACCTGGTCAATACTCACTGGCACTTCGATCACACGGATGGGAATGAATGGCTGCACGAATCCGGCGCCACCATCATCGCGCACGAGAACGTCCGCAAACGGCTTTCGGAATCGACGCGCGTCGATCCCTGGGACTCTACGTTTCCGCCGTCACCCGCAGGGGCGCTTCCAGCGTTCACGTTGCGGGCGGCCGGCGCCAAAGACGGCGCGATGGGAATGACGCTTCACCTCAATGGCACGGCCATCCGCATCGACGCCTACCAGCCGGCGCACACCGATGGGGATGCCACGGTCGAATTCACCGATGCGAACGTCATCCACCTGGGCGATTTATTTTGGAACGGCCACTACCCGTTCATCGATTACGACACCGGCGGCAGCATCAACGGCATGATTCGCGCGGCCGAATCCAACTTGGCCAAGGTCGGCGCGAAGACCATCGTCATTCCCGGTCACGGTCCTGCCGGCGGCAAGGCTCAACTGAGCGAATTCCGCGATGTGCTGGTCGCCATTCGCGACAATGTGGCCGCATTGAAAAAGCAAGGCAAATCGATTGACGAGGTTGTGGCCGAGAAGCCTACTGCCACCTTCGACGCCAAGTGGGGCACCTTTGTCATCAACGGCGAGTTGTTCACGAGATTGGTCTATGCCGGAGTCTGAAGAATCGAAACGACCGTTTCTCGCGGCGGCACGTCGTCACAGCGGAGGCATCAAGCCGACGGCGGCAATGAGATGCCTCAACTGATTGACAACAAGGAACAGCTGCATGAGCACCGGCTTGAGAATCTTCACCATTGCGCATGTCATCATCAGCCTGGTCGGAATCGCCTCAGGTCTTGCCGTCGCGTATGGGCTGCTGAACGCCAAACGGCTCAACAGCCCGACGGCCACGTTTCTCATCAGCACCGTGGCGACGAGCGTGACCGGATTCTTCTTTCCGTTCCATGGGTTTACGCCGGCGCATGCGACGGGCATCGTGTCGCTGCTGGTGCTGCCGGTCGCGATCTATGCGCTCTACGGCCGTCATCTGGCGGGCCATTGGCGATGGATCTATGTTGTCACCGCGATGACCGCACTCTATTTGAATGTGTTCGTCTTAATCGTGCAGTTGTTCCTCAAAGTGCCGGCGCTCAAGGCGCTGGCTCCCAATCAAAATGAGCCGCCGTTTGCAGCATCGCAAGGGATCGTGCTGCTGCTTTTCGTTGTGCTGACTATTCTCGCGGCGATCAGGTTTCGCACCGAGGCCTCGACGCTGGATCCGTCATCGACTTGAGTCGTTTACCGCCAATCTCCCTATTCCGTTCACCCCATTATTTGAGAAAGTGAAGACGCCATGAAATTGCTCAAAGCTAACTTTACGATTGGTTCACTCGCCATTCTGGCGGCGGCGGCGGCGGCGACGTTCTTTCAGGCAGGGGGCGAGCCTGCTCACGCGCAACAGCCGCGACAGCCAAGCACGCCAGCTCGTGAGAGCGTCACCCCGCAATCCAAGGCGTTGCTCGATCCGTCGGACGCCGTGATCCTCCTGCTGGATCATCAGAACGGATTGTTTCAGACGGTCAAGGACGTACCAGTGGCGGAGCTGCGCACGAACACCGTCATTCTGGCCAAGCTCGCTGGGCTTGCGAAGATCCCCGTGATCACGACTGCTTCAGAGCCCAACGGCCCCAACGGGCCGCTGATGCAAGAGCTGGCGGAGGTTGCCCCCTACGCCACCTATGTGCCGCGGAAGGGCGAGATCAGCGCGTGGGACAACGCCGACTTTGTGCGCACGGTCAAGGAAACCGGCCGCAAGACGTTGATCATCGCCGGCGTGTGGACCAGCGTGTGTGTTGCCTTTCCTGCGCTGCAGGCGAAGGCCGAAGGCTACAACGTGTACTTCGTGACCGATGCGTCGGGCGATCCCAGCGTGATGGCGTCGCAAACCACCGTGGCGCGCCTGGCGCAAGCGGGGATCATCCCGATGTCCACAAATGCCGTGTTCTGCGAAGTGCAGCGCACGTGGAATCGTCCCGACGCCGCCGAATACGCCCAGCTGTACGCCATGTACGCGCCGAACTACCAGGCCGTAATCGAGAGCCACAAGAAAGCTCAGGAAGCCATGAGTCAGTCCAAGAGATGAGTGTATTGCGACCGGGCCGGCCCAGGGCTGGCATGGTCATTTCATTGATGGTCTCACACCGATGCCTTCACCGCGGCGCTCGGTTCTTTGCAAGGAGTTCTCCGTGGATCACCTGCAGACCAGAAGAGAGTTCCTCGCCAGTAGTGCAATCGGTGGAACGATCCTCGCGCTGGGCGGTTGCTCCACGCTCGGGAATGCCAGAGATAATGCAAAGTCCATGAGCGGCGCCGTTGCCGATGTGATTGTTGGAAATGGCAAGATTGCAACACAGGATGCGCGGCGCTCATTTGCATCGGCTGTCGCCATCAGGGAAGGCCGGTTCCTGGCCGTGGGTGATGAGCGCACCGTGATGCCACACCGCGGCCCACACACTCGCGTGATCGATGTGCGCGGCCGCACGGTGATCCCAGGTCTCAACGATTCTCATATCCACGTCATCCGGGGCGGGTTGAACTACAACATGGAGCTGCGGTGGGACGGCGTCACGTCACTGGCCGACGCGATGAGCATGCTCAAGGAGCAAGCCTTGCGCACGCCGCCGCCTCAGTGGGTGCGCGTTGTCGGCGGCTGGTCCGAGTTTCAGTTCCAAGAGCGGAGAATGCCCACACTCGATGAAATCAACGCGGTCTCATCCGATGTGCCCATCTTCATCCTGCATTTGTATGACCGCGCTTTGCTCAACCGAGCGGCGTTGAACGCGGTGGGTTACACCAAGGACACGCCCACTCCTCCCGGCGGCGAGATTCAGCGCGACAAGAACGGCAATCCGACCGGCATGCTGGTGGCCAGGCCGAACGCCCTCATCCTCTACAAGACGCTGGCGCTGGGGCCCAAGCTTGGGTTCGATGAACAGCTCAACTCGACTCGGCACTTCATGCGCGAGCTGAACCGTCTGGGATTGACGAGCATCATCGATGCCGGCGGCGGCTTCCAAAACTACCCGGATGACTACAAGGTCATCGAATCGCTTCACAAGGATGACTTGCTGACGCTTCGGCTGGCGTACAACCTGTTTACGCAGAACGCGGGCAAGGAATACGAAGACTTTGCGGCGTGGATGAAGATGACCGAGCCGTACAAGGGCGATTCGTTCTACCGAATGAACGGCGCTGGTGAAATGCTGGTGTTCTCGGCGGCGGATTTTGAGGACTTCCTCGAACCACGGCCGGACCTGCCGGCGCCGATGGAAGAGCACCTCAAGCGCGTGGTCAGGCTGCTGGCGCAGAATCGCTGGCCCTTCCGGCTGCATGCGACGTACGACGAATCGATCACTCGGTTCTTGAACGTGTTTGAAGAGGTCAATCGCGATGTGCCGTTGGACAATCTTCGCTGGTTCTTCGACCACGCCGAGACGATTTCCCAGCGCAACATCGAACGCGTGAAGGCGCTGGGCGGCGGCATCGCCATCCAGCATCGCATGGCATACCAGGGGGAGTATTTTGTGGATCGCTACGGCACTGACGCAGCACAGCAGACGCCCCCCATCAATCGCATGCTCAGAGCAGGCGTGCCTGTCGGCGCCGGCACCGATGCCACACGCGTCGCAAGCTACAACCCCTGGGTAGCGCTTGACTGGCTTGTCACGGGCAAGACCGTTGGCGGAACGGCGCTTTATCCAGAATCGAATCGGCTCGACCGCATGGAAGCGTTGCGGCTCTACACCACCGGCAGCTCATGGTTCTCCGGCCAGGAGGCAACCAAGGGCGCCATCGCTCCTGGCCAATTTGCCGACTTAGCGGTTCTCTCTTCGGACTACTTCTCCGTTCCCGATGATCAGATCAAGAGCATCGAATCAGTGCTTACGATGGTGGGCGGGAAGATCGTTTACGGCAAGGACCAGTTTGCAGCGTTGGCGCCGCGCGTTCCCCCGCCGAGTCCCAGTTGGTCGCCGGTGCTGAACTATGGCGGCTACGGCGCACCAGGCTACGTGCGCCGGCGGATCGGCTCGGCACACGCTAGCGCGGGCAGTTGCAGTCTGGTCGCAACTGGCTCGGCGTCGGCAGCCGACCGTGTGTGGGGACCGCGGGGCTGTGATTGCTTCGCTTTCTGACTGGACACGGCCGCACAATGGAGCCACTCGTGGCGGCGAAGTCGCGACACTTCACTGCATCCACTTGCTCCCACGTTCTGATTGTCACTGCTCTCTTGTCTCAGCGCCATAGTGTTGCGCAAGTCGACCCGTCATCTGCGAACGAGCAGAAACCCCCGCCTGAGTACAAGAGCCTCCGTTACGACGAAGACTACACCTACTTAAGAGACGTGGGTAACCGATCAGATTTTTGGGATCCGATCAAGTTCATCCCGCTCAACGACAACGGCGACTGCTATCTATCATTGGGCGGCGAAGCGCGCTGGCGGTTCGAGTACTACAGGAACTATCGCTGGGATCCCGGCGCCCCCGATCAAGATGGATATCTCTTGCAGCGGTACCTTCTTCAGGCGGATCTTCATTTGGGTGAGTCGGTTCGTGCCTTCGGGCAGCTCCAGAGCAGTTTGGAGGAATGGCGGGCCGGAGGACCGCGCCCCACCGACGACAACCGGCTCGACGTTCATCAACTCTTTGGCGATTGGCGCGTTCCGATCGAAGCGCACAATGAAGACGAAGTCATTCTTCGCGCCGGTCGCCAGGAAATGGCTTACGGTTCTCAACGACTAATTTCAGTGCGCGAATCGCCCAATATTCGCAGAGCATTTGATGCGATTCGAGTGTTGACGCGGTTTGATGATTGGCGCGTTGACGCGTTCGTTTCGCAGCCCGTCGAAGATGATCCGGGAACGTTCGACGATGGCCCCGATGATGACATCTATTTTTGGGGGGTGTACGCGACGCACGCCTTGCCGCTCAACGAAGGCGCCAGCATCGATTTGTACTATCTCGGCCTGGATCGCCCGAACGCAGAGTTTGTGCAAGGCACGGGCGACGAGCAACGGCACTCAATTGGCGCCAGAGTATTCGGACAACGCGGCTCGTTCGACTACAACTTTGAGGGCGTCTTGCAATTTGGCACGTTTGGCGTCGGGGACATTCTTGCGTGGACGCTTGCCTCTGATTCTGGTTATTGGTTCAACGATGCGGCACTCTCGCCGCGCATCGGATTGCGAGCTGACATCATCAGCGGCGACACCGATGCCGCGAATCCGAATCTCGGCACGTTCAATCCGCTCTTTCCGCGCGGTAGCTATTTCGGCGAGATTGCCCTGATCGGGCCGGCGAATCTCTTCGACCTTCATCCAACGATCGACTTGCATGTGAGCGACAACCTCAAGCTCACCCTGGACTGGGACATCTTCTGGCGCTACAGCACGGCCGATGGGATCTACGACAATGGCGGAAACGTCCTACGTCCGGCAGACGGTGGCGCACGCTTCGTAGGCCATCAGCCAAGCGCGCAACTTGAATGGGAAATCGATCGGCACACGACGCTGAACATTGCATACGGTCATTTCTTCGCCGGTAGCTACATCAAAGAAAGCGGACCCGGCGCCGACGTGGATTTTGCTGGAGTTTGGCTTGTGTATCGGTTCTGAATATGGCGCCCGCTGCAGCGCTGCCATGACTTGGCCGGTCGCACGATGGATGATCGACACTTGAGCCTTGCAAAAAGGGAAAAAGCCCGCATGTGCGGGCTTGTCCGGGGGTTCCGGGGGACAGGCCGAGGTGGGATTCGAACCCACGAATAACGGATTTGCAATCCGTCCCCTTGGTCCACTTGGGTACTCGGCCGGCGTGCGTGGCGTCTGGTCGAGCGCCAAGCGTTTGAGATTTCAGCGGGGCGTCGCTGGGAAGAGGACACAATAATAGCCTGAGGCGTTGGAGGCAACGAAGGGGGGGTACTTTTTGGGCGCGAGCGGAGTGTGGCGTAGGAGTATGGCATAATGGCTGCGATGAAGTCCACATGGATGGCCTTGGTCTGGGCTGCGGCGCTTCTGAGCGTGGGCGAGGGGTGGGCACGGACGCAGGGCGAGAGGCCACGCGAGCAAAGCGGCGGCGAGGCCAAGAACGCGGGCGTGGGGCAGGCCTCCCAAAGGGCACAGGATCGCCAGCGCGAGAGGCCCAAGTCCGATGAGCTGCGCGAAGGAAGTCACCTGATCCAGGCGCGGACTCGATTGCAATTCGATAAGACAGCCGGGCGATGGGTGCTGCTGGTTCCGCGAGCAAAGGGGGCCGAGGGCGGGGAAGAGCGATTGATTGTGCTGCCGAGCCGGGTGTTGTCGGAGATGCGGGAGCAGATTGAATCGGGGCCCCCGGAATCGCAAGCAGAGACATGGTTCAACGTCAGGGGCCGGGTGTCGGTTTACCATGGGCGCCGGTATGTGCTGGTGAAGCATGCGTCGTTGGGTGAGCGCGAGGAGACGATTGCCGATGAAACTCCTGGAGCGGAGGAGGCAATCACTGGTGGGATAGCGGGGTCGCAACCGGCCCAAGCTCAGGCGCGGGCGAGCGGAGATTCGGCGGAAGACATTGCGGCGGCATTGGAGAAGGCGGCGGGGACGATGAAGCGGAGTTCGGGCGTGCGCGCGGATGGCAGCGAGCGGACGGTGACGGCATCGGATTCGGACGCTGCGCAGGCGGAAGGCCAGAGCATTGTGAATCGGCGAGGGCGAGTGCAGCGGCAGAGCGATGGCGAGTGGTGGTGGTTTGTGTTTGATGCGGACGCATCGGGCTTGGGCGATCCGCCGGTGCGGTTGTTGCCGTGCACGATGTTGGAGCGGATGGAGGAGTACGTGCAGCGTGCGGGGCCGAATGCGGTGTTGCTGGTGACGGGGTCGGTGCATGTGTATGAGGGCCAGAGGTATGTGTTGCCAACGGTTTTCCAGGGGGTGAGGGATC
>JAKEEP010000124.1 GCA_022616475.1 Phycisphaerales bacterium | reverse complement strand
GGGTGCGAGCATCTCCACCAATGGCGACAACAAGGCGCTCAATCGATTCAACCTGCGCGAGGCGGAGCTTGATATCCGCGAGGCGATCGCACCGTTCGCCGATGGTGTGCTGATCATCGCGATCGCCGAAGAGATCGAGGAGGAGCCTGGCGGCATCACGGTCGACACCGCGTTCGAGCTGGAAGAGGGCTACATCAATTTCCACACTCTGCCATACGATCTTCAACTCAAAGCCGGCAAGTTCCGTGCCGCCTTCGGCCGCAACAACCTGCTGCATACGCACGATCTGCCGCAGATCGATCGGCCACCCGCCGTCCAAGCCTTCTTCGGTCCCGAAGGTCTGGCAACGTTGGGTGTATCAACCAACTGGCTGGTCCCCAATCCCTGGGAGAACTTCTTCGAATTCACGGTCGAAGTCGTCAACGCCGATGGCGGAGCCGAGTCGCCCATCCTCGGCGGGCCGAACGCCGACAATCCGGCCTTTCTCACGCACCTGAAGTACTTCGACGACGTTGGCGAAACAGGTTCGTTCGAGCTCGGCGGTAGTTATCTCTATGCTCGAACCGCCGCTGCCTCCGACTTCGATGCCAACGTCTTTGGACTCGATCTCACATACAAGCGCTTGGACCCGGACGCTCCGGACTTTCGAAGTCTGCTGTTTCAAAGCGAGTTCTTCTGGGCCAGCAACGACATCGCGGAAAGTGCCCTCGGGCCGTTTCGAAACGACAGCTTCGGCATGTATGCGTTCGCGCAGTACCAGTTCCACCTGAATTGGTACACGGGAGTGCGGTTCGACTACACGCAGTTCCCGAACTCTGAGATCTTCGGGCCAGACGATGCGCTCTGGGCCGTCTCGCCCTACGTGACCTATTACCTCAGCGAGTTTCTTCGTCTTCGCTTCGAATACCAGCATCGCGAGTTTGAAATGGCCGGCGACAGGGATAACGAGGACAACTTCCTCTTCGGGCTGGTGTTTTCCATCGGTTCCCACCCGCCGCATCCATATTGGGTCAATCGCTGAAACGAATTGTGAATCATGAAGAACCACATTGGAGTCACACCATGAAATGTCTTGCTGCTTACGCCGCCATCCTGTGCATGCTCGCCGACTCGAGTGCACAGGCACAGCTAAAGGTCGTCACCACCACGCCCACGCTCGCGGACATTGTCCGCCAGGTCGGCGGCGATCACGTTCAGGTTGAATCGATCATGCGCGGCCCGGAGAATCCGCACAACGTCATCCCCAAGCCCAGCTTTGTCATGAAGCTGCGGGGCGCCGACCTGTTTGTGCATATGGGGCTCGACACCGAGCCGTGGGTGCCGGAACTGGTCAAAGGGTCGCGACAACAACGCCTTCATCCCGGCAATGACTCCAACGTTGATGCATCCAAAGGGATCACGCTCCTGGAGATTCCTCAGCGCGGCGAGCTGACCCGCGCGCAGGGCGACATCCACGCCTATGGCAATCCGCATTACGCGCTTGACCCGTTGAACGGAATCATCATCGCGCGCACCATCGCCGATGCGCTGAGGAGGAAGGATGCAGCACACGCGCAGGATTTCGAAGCCAACTATTCCGATTTCGCCCGGCGAATCCGCGAACTGACCGAGCGCCTCGTTATGCAGATGAAACCATACGCCGGAACCAAGATAGTCGTATACCATCGCGTTTGGCCGTACTTCTTCGAGCGATTCGGACTGGTCAAGGCTGCGGAGATCGAACCCAAGCCCGGAATATCGCCCGGACCGCAACATTTGAGTCGAGTCGTCGAAACGATGAAAGACCAGCACGTGAAGATCGTCATCGTCGAGACCTTCAACAATCTGGCCGATGCAGAATCGGTCGCCAATCGAGCCGGCGGAAAAGCGATCGTCCTGCCGACCGACGTCAACGCAGCACCCCAGGCAAAGTCGTATGAGGCGCTGTTTGAGCACAATATCGGAGCGCTCATCGAAGCGTTCAAGAGTGTCGGCATTGAGCCTTCGGCGACCCAGCCTCAAGGCGGCCAGTCCGAAGGTGACACGTCAAAGACGGACTCAGACCACCAGGGAATGGAGTGAGCCGCCGTGCTTGAGTTGCTTCTGGTTCCCACCATCGCTTGCCTGGTGCTTGCGGGGATTCACTGTTATCTCGGCATCCACGTCTTGATGCGCGAGGTCATTTTTGTTGACCTCGCGCTGGCGCAGATCGCCGCCCTCGGTCTGACCATCGGCATGGCCATGGGATTCGCGCCCGAGTCCAACATGGCGTATCTCTTGGCAGTGGCGTTCACGCTGATTGGAGCGCTGGCGTTCGCGCTAGGACGATTTCGCGACCGGCGCGTCCCGCAGGAAGCCCTCATCGGCATCGTGTATGTCGTCAGTGCCGCCGTCATGATTCTCGTATTCTCTCAACTTGCGATCGAGCGCGATCATGTCGAGCGCATGCTGACCGGGCGATTGCTGTTTGTGGATTGGCCCGAAGTGATGGCCACCACGATCCTGTACGCGATCGTCGGCGCCATCCACATAGTCTTTCGACGGCCGTTTCTATCCATCTCGGATGGATCGGCGGCGTCGCAACCGTGGACAATCCGCATCCTGCTTTGGGACTTCCTCTTCTATGGCACGTTCGGTCTGGTTGTTGTCAGTTCCGTTCGCATTGCCGGCGTTCTGCTCGTCTTCAGTTTCCTGGTGATCCCGGCATCGTGCGCCTTTCTCTACTTTCAGCGAGTGCGCAGCCGCCTTCTGGCCGGTTGGGCCTTTGGGCTGATCGCCAGCGTCGTCGGCCTTTGGATGAGCGGCGAACTTGATCTGCCCACAGGGCCATCCGTGGTGGTCGCGTTCGGCGCGCTATTTGTTCTCTCTGTTGGCGGATATGCCGTGCTCTTGCGAGTCAGAACCAAGAGAACGTGAGCCCCCGTGGGCACAAGACGGGCGGTACAAAACAATCTCCATTTTCTAGATTATTTCACCCTGCAAAAATAGGCCTTTCCCTAAAACACGACCTCCCCTGCGCGCGCGCCTCGCGCACACGGCCCCTCTATATGGAGGGCGCTGTTTGCGCGCTCTCGCATCCTTATTAGAAGGGCCTCTATGACTGCGCGCTCACCCACCCTTCAGCACCCAGCGCTCACTACTCCGCGCTCAACACCCGGCCTGCGGCGCTCAAACCGCTACCCGCGCGAAAACTAATCCCCTTCTGGAAGTTCTGCGCGCGAAAACTAATCCCCTTCTGGCATTCCAGCGCCAAACTAATCCCTTGCAACACCAACGACCAACAACCAATCACCAGCCACCAACCAACGCCCCCATGCACCGGCGCATCATCTCACCTACCCATATTGCCGCTGACACGTGGCGCAGAACACCGTCGTTCGTTGCGCAATCCGACCATGCTCGAGCGTCCGCCCACACACCACACATGGCTGCCCGGCCCGGCCGT
>JAKEEP010000123.1 GCA_022616475.1 Phycisphaerales bacterium | reverse complement strand
GCTGGCTGTTTCAAGCGGCGACAAGGAGCACGAGACGTTCATGGTGGCTATCGCAGGGCTGGCGGCCGCGCCAAAGATTGTTTCATGGCAGGAGTTGGAGCGATAGGCTCGCCACGATGTTGCGGAACCAAGGCGGCAAGGTCGCCATCGGAACGGCACACGCATCGGATGTCATTGCGGCGCATTGCGTTGTTCGGCCGCGCTCAGTTGCTGAAGGAGCACGGTCATCAGCGCCACGGCGGGATGATTCGCGTCCTGGCTTCGCAATTGACGCCAGACAAGCTCGGCTCGGCGACGATCGCGCCGCAACAGATAGGCCTTACCGAGCGAGCCCAGCTGATCGAGCGTGTGGACCGCCTCCAGCGGAACATCGGCGGCGCTGAGCAGCAGCTGGTAATTCTCGCTGGCGGTCTCGCTCTGCAGTTGGAGTGGGGCCGAGTACTCGATCCGCATGTTGTCATCGGTGTTGAGGTCGATGTCGCCCGCCCACTGCATGAGCTGCGGGCGGTCCATGATGTAAAACGACAGAAGCTCATCGGGCGTGTTGATATCGATGGAGCGCAGCGATTGGTCGAGCTTGTGGTTGGCGCTGAAAATCCGAACGGTGTCTGAAGCATCGAGCGGCAATGGAGCGCCGCTTCCCAGCACAATCAAGTTGCCGTCATCGGAATAGAACAATCGCACGTGCTCGTACACGGTTGCGAAGGTCGCCAGCAGCGAGCGCAGGTCGTCGGGGCTGAGGCTGTAGCATTGCACCCACTGAGCCCAGATGCCGTTTGGCGCGAGTTTGCGCTTGCCCAGTTCGAAGAATTCGCGGGTGAACAGGTTTGAGACGCCCGTCAGCCAGGGATTCGACGGCTCCGATGTGACGAGGTCGTAGGTTCCGTCGGCTGCGAGATTCAGATGATTGCGAGCGTCGTTCAGAACAACCGAAACCCGCGGATCATCCAGCGGGCGATAGTTGTAGTCATCGAAGAAATGACTCGCCGTGACGATGGCGGGCTCGATCTCGGCGATGTCGATTTGCTTTGGCTGCTGGTGCAATGTCACGCAGCCGGCGCTGATGCCGCTGGCGAGCCCGATGACCAGAACGCGCTGTGCATCCGTCCTGAACATGAACGGCAAATGTCCAAGCATCACTTGCGTACAAAGATCGACCTTGATCGAGGCATCGACCTTCCCGTTGTTGGCCAGCCAGATATTGCTCTGGTAGGGGTCGCGGCCAACCGTGACCACCGACGAGAGGCCCTCGTCATAGAAAAGCAGGGTCGATCTCAATCGCGTGTGGCTGAGCAAGCCGGCGCGAGAGCGTTCGGGCAGGAACTCAACCTCCTGATAGATGCCGCAGGTCATCAGGAGGGGATTCCATGATGGGCTGAAGACGTGGACGATCGCGATTGCAACCGCGCCCGAAGCGATGCATCGCCCCAATCGCGCGGTTCGGCGCTGATGGTCGGCCAGGATCGCGGGCCCGTATGCAAGGATGGACGCCGCGATGTTGAGCGTAATCGCCGCCAGAACCGTTCCGTGCACATGAAGCGCCGGCAGAAGCAGGAATCCTCCAATGAACGCGCCGAGCACGGCTCCTGCGGTATTGGCCGCATAGACAAATCCGACCGCTCTGGATACAGGCGAGGGTCCGGCGGCTGCTCGCACCAGGCACGGGAAGGCAGCGCCCATCAACAGCGCGGGCGGCAGCATCAGGGCCAGCGCCAAAAAGAGTCTCCCCAACCAAAGCAGCGTGGGAGTCTCCGCGAGGCTGTTATACAGCGATACGTAGGCAAAGGGCATTTCGCCATAGGCGAACATGGCCATCCACGCGGCAACACCGACTCCTGCTTCCAGCAGGGCTAGGCACGCGAGCGTTCGAGTGATGCGGCCTCGTGCGAAGGAGCGATCGGCCAAACCGCCGCCGGCCCACCCCCCCAATGCGATCCCCAACAGGAACGCAAGCAGCATGATTGAGAACGCGTAGGCGCTGCCTCCAAGCATGAGCGCCATCAGCCGGAACCACGCCACCTCGTAGACGAGACTGGTGAATCCGGCGATAGCGGCAAGGATTGCAAGTATTACAAGTGGTGGCGCATCGCGGTCGAGCGGCTTGGGCGCTTCTCGGTTCTGCTCCGCTCGAACCTGATCCCAAGACATCGCTTTGGTCAGGCTTGCCGCAGCCAGCGCGAGCAGCGCGTTGGCGGCGACGGCGCACAGCGTCGTGGCGCGCAAGCCGAGCTGCGGTAGCAGCACAAATCCTGAAATGGCGATTCCAGCCACCGCGCCGAGGGTGTTGGCCCCATACAGCCGACCAATGGTTCGCCCTGTGCGATCGTCGAACCTGGCGGCGAGCGTCGCCAAGAGCGGCAGCGTCGCACCCATGCAGCACGTTGGCGGAAGCAGCAATAATCCGACGAGTACAAATTGAAATACCCCAAACACCAGCGGGCTTGGCTCAAAGGCGCGCCAGAATCCGATGTAGAGCGGTTCAGCGGCTTGCAAGAACAGAGGAAAGGCAATCGCATATGCGGCAATGAAGGCTTCCAGCGCCGCGTACGCCAGCAGGGGCCTTTTGATCGTGTGGGCCCAACGCCCGCCGAGCCACCCGCCGAGGGCCAGGCCGGCCATGAACGCCGCAAGAAGCGTGGAAATCGCGAGCTGGCTGGTTCCGAAAACAAGATGAAGTTGGCGTGCCCAGATTGTCTCATAGACCAGCGACGTGGCGCCGCTGACCATGAAGAGCAAGGTGATCGCAATATGAAGGCCGCGTCGGGCTTTGGCGGGAATCACCTCCATAAGCGAGACTATCGGACATTCACACTGTCGAATTCACGCTAACGGCGGAGGCATTGTTGGGAATGTCTCCGCGTCGAAGCCGGTCGTCGAAATCTTCACCCAGTGATGGCACTCTTCAACACATAGACCCAAACATCGAGTCGGGGCGACAGGATTTGAACCTGCGGCCTCTTGGTCCCGAACCAAGCGCTCTACCAAGCTGAGCTACGCCCCGTATGAACTTGTTCCCTCCACATTGGTCACCGTCATGCGGCCTGTCGCCGCGGCGACCGCTCTACCAAACTGAGCTACGCCCCGAGCAAAAGTTGTCAGAGGTCGGATGTCAGCGAGAAGTTCGAGCAAGTCTTTACTGACCACTGATAACTGACCACTGATTTTCAAGTGGCCGAGGAAGGATTCGAACCTTCGAAGGCTATGCCACCTGATTTACAGTCAGGCCCCTTTGTCCACTTGGGTACTCGGCCGAACCGCGAAAGCGGGTACTGTATCCGGCAGGACGGTGGAAGCAAGTTATGGTCCGGCACCCGAAGCCTCTCAGGGTGTGGTTCCGGTTGCGACCTTGACAACGTAGTACAGCATGGCCTTGTCAGCGGCGATGTCCTTGAACCAGTGCGCGGTGCCAGCGGGGACGATGATGACGTCGCCCTTCTTGAGCGTGCGCGTCGTTCCGCCGCGGATGGATGGCCCGCGAATCTCGCCGATTGCTGTCGTCTTAGCGTCCACAATAGTTCCGCCGGTGACGAACGTCGCGGCGCCTTCGAGCACATGGAAAATGTCGGTCTCGTTGGAATGCAATTCAGCCTGACCTGGCTTGTCGCGGCGGCCGGCATGGATCTTGAAGTGCGTATTCTCGATCAGAGGCATGCCCTTTGCGAAGGCCGCGGCGACTTGGACGTTTGGCAGGTGGGTCGTCGGGTCAGTTGCCATCGAAGGAGTTTTCATCGGCATCGCATTAGGACCATGGAGGGGACATCGTCAGCGACTAGCAGTTGCGACGGCGGCCGGTGACCAGACTGGCTAGGCCGAGCAGCGCCAGGACGCCTGGGGCGGGAACGGGCGGAAGCGTGATTCCGGTGAAGACTGTCGCCGGCGGTGTGTTCATGAACAGGCTGAAGCTCACAGTCGCGTACTCGTTCGCTGACCACGTGATGCGAAGCGTGGTGATCGTTGTGCCTGGCGGGTCGATCCCCAGCGGGTTGAGGGTGATCCAAGCGGCGGGAACGATGTGCCAGTCGTTGCTGCCATCGCTGTACAGTCCAAAGCCGCCGATATCGTCGGTGTCAACGCCGTCAACGGGGTTGCCAAGGAGGGCTCCGTTGGGTTGAAGGTTGTTGCTGCCGAGCAGACCGGAATCAAACGGCGCTGCGCCGCCGGTCAGGGCATTCAGGTCGGCGTTATTGGTTGGAGAGGCATAGAAGCCGTCTTCAAAAAGGAAGGTGCCGGGATTTAAGGGATCTTCAATGGTGGCGATGTTGAAAAAGCCACTGCCGTTGAAGTCAGGCGTGGCGGTGGTGTGTGTGCTGACGGTCCAGGGGTTTCCCGTGGTGCCGGCATAGCCCTGGTAAGTCTCGCCAGGTTGGAAGCCTGTCATCTGGATGACAGCCGATTGGAGGCCGTTTGCGACCAGGAAGGGGTCGGTTGTGTTCACAATTGCCGTGATTGTGGGAACACCTTGCGCGACCGAAGATAGGGCGAAGGCTGAGATCGTGCCCGCGAGCATTGGAAGAGTGTTCATGCCTTAACCTATGTTTAGAGGGACGCAGACGCATGCAACTACGCTCTCTCAAACTCTGGAATGCGCGCCCGTTGGAACGTCACGCGCTGCGATCTGTCCGCAAGAACTCAAGGCTCTCGAAGCCGCCGGCGGGAGTCGAACCCGCAACCTCCAGATTACAAATCAGGTGCTCTGCCATTGAGCTACAGCGGCGACATCAAAGTCAACAAGTCTAAACGTCAACAAGTCAAAAGGCGATCGCATCCTCTTGTTGAGTTGTCGACTTGTTGAACGGTGAATTTCTCTTAATCATCACGGCCAGGAGTGTGAGATCGGCCGGCGTGATGCCGGCCAGGCGGCTGGCTTGTCCCATGGTCGCTGGTCGAAAACGGGTGAGAGCTTCCGACGCCTCCGCGCGGAGGCCGTCAATTTGCTCAAAGTCGAGCCACTCGGGAAGGCGCTGCGAGTCGGCGTGCGACTGGCGCTTGATCTCGGCTCTCTGACGGAGGATGTAGCCATCGTACTTGGCTTCGGTCATCACGCGGTCGATGAGGTTGGGGTCAAAATCGCGGTCGAGGTGCGATGCGATGAGTTCGACGGTGGCATCGGGGCGGCGGGCGATTTCGCGGAGTGTTTTGCCTTCCATGAACAAGCGATCGAAGCGGTCGCGGATGGCATTCAGTTCAGTCTGACGATTGTGATAGACACTCCAGCGATGGTCGTCTACGAGTCCGAGTTCACGACCCAGCGGGGTGAGGCGCTCATCGGAGTTCTCAGCGCGCAGGAGCAAGCGATGCTCAGCGCGGCTGGTGAACATTCGATATGGCTCGCGCGGGGTCTTGGTGACCAGGTCGTCCATCATCACGCCGATGTAGGCTTGATCGCGGCCGAGCCGAACAAGGTCGCGCGAAGAGGCAAGCAGCGCGGCATTCAGGCCGGCGACGAGGCCTTGGCCCCCGGCTTCCTCGTAGCCGCTGGTGCCGTTGATCTGGCCGGCAAGGAAGAGTCCGTGGATTGACTTGGTCATGCCGGTGGAATCGATCTGGTGGGGCCAAACCATGTCGTACTCAACGGCGTATCCCCATTTGAGGATGGCGGCGCGCTCACAGCCGGGCAGGTTATGAACGATTTGCTCCTGCACATCGGTGGGGAGCGAAGTGGAGATGCCGTTGCAATAGATCTCGTTGGTGTGGAGCGATTCGGGCTCGAGAAAGACGTGATGGGAGGTTCGCTGGGCGAAGCGCACAACTTTGTCTTCGATTGAAGGGCAGTAGCGCGGGCCGCATTCGGCGTTGATTTGACCCGCGTACATCGGTGCGCGATGAAGATTGGCGCGAATGAGATCGTGCGTGGCTTGATTGGTGTGCGTGATGCGGCAATGGGATTGTGGAAGAACAGGGAAGTTCGCTCGAGAGCGAATCCAGCGAGCCGGGCCGTCCTCGGCCCCGTCGGGAGGCACACGGTCACCGCATAGCGTCAGGTCACTGAACGGCGCGGGCTCGTCGTCGGCGATCTGGATGTCGAGATTCTCCCAGTCGAGTGATTCGCGCGCGAGGCGTGGGGGGGTGCCGGTCTTGAGGCGGCCGAGCTCGAGGCCGAGTTTGCGGAGCGTGGCGGAGATGCCGACGGCGGAGCCTTCGTTGATCCGGCCGCCTTCGGTCTTCTTCTCGCCGGTGTGCATGAGGGCGCGCATGAACGTGCCGGTGGTGAGGACGACGGCTCTCGCGCGGATCAGTCCTCCCGAACCAGGCAGCAATGGAATCGAGGGGTAGATGGGTTTGGCGCGATCGGTGATGGCCAGGTTGCGATCGATTTGCGATCGATCTGCGTGGACGATGTCGCTGCCGGCGGGGATGACGACGCCGATGACTTGAGCGTTTTCGACGATGATGTCATCGACGGTGCCAGCGATCACATCAATGCTGGATCGGGTGGAGATCAGGCGCTGAACTTCGGCGGCGTAGGCGTACTTGTCGCATTGAGCACGGGGGCCGTGCACGGCCGCGCCCTTGGAGGTGTTGAGCATCTTGAACATGATGCCGGTGGCGTCGGCGGCGAGACCCATGAGGCCGCCGAGGGCATCAATCTCACGCACCATCTGGCCCTTGGCGAGTCCGCCGATCGCGGGGTTGCAGGACATCGTGCCGATCTTCGACGGGTCCATGGTGATCAGCGCGACAGTGGCACGGCCGTCCCGGCCGTGCACAGGCGAGACGCCTATGCCACTCAACACTGAGGCTGCAGCCCACGCGGCTTCTGTTCCCGCGTGGCCGCCGCCGATGACGATGACATCGTAGAAATCGCGCATGATCGAAGGGTTCATCGTATGCAGGCAGAATGGTTGGGCGCGATCGTCACTGAAGTGACTGGCCCTCGATGTGGATTCACGCCGCTTTCATCGCGGCGATCAGGTCGATGACGGCTTTCTTGCCATCGGAGAAATACATCAGCGTGTTGGGAGCCGAGAAGAGCGGGTTGGGGATGCCCGCGAAGCCTGGGCTCAGGCTGCGCTTGATGACGACGACGGTACGGGCCTTGTCGGCGTTGATGATCGGCATGCCGGCAATCGCACTCTTGGGATCAGTTCGCGCCAACGGATTCACGGTGTCG
>JAKEEP010000122.1 GCA_022616475.1 Phycisphaerales bacterium | reverse complement strand
GGCATCACCAGGTTCGCCAGCAGAAACGTCAAGAACACCACGTTCGCTAACCGCAACATCGGGTGGAACTGACAGTAGATCGGTCTGCTTTTCATGCTGTTCCTTTCTTGAGAGGCATGGAAGGGTCAGCGCCCAATCCAACATGGATACGCGCCTCCCTCCGGAAATCAGCTACGGGTAGATACGTGAGCCGAACCAAAAAATGACCTGCGATGTGCCGCCAACCACCAACTTCGTGCAAGTTTCTTCACCTGCGCATCGCGAATCGACGCCGGGTCATCGCACTTGACTTGAACCGATGCTTCCCGGCCGTTGCGGCGGCAAATGCAGCGAATCGCCCGACCTTCACGGCTCGTTTCAAACGCAAAGGGATCGGTCGTGAAGCTCATGGCGCGCTCGATGGAAATAGAACAAGGCGGCTTGCTGCTAAACGAGCAGCAGAGTCCGCCCAGCTTAGCGTGCTGCTGGAATGCCAGCAAGGCCTCAGCACAAGTTGCAGTACAAAAGAATGTGCAGCATGCTTCAAGAAATGCGGGCGCAGGCTGGGATGACCCAGCGCGACCTTGCAAAACAGCTCAGAATGCACAATACGATGGTTCACCGCTCCGAAATCGGCGACCGACGGATTGATCCTGTCGAGTTTGCGGCATGGTGCCGGGCCTGCGGCTTTGATCCCGGAGAGGCCATCCGCAAGATCGGCTAGGAAGATCTTCTAGCGCTCTGCGCGATGCCCGTGGGCGGGTCAACTTTCACGATGACGGTACGCTGCCCGCCCATGAGCATGAAGATCGCGCCGACAACCGTCACAAGCCAGAGCGGCCAGAAGAAGAGGCCAAGCACCCCTGTCACCAGCACAATAAGGCAGCCGCAACCCTTCACGTTCAACTCCCCGCTTGAGATCGCCCGGTGCCGCACTGTATCAGATCGGATTCAACCGTGCGGTCAAATCCGTCGATTGCGTGGCGCATGCGTGCCTTGTCCATCCGACAACCCTACGCTGAGTTGATCCTTCGGGGCGTCAAGACCATCGAGTATCGATCGCGCCGGACGCGCCTGATCGGCGAGACCTTCTACATTTATGCCAGCAAGAAAAGGGGTCAGGTGTCAGTTGCCAATGGTCAGAACGGCGACGCCCTCACCCTACCCCTCTCCCAGGGGGAGAGGGAATTGCCCACCGGCGTGATCGTCGGCACCGCCATCATCACCAAATGCCAGCGCAACCATGCCGGCTACGAATGGCACCTGTCCAACGTCAAGCGTCTCCCCAAGCCACGAAAACCAAAGCGTATGCCGCAGCCGGTTTGGTTCAGGCCGTTTTGACCCCCGCCCGGTTTTCATTCGGGCTTGAACGTGGATGATCTGTTGGCGGCGCGTGGCGTTGCCCGAAGCGCAGTCGAGCGGCGGCACACTAAATCCATTGGCAGGGAAGACAGAGTCATCGGCATTTTGTTGCGCCTGCGCGATGCGAAAGACGCGGTGCGGACAAGGCGGCCGAGTCCGGCATGCGCCGGACCCCAGATGGGGCCTGCCGACCAGCGCCATTTTTCGGAGACGAGCCATGAATCTGAAGCCTTGTCGAACTATGTCCATCGTGATCGCGATCATCGCGATGGCGGCGATGAGCTATGCCGCCGTCGGACAAACTTGGGAGTTCGATGCCGATGCATCGGTGGTCGATTTGCAAGCCACGACCTATGCAAGCTGCACCGGTGTGAGCGGGCCGTTGGACAGTGACTTGGCGGTTCTCGTGCCCGGTATGGACGGCGACGATGTTACCTATCTGGTGCATTCGCTAACCAAGATCAGCCTGACTTCGTGGTGCGGGTGCAAGGCGCGCAGCTGGGCGCTGGTCGGATTGAGGGGGGTGGGCACCGGTCTGATTCGGGTTCACGCTCAGGGCTACTCGTATGTAAAGCACCGATGCTGTGTGCCCAACGGCCCAGGGTGTTTTTGCCCGCCGCCTCCGGCCTACCACACGTGGGCGATCGGTGATGTGGATTTCGCGTTGCTGGCGCTGTCGATCGCGGGTGCACCGGACGGCGCGCCGGCGACGATCTTTTACCGAGGGCACGGGTTCTCCTTCGGCTCGCATGACCCCGAGAGCGGCACCGACGATTGGACGGTCGTGGGCCTCCCGGCCACATCGGTCGATGTCGCCGGCACAACCCTTCTGCCGCTGGGCGATCTCGACCTGCCCTACGTGCCTGGGTCCAAGGCCCGGCAATGGGAAGGATCGATCGACTCGAGCGTCGGCTCGGCCGTTGGCGTCACGATGGCCGGTGGAACGTGGGCGGTCATCCAGCGCGAGCCGAAATATGACATCTGCCACGAGCGTGACATGGAGTTCTGTGGCTTCAAGTACGAAATGACCCTTTCGATCAACGTGCAGGTCCCGGATGATCCGTTGACCTGCCAGGGTTCGATGCAGCCGCTGTTCTCGCTGGACATCGGGTCGGCGTCGGAACCGAGCGATCCGACCGCGGATGGCAGTCCGGAGTTTGACCCCGGCGACATGTACGCCTGGCTCACATCAGCGCCAGACACAGACGGAGATATTAATGATCTAGACCTGTTGGGCGCAGGTGTGTTCGACCCAGCGCCCGTGGTGCCAGGATTCCTTGGCGCGCCGACATGCTCTGGCGCGTTCATCGGTGGTGTTGCCACGAGTTTCTTTGACCTTGACGGTCAGGCTTCACTGGATTTCCCGCTTTGGGAGTTCCTGGCGAATCTTCCGCAACACGCCAACGGCGCGCTGCTGGCGCCCATCCCACAATTCCCTTCCGTGTGCGTGCGGCCGGCCGAAAACCTCATCATCTCGTTCGATGACGATGAGGAATCGCCGTACACCGCGGTGACGGTTGACGGCTGCTCGGCGCCGGTGGCATCGGTGTCCAGCGAGAGCGCCACCTACGGAGCCCTTGATCGCGATGATGAAGTGCTTGGCGTTACGCTCGCATCGCTGCCTGATGGGTTGATGCCGCTGGTCTACCGCGTGGCCGATGAGTTGAATGTTCATCCAGCGCTGGACGAGGCTCCCCCCGATGTCGTCGCGCCTGTTCCGCAGGACGACGATGACGATGTGGATGCGCTCAACGTGCGGTACGAAGGCTGCGCCTGCAGCTTCGAGTATTTCAGCGCCGACCATGAGGCGTTCAGCATCCTCCCCGCAAGCGGAGGCGCGACGGCCGCCGGAATCATTTTCCAACAGTCGACCGGCGGACCCATTCCCGTAATCGATCCATCGATCCATCTGGGACTGCCGTATGGCGTGGACATTCGCGATTTCGCGTTCGCGTGGGTGGAGGAATTCCCAGGCGCCGGGTCGCGCGTGTTCGGACTCCTATTTGTGGTGGCGCCAGACGATCCGACCACCGGCGAAGTTGAATCCGGCGGGCTCAACTCGCGCGTGATCTACTGGTCGGCTCTCACCGGCGTATCGATGCCGCTGTTCGACGAACTATTCGAACTGGAAGACGACATCGATGCGCTGGAGGTCACCATCGAGCCGACCAAACCGCTGTACGTGTGTGCCTTGGCTGGTCCGGCCAACGACTGCTGCGACTCGCCGGCGGCGGTGGATGTGGGCGATATCGTCGCCTACGACACGACCTTGGCGAATACCGACGGCATGCCGAGCGATGAGGCCTGCGGCTTACCGGGCAAAGACGTGTGGTATCTGCTGGAGGCGCCGGCTGACGGCTTGTTGACGGTGCACACGTGCGATCCGGGCACAATGTACGACTCGACAGTCTCCATCTACGACGTGGACGACAGCGAGTATGACTGCCAGGATGTTCTGAATGGCGGTGGATTGATCGGATGCGATGACGACGCGTGTGGCGTGGGCGGTCCTTCGATGGTCGCCGTTCACGTCCGCGATTCGCGTTCGTACCTCATACGCGTAGGCGGATATGCGGGCGGCTCCGGCCCGGGCATGCTTCATGTGGAGTTCAGACCGATGCGGACATTGTTCTACACCGGTCCGCCACGGCCCGTGTTGCTGGGAGAAGCGTCCGTTTACGCGGGTTTGTCTTCTGGTTATGCCAGCGCAGCGAGTCCACAGTTGTGGCTCGCGCAGGCGTTCACCCTGCCGCAGGGCATCGATGGCGCCGGATGGCACATCATGCGCATCGAGGCAACCGGATTCACGCCCGCCACCTCGCTGATCGAAGATCTTGGGTACATCATCTGGAGCCGATCCGGTATGGCCGCGCCAGCCGATGGCGATCAAGTTGCTTTGGGTTCGGTCGTCCTTGCTGCGCCGCAAGATGACGAGAACGTTCCAGGCAACGGCCTCTACCTCCACTTAATTGATGAATTGGAGATCGAGCTGCCTCCGGGCGATTACTGGCTGACGGTCCACGGAATCAACAGCACCGGCGGCGCCACGCCGTCGACCTTCGGATGGATGACGCATGCCAGCAACGGCATCAACAACCTCGATGGTTTGGGGGCGCCGTTCACATGGCGCTGCACCATGTTCCCTGCGCCTGGTTTCTTCGCATTCACCTCGCCACTGCTGGCGATCAATCCAAGCTATGGCGGCGATCCCAGGGACTTGTACAACACGTCATTCCGCATCCTGGGCGAGCCCGGCGCGCTGCTCTGCGTGGGTGATATCGAGCCGGTAGGCGGCGATGGCGCGGTCAACGTCATAGATCTGCTGGCGGTGATCGCGGCATGGGGCGCTTGCGGAAGCTGCTCGGCTGACCTCAACGGCGATGGCCTGGTGAATGTCAGTGATCTGCTGTCGGTGATTGCGGCATGGGGGCCGTGCCCATAGAAGGCGCATGGCTTGGTCGCCCTCAATGCCGCTATGGATGGGTCGATTGCGTCATGGCGAACCGATGCTCCACAGAGATTTGATTTGCAGGCGCGCTTCCGTGACCAAGCGCGATGTTCCCGGCGTCATCGCCGCCTGGAGGCGCGATGTCGGCCGGACAGCGTAAATGCCGCATTCAGCATCACTTACGAGAGTGGGCCGTACTGGACT
>JAKEEP010000121.1 GCA_022616475.1 Phycisphaerales bacterium | reverse complement strand
GCGGGTTCCGATGGGGCCGATTTCGCCGGCGGCGAAGAAGCCGGCGAGGGGGATGTCGCCGAGGCGTTCGCGGATGATGTTGATGTCGTGATTGGGCTGGCCGAAGAGTCTCTGGCCACGGCCGTTGCACGAAAACAAGAGTGCGCCGAAGGGTGGCGCTGAGCTCATCACTTGTGAGTCGAGGAGGAGTTGAAGATCCTCGGCGGCGGTCGCGGCATCACGGGCGTGGAACTGGATCGTCTGGCCGACGCGGCACATTTCGCCTACGGCGATGCCGCCGTGTTTCTGATCGAGGCCCATGACGTTGCGGACGAGGAAGTCGCCGCGGCCGAAATGATCCTTGTATTCGTTGATCACGGTGCCCACGAGGAGTCCCTTGGAGAGGAGCTCGCGGTCGGCATCGGGAAGCGATTGGGCGATTTCCTGCAGAACTTCAAGCGCTTTGCGTCCGCCAAGCTCGAGGATGATGTTGTCTTTCGATTTGGTGATGACGACCGGCTTGCCGACGGGCTTGCACCCCTGGCTGAGGATGAAATCGATGTCGAGATTGCCCGAGAGGCTGACGCCGACGGCGCCGGCGGTGAGCACGCGATCGTTCAACACGAGGACGTTGAAGCCGGGCTGGCTGGCGCCGGAGGCCATGCCGCCGATAACAATGACAGGGAGTTCTGAGTGCTGGGTGCTGAGTGTTGCGTGCGATAGCCCTCTGGGGCGGGCAACTCCAACATCAAGAGCCGGTTGGTCTTTGCGGCAGTTGGTCAGGGCGGGCAGCAATCGGGTGATGGGCGTTGTGAACGGATCGGCGAGCATGATCGCGGCGCGAAAACTGGAGGGATCTTTGTCCAATCCGATTCGCTGGCGTATTTTCTCGGGCTCGCGCAGCGGAATCGGATCCTCGGGCGTCGAGTGCCACGGATGAACGCTCACGGCCGGCAGGCGAAACGCGATGGCCGAGAGCCCCGCGACGCCTTCGAGCTCGCGATCGCTTCCCAGAACCGATTCAGCGGTCACACCAATCATGGCGCTGGGCGAAATGGTCTTGCGCATGATGTCGGCGGCCTCGGTGAAGGCGGCTCGATGGTGAAAGCTGCCGAAAACGACCAATAGGTCGCACATTCCACGAGAAGGCGCCGGCGACCCAAGCTCCTCGAACAAGGCATCGGCCACTTCGGTGGCGGCGGTGCGGGTGTCGAAGTGGCCGCTAATCGCGCTGGCGGCGGTAGGAACTCTCAGATTGGTGCCAGCCGGCTGCGTGGGCGACATGTTGTGAAATCGTAGCCGGTCGAACCGCCTGTGCGCTGTTCGAATCCCCTTGGCGCGCTCGCCTGAACGATTTGAGTGATCCAAGCAGATGCGGATTGGCCCGGCGGGCTTGCGTGTCACCCGAATTGGCGTCAAAATGTTTGTGAACGGTTACAATTGCAATCCAATTGTCGCCGATGGGGATAGACCTTGCGTGAAGCGTCATCAATTTCTGGGCCGCAGCGTCTGGCGGCGGTATGCGGCCGGGCTATCGAAGCGCTTTTGAAGATTCAGAAGGCTGACGGCCACTGGTGCGGCGAGCTTCAGGGGGATTCGATCCTGGAGAGCGAGTACATATTGATGAAGTTCATCCTGGGCCAGGAACGCCAGCCCATGGCCAACGGCTCGGATGGATGGGTTAGTCTGGGCAAGATAGGCCGATATTTGCGAAGTCTTCAACGGCCTGATGGGGGCTGGGGCCAGTTTCCAGGCTCGAGCGTCGATCTGAGCGCGACAGTCAAGGCGTACTTCGCTTTGAAGCTGGTGGGAGACGACCCACAAGCGCCACACATGATTCAAGCCAGGGAGCTGATCCGGGAGCAAGGCGGGGCCGAGCATTGCACGAGCTTCACAAACTTCTATCTGGCGTGCCTGGGGCAAATCTCGTGGGATGCGGTGCCGGCGATCCCGCCCGAGCTGGTTTACCTGCCCCGCTGGTTTGTCTTCCACATGAGCAAGGTCAGCGCGTGGACGCGCACGATGATTTTGCCGCTCTCGGTGGTGGTCACGCGGCGGCCGCAGCGCGAGATTCCGATCGAGCTGGGGATAGGCGAGTTGTTCGTTGATGAGAAAGCGCGCGACACGATGAAGAACAAGGCCGGCGCTCCGCCGAGGTGGTCGTCGTTCTTCATTACGATTGATCGACTCCTGAAGCTGCTGCATTTTTTCGGCGATACGCCGGTTCGCCGGCTGGCGATTCGACAGGCCGAGCGGTGGATTCTCGAGCGTGCCGGCCAGGACGGGGCCAAGTGCACCGATGGTCTGGGGGCGATTTTTCCGCCCATGGTGTATTTGCAGATCGCGCTGCACGCTTTGGGCTACGAGCGAGATCATCCAGTGATTCAGCGCGCGGAGCGCGAACTGGATGCGCTGTTCATCAACGATGAGCGAACTGACTCAATCCGCATTCAACCGTGCTTCAGTCCGGTTTGGGATACGGGCATCGCGCTGTACGCGTTAACCGATTGCGGGATGACCGCGCAGGATGCCGCGGTGAATAACGCCGCGTCGTGGCTGCGCGAGAAGGAATGCAAGCACGGCGGTGACTGGGTTCAGAATCTGCACGGTGGGCGACTGGTGCTCAAACCGACGTATGGCCGGTTTCGAAAGCGCCGGGAAGCGCCGCAGGGTTGCTGGTTCTTCGAATACAACAACGCGTGGTATCCGGATTGCGATGACACGGCGATGGTGGCGATGGCGCTCAAGCGCGCGGGCGGGCGCGAGAACATTGAAGCGGCACACCGCGGCGTCAATTGGCTGCTGGCCATGCAGAACGATGATGGCGGCTGGGCGGCCTTCGACAAGACCACGCACCGCCAGTATCTGGAATACATCCCGTTCGCTGACCACAACGCCATGCAGGATCCCTCGTGCCCTGACATCACCGGGCGCGTTCTGGAGTGCCTGAGCTGGCACGGATTCGCCAACAGTCATCCGGCCGTTCGGAAGGCCATTGAGTACATCAAGTCGAAGCAGGTTGTTGTTCCGCTGGCGGGTGAGGTGTTATCAGAGGAGTCGCCGCGCCTCAATGGGGAGTGTGCTCAGCCGCATGTTGATCTTCGGCACAACGGTCATGCTGGGGACGTGACCGCCGCGCCGTTGAACGGCCACAGCGCCAAGGCAAACGGACTGACCGATGCCGCTCGATTGGCGGGTGGCTGCTGGTTCGGCCGCTGGGGCGTCAACTACATCTACGGCACCTGGCAGGCGGTGATTGGTCCGATCCGTTGCGGCGAAGACCCCTTGCAAGAATGGATTCAACGCGCCGGCCGATGGATCAAGTCGATTCAGAAGCCTGACGGCTCGTTCGGCGAGTCGGCCAACAGTTACGAGAATGAATCGCTCAAGGGGCAGGGAACATCCACCGCCTCTCAAACGGCATGGGCGGCGATGATCCTCCAGGAAATCTATGGACCCCACGATGCGGATTTGCAGCGAGCGATTCAGTGGCTGGCATCGACGCAATTGACCGATGCCCAGGCCGCCGACGCGCTGGTCAATCCCGATGGCGATCCGGCCGGCTCGTGGGCTGAATTCGAATTCACCGGCACCGGCTTCCCGCGCGTGTTTTACCTGCGATATCACCTGTATCGACTGTACTTCCCTCTCATGGCTCTTGGTCGATACGCGGCCGCGCTTGGGGTTCGGCCTTGGGCGGAGCCGATTGTTGAAGTGAAGCCTGATGAAGCGATGGTGGTGTGAGCCTGCCGTGGGACGGGTCAATTTGTCTGGTCAGTCGCGCCCGTGATGACGAAAATTCCGGATCCAGTTGACGACCGACGCGAGCGCCGCCGAGTTCAGTCTGTAGTTCAGTGAGACGCCGCGGCGTCTATAGGCCACCAAACCGGCTTCGCGCAACACGCGCAAGTGAACCGAGAGATTCGGCTTGGTGATTCGTCCCTGCTCGACGAGTTCACCGGCGGACCGGTCAGATTGACGCAGCAGATCGAGGACACGTCGCCGCGTCGGATGCGCAATGGCTCGAAATGCACTTTCGGAGCTTATGGGTCTGCTCATGTACACATTTTTAAACAAAATAGCAACAATGTCAAGAACCTTCGGAACGCGGTCGTTTCCCATAGCATTTCACAGGCGCCCCGATGTTCGGAGGCGCCCGATGTTCGGAGGCGCCCGATGTTCGGAGGCGCCCGATGTTCGGAGGCGCCCGATGTTCGGAGGCGCCCGATGTTCGGAGGC
>JAKEEP010000120.1 GCA_022616475.1 Phycisphaerales bacterium | reverse complement strand
CCTGATGTCGATTGGTGGCAAAGCCATCTGAGTTAGCGAATTCTTCGATATTGCGGTTTTCACGCGATGGCCCCCGCAATTTTCTCCGCGGCTGCTTTAAGCGCGCTGGCCTTATCGGTCCTTTCCCAGGTGAAAGTGTTGAAGCTTCGGCGGACCTTGCGGCCGTTCTCCTCGCATTCAACCTCGATCGTCCCAGGCGTCCGGCCAAAATGGCCGTGGGTTGCTGTTGGGGAGTAGATGGGTTTGAGGAGGTCGAGGGATTCGATGATGCCGCGGGGGGTGAGTTTGAAGTGTTGGCGGACGAGTTGGGAGATGAGTTCTTCATCGATCTTGGCGGTGCCTTGGCAGTTGATGTGGACGGAGGTGGGCTCGGCGACGCCGATGGCGTAGCTGAGCTGGACTTCGCAGCAGTCGGCGAGGTCGGCGGCGACGATGTTCTTGGCGATGTAGCGGGCCATGTAGGCGGCGGAGCGGTCGACCTTGGATGGGTCTTTGCCGGAGAAGGCTCCGCCGCCGTGACGACCGCGGGTACTGGTGCAGTCTGAAAGTGGAATGGGCTTCCAGCCCCGTTCAGAGTTTGCGCGGGCAGAATGCCCGTGCCACCGAATTCAAACACTACCAGTACCCGGCCGCGGCCCAGCCCCGGATACGCACCTCTATCTCTGGAGTGAACGACCCCAACATCCTAAGCTGGCGAGGAGATGTTGATGTCTGTTTTGTCAGGGGCTGGCAGCTGGCGATAGCGAGAAAACGCTGAAAAACACGAGGTTTTCTGCGTGTCATAGCGCGCGACCCTGACATGCCGAATCTGTTAGGGTGGGGCAGTCGACCGAATCTGTGGTTCCTTTCTATGCAGATGGCGAAACCGCAGTTATCGGACAGTTATCGGACGAAATGATCATTCGCGCAACTGTCAGAACGTCAGGAAAAGCCTGGCGCCGAGGATCACGGAAGTATCCGTGCCGGGAAACGCATCCTCGACCACCTGTGCATCAAGGGTCAACTGAGCCGCTGGCGTGATGGCGATGTTGTAGAAGGCTTCGAAGCCGTGGTTGCGGTCCTTCAGCCCCAGGATGCCGGTGAGCCGGTTGGTCAGCAGACTCTCGTAGAAGTAGCCCGCGCCGTAGGTGTCGTTGTCGCGCGAGGGGAACAGGCCGCGGCCGCCGACTCCGCCGCTGACTGCCCACTCGACGGGATTGGTGTCCTTGTCGGCGAAGCCCGCGCGGGCGAACAAGCCAACGCCCTGATGATCGGGTTTGCCATTGGTAAGATCGATGGGCGCATCAACCTCGTCTTCAACGCAGAGGTATTGCCAGCCGCTCCAATACACCGCCCACGTGTCGGTTTGGTTGGGGATCACAATCCCTTCGCCCGGGACGAACACGAACTCACCGGTGAACTGCGTGAAGTCCTGATCGAATGAGTAGAGGAAACCGACGTTCTGTCCCCCCGGAAGGTGGCCGAGCCGGTACTGGAAGTCGGCTTCGATGTTCCACGATGTGCCCTCACCGAAGTCATCGAAGCCAGTCGTGGTGGATGAATCGCCAGTGTTCATCACGGTGTTGATGATGGTGATGGTGCGATCTTTCTCCCGTACGGGCATCCAGACGACTCCGGCGACGAGCGTGCTATATGGCAGGCGCAGCGCCAGCACCGGATTGAAAATGAAGTTCGCATTCATGAACTGCGCGGTGCCGCGGCCGGAAGCGAACTCGTTGAGATCGCCATCGAGCGTGTTCGTCTTACCAAGGAGGACCGCGAGTTTCGGGGAAAGGAATTGCGTGTAGTTGAGATCGATGATGGTGAATGCGATGTCTTCGTCGAGCTCGTCCGTGAGCGGGAAGAAGGCATCGGTATTGACCGGCAGGATCGGCCCAGCGATGCCGTTGACTGAGTGGCCATAGCGCGATTCGGCGCGGAACTTGACCAGCGCGCCCTCCATGACCCCCATCCGCATTAGGTCGAGATTGATCAGGTAGTCGAGCGTCCCGCCATAGCGCGTGCTGGTGTCGCGTCCGCCATCCACGACGCCCTGCACGTATTGGTCCCAGTCGATGCGAAACTGGACGCCGTGGTTGGCGAGATCGGTGCGAGCGGCACCGAAATCGCCGGCCAAGAATGGACGCGACCACAGGTCGCCGCTGTAGTCTGTAATCGGCAGGATGCCCTTGCTGGCTTCGCCCTGTGGTGTCGTTGCGCCGGTGGCCGCCTGTGCGAGCACAGGCGAACTGTGCGCGGCGACCAACAGAGCCGCCGAGACTGTCGCAAGCCGTCCGGTTGACCGATGGTGCGTCATGGTTGGTACTCACTCTGACGTGATGGAATCTCAAGGGTCTCAAGCGCTGGGCAAGGCAACGACTCACCCGAGCATCACGATCTCATTCCGAGAATGAAGTTCTAAGCGATACCCCGTTTTTCTTACACCAATCGTCCAACATGTTGGGCTCGGAGAAGACGCGGACGCCTTTCCCTTGTTTGAAGCGGGTATCCCGCACCGCCGCATCGAGCGCGCCAATGGTCTGCTCAAGTGGCTGGGCGAAAGACCGCTGTTTTACTTCTTCGTCACAGGCGACATCTGCACGCCCAATTGCTGAAATTGCAGCCGCAGATCGTCAAGCGCTTTGTTCAGCGGCACCGCATCGTTCCTCGCCTTCGCCACGAACGGCTTCATCGCTTCCAGGTTGCCCGCTGTCAATTCGACGCTCAGGGCTTGCTCGATGCTCTGAAGGTCAGTCAGGAACGGCTTGAACGCGTCGCGCACCTGCCCGTACGACGCCTGCAACTTGTTGAACTGGTCAACGCGCTCGGCGCGGCGCTGCGCGCTGACGTTCTTGATGTCTTCGCTCTTGATTGCCGCCATATCCTTTTCCCACTGCGCGAAATACGCTTCGCTGCGCTTCTGCATGTCGTTCGCCATGTCGCGGACATCGCTTGCCGTGGATTCCAGCGACCGCAGTGATTTGCGATACTGCTCGAACTGCTTGCGCGGATCGCCCTGGGGCGCGTTCACCAGCGCATCACCCTCACGCATTGACGTGTCGATCTGTTTCTCGCCGGTCTCGATTTTTCTGGCGAGCTCCTGCAGATTGGAACCAGTCTTCATCCCCTCCTCAAAGCTCTTGTTCTTTGAGCCGCACCCAGCGATTGAAACCAAAAACAACAGCAATGCGACCTGCTGCAATACGGCGACGAAAACGGATGTCGAATTCTTCATGATCAATCCTTGAGAGTGGAGGAAGAAAGACGGTGGGGCGGGCACAATCGCATGGTGCCGAGCATCGGGCGGGATGAAGTAGCTTTTCATATTTCTCCTTTTGAGATTCGTAGACTTTGTTGAGATTCATTTGCCCGTCAGTTCGTCGAGAACAGAAGCGTGAAGCCGGCGCGAAACCCGAACCCCTCCGGTCCGGTGTCGGGGCTATCAGCCCAGTAGCGGACACCGGCGAAGAACTGGATCGGCTGGTCGCCGAGCGTGACCAGCTTGGAGACGACGGCGTTGATGGGGACGGACCACTCCTCGGCCTCCCAGTCGTAGGTCGATTCAGTGTTGAGCGCGAACGTCCAAGCATCCCTGGTCGTGTAACTGAGAAACGGCTGGAGGAAGGTCGCGTTGACGTCGGCACGATCGCCATCGCCGGCGACCGACCAGATGTGATTGGCGAGCGCGCCGTAGGTCCAACCTTTTTCTTGCTTGAGCAAGACGACCGTTGGCCCAATGCCGAACTTCTCGCTTCCCAGCAAGTCATCGGTCGCGCTCGGAATCAGGAACACGGGACCAGCGCCCCAGATCAGCCCACCTGAGGTCGGCTCCTTCGGCGAGAAGAACAGGCTCTGCACGATGTCACCCAGCCCGGTTTGATCGCCCGCGCCGGGAAACAAGTCGTCCTGATGAGTGATGGGAACGATCGTACGCGAAATGACATTCCACTGCTCATTCAGCGAGATGGGAATCACCGGTTGAATGTTGAGCGTGTAGCGCTCGCCATCGTCATCCGGTCCGAAGCCGCGGTCAAAGTTGAACTGAAACGGCACGCTGATGAGCGATGCAATGGGATTGGAGAGCTTCTTGGCCAGCTCCGCGGCGTCGGCAGCCGGAGCGGCACTCGGCCTCGCCGACGCTTCGTCCTGCATGGCGCCGAAGTCGAGGCGGAACTCCGTACCCGCGATTGCAGTCTCGAATTCTCCCAACATGACGCCCATGTCCGGTTGGTGTTGCAATCCGCTTTGTGCGAGCGCCGCGCCAGTGACGGTCAGGAGGAGCGGGGATATCCAAAATATCCAAACCTGTGTCATGCATCCTCCGTTGAAATTCCTTGCACTTGGGTAGCTAACGCAAATCGTTCAGGGGCCATCCAGCGAACTCATGGAACTTGCAGCGATTGGTGCCTTTGCAGCAGCTTCGACTTGAGATGGATACCCGTCTTTGACTTGCCAGAAGCCCTCGGGGTCGTCATAAAGAGGTCGCCCGTTCGCCGCGCCGGGCGGGCGATCATCGCGCAGCACCAGGATGAGATCAGAGAGGGCAGCCGGGCTCGACAGGAAGTAGCCGTGCCCCTTGCGATCGGTTTTGGCCCGCACTTCCACGACGTTCATGAGCGGGTGCTTCTTGACGGCGACGGCATACGAAGACCCGAGGTCGCCGAAGGCCAGTTGCCCGATGCGTCGATCGCTACCGAAGAGCCAATTGGAAAGTCCGATCGCCTTGTCATTGGGCGAGCAATAGATGGTCAACCGTTCGGCGACGAAGCCAACTCGATCAGCGCCAAACCTCTCGATGAACACGTCCAAGTCGATATCCGGCGCTGCGAGTACGATCTGTCCAAGCTTGAGTGCCGCGCGAGTGTCCTGCTTGGCGCCACGACATTCCAGGTGCAGCTCTCGCACGGCCGTCGCGAGAATGTCGGTGCCGCGGCTGTGAGCAATGAGGTGAATCTTCTTGACCTCCGGGCAGGAAGCGAGATCGCGAAGGAAAAGTTTGAGATGCGGATTGGCGAACTCGCCGGATTCACGGTCACGCGTGTATCCCCGCAGCAGCCCCGTACTGCCGGCCGGCCAGGAGAACAGCACCGGCACGCCGCCACGTCCGGTGAAGTGCCACATCTGCGATACGCGAAACGCGCCAGACTCGAACGAATTGTTATAGCCGTGCACGAACACGAACAGTTCCTTTCGCGGCGTCAGCGCCAATCGCTCGGCGAGCAGGGCGTGCAGCTTCCTCGTTTCCTGGGCCCGGATCTCGGCCTCCTCCGGATTGTCGATCCATCTTCCATCGATCTCGACCGCCGCTCCGAACGGCGACCAGTGGCCGCGCTCTTCGATGCTGGCCAGCATCAGGGGCACCGGCTGCTTGCGCTTGCGCGTGCGGCTGGCGGCGACAAGTTCATCCCACGTTGTCTCCGGCTGGCCCATGCGCACGGTACACAAGCCGAAGGACACCTGGCGAGAACGCTTGGCGCTGTAGCTATACACCCCTTCGATCGTCTCAGGCTGGCGATCGGTCGCGTACACCACTGTGGCCGAGTTCCCTTGCAGTTCCGTGGGGACTGATTCATAGGGATTGACGGTGGAATCGGAGAAGAGATTCGGCGTCGATACCATCGCCGGCGGCGATGAACAGCCTACCGACAGCCACACGGCTGCCAACGCGGCGATCGTGGCAGCCCGGTGCATCATGTGAAATGCCGTTTGAACGGAGATCGCAACGCGGCTGTGGATAGGCATGAAGGGAAACTCCGGGGAATTCTGCACGCAGTTGTCATAATTGTTTCTCGCATGTGCTTCGTGTCCATCTTGCGAGCCTAGTTGCCGCTTTGCGCACCCTTCTGCAGCGCCTCCAGTGCCTGATCGATGCTGAATGAGCCGGGCTTCTGGCTGGGCGGAT
>JAKEEP010000119.1 GCA_022616475.1 Phycisphaerales bacterium | reverse complement strand
GCCAACATCGGGTCGGCCTGTTGGACGAGATGATCGAACGCGCGCCCGACTTTGAGGAGCACTCTCCGCACATCTGCTTGCTCGTTCAAAGCTTGATGGCGCCGCGCCAGGCGCTGAGCGGCGGCCTCGGATGCCCACGGGTTGACGGATGATCCCGTAGACGGGTTTGAGAGGCGCTCGAGCCGGTCCTCCATGTCCTGGATAATCCGATCCTTCGCGTCTGCTGAAAGCGAGACCTTCTTGTTCTCCAACAACAAGTCGAACACCTGACCCCACAGCCCAGGCTTGTCGTCCTCGGCGACGGCGCCTTCGAGCTGAATCAATGCATCGCGTACGCGCTCTATTCGATCTGCGTCACTGATGGAGATCGCAACAGCGAGCGCGTGTTCGATCTTACGAAACATCTCTGTGGTATATCGATGCAAGCGTTTGGTAGCGATAGCGATGACCGCATCGATGTACACACGCGCGAAGGCCACATCCGGTGACCTGCCCGTTGCCGCATTGGTGAGATCCCAGATCAGGCCTGCGTATCTGGCGCGGAGCACGGGGTGTTTGGCCGCGATAGCGCGGTCCGACCAGTATTGAAGATGCTCTGGTGTGATGGCCTTGATGCTTGGCGACTCAACCGTTGAACCATCCTCGTTCCGCCAAGACATCATTGGTCCGAAATGCGTCGGTCGATCGTTCGGGCCGGTAGCCTTCCGCTCACTGAAGTTGAAAGCCATTTGCTCGGCGCGAACCTCGAAGGGCAATTCCTGGCCGGTCTGCTCGATTTGCTTGGCGGCCCTATTCAGCGCAGACACAACGTCGCTCTCACCCAGTGGCGCTTCGCTCGTCTCGAATTGCTCTAAGACGTTTAACAACTGATTTGACAAAACAATGCTTCCGCAATCATTACCGACGTGAACAGGGACCATCCACCGCGATGAATCAGGATGTGGCGCGGCTCGATGGCTCGGTGCCAAAGCTCTGCAGCAGATCATCGACAACGTTCTTGCGGCGGATTTGGCACACAGTTCCCCGGTGGGCGTGATGCCGGAGCATGCCTTTGTCACGATCGAGCGTCTTAAACCACTTCACCGCAACACACCAATCGCACCGAGTTGGATCTTTCAGATTCTCAGCGTGGGGCCGGACCGTTAGCTCCATTTCGACCAATTTCTTGCCGTTGCCCGGCAACCGGAATTCGGCGAACGGCACTGCTTCGGTCGTGACGGAACCGTACCCGACGTACCCGGCTCCAACGGCATAGGCGAAGAACTGATCACCGGGCTTGAGTTTCCGCATGGCGTCGATCCACTCAGGACCGCCTCCTGCCGACATGAAGCCATACCGCTTGCGGTCATCCCACGATCGATCCGAGTTCGCGTCGTCCCCAACGTTGACGAACCAATACCCGGTCGGTGCTCCAGATTGCCGAATCGACTCACGACGGGCAATCGCTTGCTCGCGCAATCGCACCTGGTACGCCTCGGCCTCAGGCAGCGGGACAATCTGTTGAACATCGACGATGACCTGGGAATCCAGCGCGTACGGCTTCATCCGCACGCAGCGGATGTCGAGCTCGTACTCGTTGCATAGCCACAGCGCTGATGTGGTCAGTTCCTTGGAGAAATCCGCGGCGACCAGCACGATTCGCACCTCTTGTGCGAAGACGCCATCTCCTGGTTGATCCCATTCGAGGAACTCCAGCAGCTTCTGTCTCGCGTCAGCCTGTTCGCTCCGCTTGTCAAGCAGGCTCTGATAGAGCCGAGCAGCATGGTCGAAGCCCATCGTCGAGACCATCGCTGCGTAACGGATGGCCTGAAGCTCCATGTGGCCGCCTTCATCGTCACGCTTGAGCTCGATGACCACAAGCTTAGCATCGCGATCAACCCCAAGCAGATCGATGCGCCGCTTGGAATCTTCCCATTCGCCGAATTCCTCGGCGATGATCAGGACCTTTGGAGCGACGACCGAGACATTCGCCTTGAGCAGGCGCTGCAAGTCCGTCCGCTCGCGAATGCCGTGCCGAATGAACGAGGTTTCCGGGAGTGGTTCGATCGATGATTTGGTGAGCTGGAAGACAGCCATGCCGCAGATTCTACATAAGCCACCGTGCGCGAGAGAGAGCGTCCACTTTCAACGACCACGCATCCAAACCTGTCGCGTGCCCTACCGCGCGTTGGCGCGTGCCGTTGACCGTGCTGCCCGGACATCGTCAATGCCGAGCCTGGCCCGGTCTCGGATGCCGGAGTATGCCGCGCCGATGTAGAACTCGACCAAGCGACGGTATGTACGATCCGCTTCGTCTAGACAGCCGCGCTTGAGCGACACATCGGCGAATCGAAAGGCGATCTCAGTGTGCCGTTCGCGCGCCGTTCTGGCCTGCCACGGAAGGCTACTCGCAACGCGATTCCACCGCGCCGCGTTGCCTTCAAGTTCGTTCATTTTGGCAACGATCGCGTCGTGTGCAGGGCCGGAACAACCGCCGTCTGCTTGCCACTTCTCCAGCGCCTCTGACGCGTCGCGGTACCTCCGCGCGTCGTTTTCATTGGCCTCGGCCAGGGTGGAGACAGCTGGCCGCTTCGATGCGCATCCATGCAGACTCATGAACGCGGTAACGGTAAGGGCAAGGGTTAGGGTTAATCGGTGCATGGTCGGCAGCTCCTGTTCTTGGCTCTGGAACCATCCATCGGCCACCGACGCTCAAGACTTCCGCTGTCTTGCAATCGCTTAGTGTCCCGTTTGGGGTATGTCCCAAATTGGGTAGTTATCGGCGACAAAGACGAGCGGTGCGGGCAGAGCGCCAAGGCATGAGCATCACGGCTGTTTGTCGCTGATGGTCTCGTCACGTCTCGAATGACGCCGTCGTTCCCCTGCTGACCACGCGCTTCTCGCGACCGCTTCCACCTGTTCTAGATGAATCGATTCGGGATCGGAGGATTTGACAATACATGACGACTCGCGCCCGTCGCGTTGACAGACACAGCGGATGATTCGTCCCTTGCGAGTCGTTTGGAACGTAAAACCGTCATAGGCGTGAAAGATGGTCATTGCGATGTCCCGGCTGAGGTATGTCCTAAACGGGGTAGTTATGGCATCAGTTCTACCTTCGTTCCGCAATGGGAACAAGGCCACAGCACGACCTTGCGTATCGCCGAATGCGTTCTCTGCTGCGCCAGTGGCGTATAGATGCTGGACTGACACAGCCACAACTCGCTCGAAAGCTTCGCAAGCGGCATCACACGTTCATTCAGAAGACCGAGTCCGGTGATAGGCGCATCGACCCCATCGAGTTTATGCGATGGTGCAAAGCGTGCGGCATTGATCCAGCAAAGGCGATCATCGAGCTTGATGGTTGATACAGGACCAGCATCGCTCACATGGACAGTGCCGGCCGCGCCGCGGCGGCGATTATCCTGCTCAATCGCCTCAGCCGCCATCGGGCTGCTTCGAGCACCGCATCGGGGCAATTTGGCAGGTCGCTTAGATCGGAGAATGGTTCAAAGTCCGATGCCCCATCATCGTCTCTTTCGCTCCTGTCGATTTCGAGAGCTTGAGCCCATCGAGCTATCGGGTCGCGTCCCTCCTCGGCGGGACTCGTTCGATCATCTTGGACCAGTCTTGCCAGAGTCGTCAGTTCGGGAACCAACCGCAACAGCGACTCGATGGAAGCCAGCCACGTCCACCCATGGCCACTTTTCCGCCATTCGATGTCGGTTCGCAGATCGTCGCATGTGTCGCGCGCTCGAGCGCCGATTCCTGCCTGGTTTACGTTTGTTGCCCTCGGTCATCAGGTCGCCTCCAATAATCGCGTCAACGGCCAACGGACGATTCCGGCAACCGTGCTGCGCGCGAGACAGAAGGGCGAGGCGTTGCGTGGTTGTCAAGTTCGATGGGTTCAGCTCGTTGCGACTCGTCGCTTCCACGACGGTGGATGGTGAAACGAGAAAAGCCCGAGAGGTCACTGGGGCTGGGCGCGTTGGGATCGATTTGACTTCACTTGGCAAGCGCGAACTTGCCACGCTCAACCTTGCGGAACTGCGCCTCCTTGCCCTTCGTTCGAATCTGCCGCAAGATTGCGCTGTAGAGCGTCGATGCCGGCGTCTTGCCCTTCGTGCTCCAGAGTCCGCGCTTGAGCATCGCCTCGACCATTTCGCCACAAGTCATCGGCTGGCCGTGATCCTTGAGAACCTTCGCTGCCGCATCTAGCGCGCTCATGCGAACTGAAGACCGCTTCGCCTTCTGCCGCTGAGGCTTCGCTTCGCTCGGCCGCTTTGGTCTAACTTGCACCTTCGACTCGACTGGCGCCTTGATCGCCGGTTTGCTCTTGTCCTTTGGCTGTTTCACCTTGCTGCTCATGTGACCTTCTCCTTGTGTTGGTGGCTGGCCTGGGCGACATGCCCATGCCGTGTTCGTTGGTCACACAAGGGCGATTCAGAGCGGGAATAGCAAGGCAATTCCGGTCAGATTCCGCGGCCTGATTCGAGGCACATCTCCGCAGAATTCGCCTTGCTATCGGGCACACGTATCGCCCTTATGGACCTGGAACGGCCGCGGCCAGACCGGCATGCGCGGCCAGAGGGAGACCAGAGCAATGCGTCGAAGCAGCACCATCGAACTCGCCCGAGCGCGACTTCAATCCATGCGCGCCATCACCGCCGTGGGCTATTGCCGCCGCTCCACCGATCGCCAGGAGCAGAGCATCCCCGATCAGAAGAAGGCGATCGAGAACTACGCCACGGAGCACAAACTCAAGCTGCTGCAGTTCTACGTGGACGATGCGATCAGCGGCACCAGCACCGTCGGCCGCAAGGCGTTCCAGCAACTGATCGAGGACGCCAAGAAGCCAAGCTGCGAGTTTGGTGCGGTGCTGGTGTACGACGTCAAACGATTCGGCCGAATCGACAACGACGAGGCCGGGCACTACCGCTACATCCTGAAGACGCACGGTGTCGAGGTGATGTACTGCTCCGAGAATTTCAAAGGCGACCGCACCGATGATCTGCTGCGGCCAGTCAAGCAGTGGCAGGCCCGCGAGGAATCGAAGGACCTGTCGAAGGTGACGATCCGCGGCCTGCTCAGCAAGGCTGGCGTGAACGGCAATGGCTCGCAACCTTCCGCGGCGGACGGCGCAGGCAGGGTTGCGGGTGCGCGCGGGAGTGGGGGCGGGGGGTGGTGGATGGGTGGCGCACCGCCATTCGGCTACGACTTGGCTTACGAGTCATCTGTGGGCGAGCTCCTCTTCTACTTGCGGTACATGCGCGATGGCACCAAGCAGATGTTCAACCGGAACTGGAAACGCGTTCGCACGCTAGCGCGTCGCGAGTCGATCGCCGTCAGCCGCAAGGATCGATGCAAGCTGGTGCCCGGCGAGCCCGATCGCGTCAAGGTCGTCCAGCGCATCTTCAAGCTGTACGTCGGAGGCCGGGGTTTCAAGTCAATCGTGGATCTGTTGAATCGTGAAGGCGTGCCCGCGCCACGGGGGCCAGAATGGTCTGAGTGCTACGGCGGCCTTTGGACCATCTCCAGCGTTCGGAGCATCTTGATCAACCCGATCTACGGCGGCGACATGGTCTGGAACCGCAGGACGGATGCCCGATTCCACCGAATCGTCAAAGGCGAGGCTGTGGAGCGAAAGGGCATCCATTGCCGCCGCATGGAGTGGAACGACGAGCACGACTGGATCGTCGTTCCCAACGCGCACAAGCCACTTGTCAAGAGACAGGTTTGGGAACAAGCACGTCAGCTGCTCCGGAGCAAACCCGAATCGGAGAATCAGCGCGGCATCAATCAGCGAAACGGCAAGGTCGTCGATCCGCGGCAGCAGCCAACGCGCAATGGCGTGCACTGGCAGGGTCCCAGGGCGAAGTTCCTGCTATCTGGCTTGATTACGTGTCCGAGGTGCGGCAGCCGGTACGAAGGTCGAATCGACTACGGCGCACGGCCGCGCGACGAGCGGCACCAGCGCAAACGCCGGCATGTTTATGGGTGCGGCGGATATATCCGGCACGGCAAGAACCACTGCAGCCTTGGCCCCGTGCGTCAGGATGTTCTTGAGAATGCGGTGATTACGGCCCTGGTTGAGTTCTACAGCAGGTACGCGGGCCCGGATGGTCGACAGCGAATGGCCGATGCGCTGAACCTGCGGGTTGGGGCGACCCAGCTAGACCTCAAGGTGCAGCGCAAGGAGCTAGCCGCCAAGCGGAAAGAAGTCGAGCGAACCATACGAAACCTGATCGACAACGTTACGGCCACCACTCGAGATCTCGTGGACAGGAGAGTCGGAGAACTTCAGAGCGAGCAGGAGCATCTCAAGCAGCAGATTGGAACACTGGAGCTCGCAGGCGTCACGTCAGCGGAGTTCGACGAACTGATCGACGAGACGGCTCGATTCATCGCCAGCTTGGAATCGCTGCTGCGGGAAGGTCCAATGGATCAACGACAGACGGCCGCACGGCGATGCGTTGCGCAAATCAAGGTCAACGCCGATTCCAGCCAGGCGGCATTGGAAGTGCGCGTTGTGCCCATAGTCATCGACGATCATTCCGTCGACAAAAGAGAGAAGCTTATTGTGAGCTGGCGAGCTAGCGCTCAAACCACTTGGCTTGCTACAGGGACCTGACAACGGTGTTTTCGACGGTGTGGCGCTGATGCCCTTCAATGGGGCCGCGGCTCGCGATTCCGCGGACGCAGCCGCCCTCGCAGACAGAAGCGACCGCACCGCAGCGTTGACCGTCACTGTTAGCGGACCGGACTCGCGCCAAACTAAGGTCGAGATGCGACCGGTAATCGTACCTGAACAGCAGCCGCGAATCGGCCGATTCTGTCATGATGGAGGGCAATCTCTGGCCATGCCGTGGTGTTGCCGAGCATGCATATTGCCCGAGGCTGTTCTACTACATGACGGTCGAAGGCGTCTTCCTGCCCAGCGCCGACACTGAGCAGGGCGCCGGCGTTCATCGGCGCGTCGATCATCCAAGCGCTGCTCCTCCGGAGCTTGAAAAAGCGCCAATCGAAACTGCGTCGTCCAAGAAGCAAAAGCACAAGGCCGTCGAGAAGCTCGAAGAAACGCAAATCGATCCCGATCGACCACGCTCCGTGCGCAGCTTGGCGCTGACGAGTGAACGGCTTGGCCTGACGGCCACGCTCGACTTGGCCGAGATCGAGGGCAATCGCGCCGTGCCGGTTGAGTACCGCAAGGGCAGGCCGCGCCGAAACGGTGGCGGTAAGGTCGTCGACGCAGTTGACGAGATGATGGAGGAACCGCGGCTGCTTCCTGGGCCGGAGCCATGGCCAACAGATCGCGTGCAAATCGGCCTTCAAGTGCTCTTGTTGGAAGGGGCCGGTTACACGGTTCCCGAGGCATACCTTTATTATGCGGCGGAGAAGCTGCGCCTTCGCGTGGTGGTGGATGACGCGCTGCGCCGCGATGCATTGCGTGAACTCGACGCAGCCAAGCAAACAGCGCAAGGTCAGCGTCCGCCGCCGCTAGTCAACGATCCGCGATGTCCGCGCTGCTCGCTCCAACCAATCTGCCTGCCGGACGAAATCAACCATCAGCGATTCACCGCCGTGACAGTCGGCGGTGCTGAGCCGGGCAGTTTGCTACCTGTCATGGTCCCAGAGGAGCTCACGCCGCGGAAGCTCTGGCCACCGCGCGATGATGGAATCCATGTCGTACTTCAGCGCGAAGGCGTGCGGGTGGGTGTGCGCGGCCAATCGGTGCGCATTACCGATAAGGAAGGTGAGACCGTCCGCGACATTCCGCTCGCCAACATCGAATCACTCGCAGTGTTGGGGGGTGTTCAGGTTTCAACGCAGGCACTGGCGATATTCGCCGATCAGGAGGTGCCAGTCGCTTTCCTCTCCTCGGCGGGTCGCCTCACGGCCATGATGGACCCGATGGGGCCGACCAGCGCCGCGATTCGGGCGGCGCAGGTCCGAACGTTCGATCGGCCCGAAAGAGCCATGGAGCTCGCGCGGGCGGTCACTATCGCGAAGATCACAAACCAGCGCACTCTGCTGATGCGAAATCATGCTGACCTGCCATCGCGCATTGCTGCCGATCTCCAAGAGTGCGTGGAATGTGCGAGTCGGGCGCGGTCCATGGATGAACTTCGCGGTCACGAGGGTAACGCAGCCGCGATCTACTTCGCGCATTTCGCGGGCATGTTCAAGAAGGGTGTGGCGGAGATCGCAGCTCGCTTCGACGCGAACGGGCGTCAGCGTCGCCCTCCACCCGACCCGGTCAACGCGGTAATCTCATTTGGGTATTCGATGCTCACCAATGAATGCGTCGCGGCCTGTCGGCTGGCCAGTCTGGAGCCGACGCTCGGCGCGTTTCACACCACTCGACCAGGCCGGCCGGCCCTGGCGCTGGATTTGATGGAATCGTTTCGGCCACTCATTGCCGATTCCGTGGCGGTGTCGGCGTTCAATCGCGGCGAACTGACGGAGGGACATTTTCTCAGCACCGCCGCTGGCTGCGCTCTAACGGATGCCGGGCGCAAGGGATTCTTCTCGGCCTACGGCCGGCGCATGGACACGGAGGTCACACATCCCGTGTTCGAGTATCGCCTGTCCTACCGCCGCATGCTCATGCTGCACGCGCGGCTGATCGCAGCATGGCTGCTGGGCGAAGTGCCCACACTGGCCTTCCTGACGACGAGGTAATTGAATGCGCCGTTGCTTCCTCGTCTGCTACGACATTCGCGATGACAAACGCCTGCGGCGCGTCCACAAGCTCATGAAGGCCTACGGCGAGGCGTGGCAATACTCGGTGTTCTATTGCACGCTCAAACCCATCGACCGTGTGCGCATGGAGAACGATCTGCGCGAGACGATGAACATGAAGGTGGACCAGGTCTTGATCGTGGACTTGGGCGGTAACGAAGACGCCGCGCGCGAATCTTCCACCTTCCTGGGAACTGGCGTGCCGGAACAAGAAAGCGGCATGGTGGTGATCTGAACGAAGCCTGCGGCTTGTCGGAGAGCGCCCCTTTACCCGACGGCTTTGAGATTGTGGATTTTCCTGTCAACAGATCAATGTTGGGCTTGACAGTGCGGTATGGTTCCTGTTAGGTTCATGAACCATGACTGCATTGGGGGACGCCCAGACGACATTCAAGCAGGATTTTCGGCGAGTGACAGGCCACGCGCCGTTTCCGTGGCAGCAAGTGCTGTACGAACGTTTCATCTCGGATCGAAATGACAACATCCCCGCCACCTGCAACCTGCCCACAGGATTGGGTAAGACAAGTGTCATCGCGGTCTGGCTGATCGCTCTGGCGCGCGGAGCGAAAGTTCCGCGTCGGCTGGTGTATGTCGTCAATCGGCGGACTGTCGTGGATCAGACCACGAGTGAAGTTGAACGTTTGCGGCAGAGCATGGTTGAGAAGGCGGAGCTCTGTGATTTGCGCGAAGCGTTGCGAAAGCGATGCCCATCTGCGCACAACGGCGGCGAATCACCTCTCGCGATCAGCACTCTGCGAGGACAGTTCGCCGACAACCGTGAATGGTCAGCGGACCCATCGCGTCCCGCCGCCATTTGTGGCACGGTCGACATGATCGGCTCGCGCCTGCTTTTCAGCGGCTACGGCGTCGGGTTCAAAGCCAAACCCCTCCACGCTGGATTTCTCGGACAAGACGTCTTGCTCGTTCACGATGAAGCTCACCTTGAACCGGCTTTTCAGACATTGGTCGAAGCCATTCGGTGCGAACAGGATCGCTGCAAGGAGTTCGCGAAGTTTCACGTCATGGAGCTAACCGCCACGACGCGAAACGACCAAGGGCAAGCAAACGAGCCATTTGGATTGACCAAAGACGAAGAGACTCCGCCAGCCGTCATACCCGAACCGCCCACCGAACCGATCCATCACGCTTGGCGGCGATTGAGGGCAACCAAAAGCCTTAACCTTAAACCGGCGGACGACGAGAAAATCGCCGAGCAGATCGCTGATCTCGCACTGGAGCGCCGCTGGCTCAAGAATGAGAAAGGCGAGAATATCAAAGACGAAGGCGGCAACTTCAAGGATGCCAAGGCGGCAGTGCTCATTTTTGTGCGAACCCTCGATGACGTGAAGAAGGTTTGCGACAGGCTCGCCAACAAGAAGGATGGCGTGCCGGCAGACCACGTCCAGCAACTCACAGGCACGATGCGCGGCCTCGAACGCGACCGCATGGCCGACCCGCGTCGCTCCGATGCCTCGCGCGTGTTTGCTCGATTCCTTAAGCCACCGAAACCCGATGCTCCCGAGAGTGAGAGATGGAAAACCGAGCCGATGCCGGGAACGGTGTACCTCGTCTGCACATCCGCCGGCGAGGTCGGCATCGACATCTCCGCCGATCACATGGTCTGCGACCTGTCCACATTCGAGAGCATGGCCCAGCGCTTCGGTCGCGTGAACCGCTACGGCGATCGCGCCGACACGTGCATCGACGTGGTGTATCCGACATCGTTTGGAAAGACAGACAAGAAGACAGGCGAACTCAAGGCCGACGAGATCGATAAACGACGCCAGAAGACGTTTGAACTGCTGAAGAAGCTTCCCGCGCTCGGCGAGAATCAATACGACGCCAGCCCGTTGGCCTTGAGCGACTTACGAGAACGTCCCGATTTGCCGTGCAAGATCGAAGATGCTTTTGCTCCCAAACCGACGATCTTGCCGGCAACCGACATCCTCTTCGACGCCTGGGCGCTGACCAGCATCCGCGAGAAGTTGCCCGGCCGGCCGCCGGTCGAGCCGTATCTGCACGGCATCGCCGAATGGCAACCATACGAAACGCATGTCGCTTGGCGCGAGGAAGTTGAAATCATCACGGGTGAGCTGCTCGAACGCTATTCACCCGCTGACTTGCTTGATGATTTTCCACTCAAGCCGCACGAACTGCTGCGTGATGCAACTGACCGCAAGAACACAGGCGTTTTCGCGCAACTCGGCAAGATAGCGCGACGTTGTCCGGGGGCAGACATCTGGATCGTTAGTTCGCAAGGCGAGGTCAAGCCTGCGAAGTTGCAGGAAGTCGCCGAAGGCGATAGGCGGCGACTTTATGACGCAACAGTTATTCTGCCGCCATCGGCGGGCGGGTTGACGCCCGGAGGCACATTGGACGGAGGTGTAGATTTCACCAAGGACTTGAAATACGACGTGGCGGATATTCATTCGCCGTCTGCCGGGATACGACTTCGCGTGTGGTCGGATGATGACGAGTACGAGTTGCAAACCGGCGGGCTGCGCCTGATTCGTTCCATCGAGTTTGATTCCGAAGAAGATGATGAGAAGTCGAACCCGCGAACGTGGGATTGGTACGAAGCCAACACGCAGGAAGGCGGGCGCACAGCGAAACGGCCGGTTCTGTGGAAGACCCATGTCGATGACGTGGTGAGGCACGCCAAGCAAATCGTCGCCGGTCTATCGCTCCCACAGGAGATCGCCGATGCCGTCATCCTCGCGGCCCAGTTGCACGATCACGGCAAGAAGCGCGAGCAATTCCAGATCTCGCTCGGTAACCGAAAGCACCCCCAAGTCATGCTTGCCAAATCGGGGCGTTTGGGGGCTCGACTGCCAGAACCGTTCCGCCACGAGTTCGCTTCTGTGCTTGATGCCCAGCTAGACGAGCAGTTCAATGTTCTCAGCGAAGAGATGAAAGACCTTGTGCTACACCTCGTCGCCACGCACCACGGCCGCGCCCGGCCGCACTTCCCGTCGGAGGAAGCGTTCGATCCCGACCGACCGTTTTCTGATGCCGAAGCGCTGGCGGTTCAGACTCCGCGCCGCTTCGCTCGACTACAGCGCCGATACGGCCGCTGGGGGCTGGCCTATCTCGAATCCCTGCTTCGCGCCGCCGATTGGGCTGCCAGCGCCGCGCCTTCGGCTTATGCCGATGAATGGGAGGCTGATTCGTGAGCTTTCCCGAACCCAGCATCACCGTCAACGTGGATGTGACCAACCCCGGCCAGTTCTTCGCCTGCTGCGGGCTGCTGGAACTGGCTGACCGGCTCTGGCCAGGTGCGGAGGGCTGGTTTCGACAGGACGATCGGGAATTTCAGGTGGCGTGCGCGGGCACAGTGCGGAATCTGTTGGAAGCGCTTGTTTTGCAACCGCCGACACCTATTGAACGGTTGGAGTGCAATGGCTTGGAAGTCGCGCCAATCATTGCTCCCCTCGCCTTCACTTTCGATAGCGTCTCAACGTCATACTTGGTGTTGGATGCTTGGACGCGTATCGCGGTAGTAAGAGGCGTGCCGCAAATCATCTCGAATCCACCTTGGAATTTCTGGTCAGGAAACCAGACTTCGATGCAAATCTGGTCAGGGCTACGACGTGAACTTATCACCCAACTTAAACGACTCACGCCGGACAAGCTAACCGATGTCTTCACTCAGCGGCTAATGCAGAAGGGTCGTTTCGGGTTTGATCCCGGTCCGGCTTGGAATGCACTCGATGCTGGATTCTCGCCGAATGAGCAAGGCATTGAAGTGGAATCATCTCCAGCGACAGAATTGCTTGCCGCGATTGGATTGCAACGCTTCCGACCGGTGATGAACGATAATCGCGACGGATTTGACTATTTCACATGGCACCGCCCGTACTCGCCGCCGGTCGCGGCGGCGGCAATGGTCGGCACGATCCGAGATCGCTGGTCCACATGTTATCGGGATTCTGTAACAACGCGCGGGCAGTACGCCGCACTGGACTTCGCTTATCCCTTCTACTCAGGAGAGACCTATGGTTGAGTTGACCACATTTGACAAATGGTTCGGCGACAATGGCTCCGCCGCCCTCGTCGTCCGCGAATACCTGATGCCCGTCGAAGGACCTGACGGCGTGTTCTTTCCCGCGACCTACGCGGCCCAGCAGGGCGCGGAAAAAGACAAAGAGAAGTTCCAAGGTGGCTACAACATCGATCGGTTTCCCGATGGCACGAACGTTTGTTTGGTCGACAGCGTTGGCTCGCAGGCCAACCGAATCGAGCCACTGTTTGCTCAGGAACGTTACGCCGACCTTGTCCCGCAGATCCTCGTAACGTTCCCAGAAAAAGGGATTCGTCTGAACTTGCTCTTCGCCAACCATCGCGCTGCCGACGCCATCGTTCGATGTTCGGCGTACGAGCAAGAGCTTCGAGTCGCTTTCCAAGAGAGACTTCGTGGCAATTTCGAGAACTTAGCGCGGTTTGCGCCCACCTCGCTCGTTTTTGGTGTTTGGGACTCCCGTGACACTTCGGCCAAAGTGCCTCGCCTGCTCGCATCCACTATTCGTGCATTCAACGTGCGTGAGCACACTCGCTCGGCAAATTTCTTAGTCCAGATGACTCTCGATCTTGCAAAGCTCGATATTCTACCTGATGCCGGATCCAAGGAAGGCTTTGCAAACGCTCTTGCTTCGAAAGCGCCTGGCGGTGTTGAGCTC
>JAKEEP010000118.1 GCA_022616475.1 Phycisphaerales bacterium | reverse complement strand
CCCGGAATTCCCGGAATTCCCGGAATTCCCGGAAGCGGAAGGAGGGGGAGCGAAGCAGAAGGGCCGGTGTCGGGCGACCCAGTAAGCAAGAGCCTGGAGTTCACGGCCAAGCGGGTCGAGCTGATCTTGCAGCAGTTGGAAGCACTGCCGACGTTGAGCGGTGTGGCGGTTCGGCTGTTGGAGTTAACGAGCCACGATGATTCGCAGAGCAAGGATGTGATCAGCCTGATTTCAAGCGATCCGGCTCTAGCGGCGAAAATTCTGAAGATGTGCAGGGGGAGCGATCGCGGCAAAGCGGTGCATGTCACCAGCGTTGAGCGAGCGGTGCGGCTGCTGGGGTATGACGCTGTGCGCAGCGCGGCGCTTTCGGTGCAGGTGTTTGAGTTGTTCGACGCGGTGGAGAGTCCGGGCGGCGAGAAGCGCGGGACCAGCGCGGTGTTCGACCGCGCGACATTCTGGCGACATAGTTTGGCGGTCGCGTGCGTATGCGAGGCGCTGGCGGGAACGGCGGGCGTTTGCCGGAACATCAACAAGACGGATGCGTTCGCAAGCGGGCTGCTGCACGATCTGGGGATGCTGGCGCTTCACGTTCTTTTGCCGCTGAGTTTCGATCGCGTGTGCCAGTACGCGCAGGCGCACGGGGTTTCGATGGATCATGCGTGCCGGAAGATGCTGGGCATGGATGTGCACACGGCGGGCCGGCGGCTAGCGGAGCATTGGCGGTTGCCGCATTCATTGGGTGATGTGTTGTGGCTGCACGGTCAGCGGTGGGATTCGCTGCCTGATTTGCCGCATCGTGGGCAGATCGCACTGGTTTCGCTGGCGGACGCGGTGGCGCGAAGCCAGGGTATTGCGCCGGTGGGGCACGGGCCGCGGGGCGAGGACATCAAGGACATCTGCAATCAACTGGGGATCAGTTACAGCCTGGTTGACGATTTGATAGCGACGCTGCAGAAGGATGTGGCCGAGCGCGCCGGGACGATGGGCCTGAACGTGCAAGCTGATCCAGGCGTGTTGCTGGGCGCGTTGAGCCGGGCGAACGAGGCTCTGGGGCGGATCAATGCGGGGATGCGGCACCGGGCGGTGTTGGCGCACCGGCAGTCGGAAACGCTGAAGGCGATCACGCATTTTCACGATTCGGCTTCGCCGGGCGGGTCGGTGGTGACGGTGATCGGGAAGGTGGTGCAATCGGCGGCAGGAGTCTTTGGCGGGGGATTCTTCGCGTCGTTGTATCAGGTGAAGATCGATGATCCGTGGCAGCTGATTCAGTTTTCGACCGATGGCAGGCCGCTGCGGAGCGAGTTGATTGTTCCGCCGCCGGGTTCGACGGCAGTTTCCGATCTGGCGGACAACACGCAAGTATCGATGCAAGCGCTGGAGTTATTGCCGTGGCTGAGCAAGTACATCGAGAAAGCGCGTGGTCTGCGGGACGTTCAGCTCTTGCCGCTGCGGTGCGGATGGGGCGTGAACGCGGTGTTGCTTCACGACTGCCAGATCGATGGGCGCGAGGCGCGGGAGCAGTTGGACGCGCTGGGTCGGACGTGGGCGGCGGCGATTGCGGCGGGCGCCCAGCATGAGGGGGCCAAGCGGCTGGGCGAGCAACTGGCGGAATCGAATCGGGCGCTGGTGGACACGAAGGACGAATTGGCGCGAACACAGGCGCTGGCGGCGCTGGGCGAGATCGCGGCGGGCGCTGCGCATGAGATGAACAACCCATTGACGGTCATTTCGGGACGGTCGCAGCTTTTGGTGCAAAAGTTAAAGGATGCGGAGTTGCGAATGATGGCCGAGCAGGTGGTTGAGCAATCGCACAAGATCAGCGACATGATCACGGCGTTGCGGATGTTCTCCGAGCCGACCAGGCCAACGGTGGAGTCGACGAATCTTTCGGAGTTACTGGACGTGCTGGTTGCGGACGTTCGGAAGCGGTACGAATCGCCGGCGGCGGTGAAGGTGGTGGTGGAGCCGACGATTCCACTGGTGCACATTGATCCGCATCAAATTGGTCGCGCGATCAGCGAATTGGTGAAGAACGCGATCGAATCGGAAAGGGCGACGCATATTGAAGTGCGGGTTCAAATCGAGGGGCCGGATGACCGATTGAAGATTCAGGTGAGCGACAACGGGAGCGGGCTGACGGCGCACACGTTGGCGCATGCGTTTGATCCGTTTTTCAGCGCGAAGTCGGCGGGCCGGCAACCGGGATTGGGATTGGCGCAAGCGAGACGGTTGGTGGAAGCGCACGGCGGACAGATCACGTTGGAGAACGGCCGCAAAGGCGGCGCGGTGGCGACGATACGGCTGGATCGATGGCGCGGGCCGGCGCAACAACAGGAGCAACGTCGGGAAGTGGCTTGAAGAAAGGTTCCAGGAACCATTTTCGCGAAGAAGGAAAAGAGGCGTGTGGGCGCCTCTTGAAGGAGGCGACATGGACCCGTTGGATGAAGCGATCGCAGACGTGTTGGGCGAATCTGGGCCGGGGTCAAGTTCGAATCACGATCGCAGCGGTGGTCAGATCTTGATTGCGAGCGCGGATTCGGCGATGGCGGCGCGACTGACGAGCTGGCTGAGTCAGCGGGGGCACCGTTGCACGAGCGCCGGGTCACTCAAGCAGGCTCACGAGGCGTTGAACGCGAGCGCGTTTGATGTGATGGTTCTTCACAGGCCGCTTGAGGGCGGTGACGGGATGGACCTGGTGGGCAGCCACGGCAAGCGTTCGCCGTTCATGAAGGTGATCTTGATGTCGGAGAGCGCGTTGTGGCGGGAGGCGATCGAGGCGATCCGCGAGGGTGTTGTCGATCTGATCACAACGTCGGTGGATATGGAAGAGTTTGGGCTGCGTGTTGATGCGGCGGTGGCGAAATCGCGGCACGACCGGCGGCGGGAGCAGAAGGTTCACGATCTGAAGAATGTGTGCCGGGAGCTGAACGTGGTTCGGCAGGAGATCGCCAAGCACGTGGATTCGCTGTGCGCCGACCTGGTGAGCGCGCATCAGGACATTGCCGAGCAGATCAGCGATGTGGCCATGGTGAGCGAGTTCCGAACGCTGCTGCGGCAGGAGCTGGATGTCGAGGACCTGCTGCGCACGATGCTGGAATATCTGCTGACCAAGACGGGCGCGACGAACGCGGCGGTGTTTCTGGCGGATGCGACGCGCGGTTTGGATTCGGGCGCGATGCAGTTCGGATTGGGCGCGTATGTGAATTACGATTGTCCGCGCCAGACGGTGGCCGACCTGCTGGATCAACTGGGGGCCGCGATTGGTCCGCGGATGGCGAATGAGCGTGGCATCGCGTGGTACGAGGATGGGAATGAGTTTGCCGAGTGGGTTGGCGTTGAGGCCTCGATTCTGGCCGATTCGCACGTGGTTTCGTTTGCGTGCCGGCATCGCGAGGAATGCCTGGCGGTCATCGTACTGTTCCGGAGCAAGTCGAACCCGTTCGATCGCAAGCTGAGCGCGCGTCTGGAATCGCTTCGCGGGATCATCGGCGAGCAGCTGGCGAACGTGATCCGGATTCACCATCGGGCGCGGCCGAGCTGGCCGAAGGAAGCGCGTGATGGGGATTTGGATTACCGGGATGATGCGGGGAGCGAGTTTGGCGGCGGGTTGGCGGCGTAGGCGCTCAAAGGTCAACAAGTCGACAAGTCAACAAATCAACAGTCGAAACGCCAAGACGCGACAAGCGTAAACGCAGAAGCACACGCGAGTAGAAAGGGCAGTCACGAGCCGATGGTCTGCGTAGGGTTTCGCGCGCTGGAGGAATCCGGCGCGACGCATTGCGTCGCGGCTAATGATTGCGTCGCCCGTTGCCGTTGCCGCGCGCGTTGGTGTTGCCATTGCCATTGGAAGTACGCGACGGGCCGGCGCTGATGATGCGGAGGTTGTTGCGGCCGACGATTTGGGTGAGGTCTTGGAGGAGTTTGGGCTCGGCGATGATGCGGTGGGCGTTGCATTTCATCGTGATGCGTTGATTGGCGGTGTGGAGATTCAGGAAGACTTCAGCGGTGCGGCCGGCGTTCGGAGTTCCGGGGTTGGAAGTTCCGGGGGCGGAAGTTCCGGGGGCAGCCTGCTGAAGCAGGCTCGCCAGTTTCTGCATTTGGGAATCAATGGAGTCGGATTGAGGGCTCTCGATGAGATCGAGCTCGATGCGGGCGGCGAGGTATTGCGGGGCGTCGATGATCTGGAGGATTTGATCGACGATGATCTGGGGCTCGGTGGGCGAGCGTTCGCGGTCGAGGCGGCCGATGAGAAGAATGATGGCGCCGTCTTGGAGTTGCGAGCCATATTTCGCAAACACGGAGGAGAAGACGACGCCATCAATTGAGCCTGACTTGTCCTGGAGGGTGATCATGGCCATTTTTTCGCCGGCGCTCTTGCCTTGGCGGACGACGGTGGTTCGGATGCGTGTGAGCTGGCCGCCGAGGATGACGGCGGCATCGTGCTTGAGGTTGCGGCATTGGGTGGTTTGGGCAGAGACGAAGTCGCGGAGCGCTTGCTCGTGCTGATCGAGGGGGTGGCCGGAGACGTGGAAGCCCAGGCACTCCTTTTCGTAGGCGAGGACTAGATGCGGGCCCCAAGGGGCGACGGATGGTAGCTGGCGGGTGGGCTTGGGGGCTGACGCCGCCGCATCGGCCTTCCCGGAACCACCGGGAAGCGCCGCGAAGAAGTTCATCTGGCCGGTGCGGGCATCATCGGCGGCTTGCTGGCCGGCGGCGATGGCGTCGTCGAGCGCGGCGGTCATGGCGGCGCGGTTCTGAGTTCCGTGAATGGAATCGAACGCGCCGCATTTGATGAGGGACTCAAGGGCGGCCTTGCCGACGGTGCGGGCGTTGAGGCGCTCGCAGAACTCGTAGATGGATGTGAACGGGCCGTTCTTGGCGCGATCGGCGATGATGGCATCGATCGCGGCGCGGGGCATGCCCTTGATGGCGCCCAGGCCGAAGCGCACGTGGCCGTGGAGGGAATCGTGCGGCTCGCCCCCCCCGTCGGCGAAGACGACAGAGAAATCGGCTTCGGAAAGGTTGATGTCGGGCGGGCGGACTTCGACGCCAATGTGTGGGTGGCGCTCGGAGTGATCGGGAAAGATGACGCGGCGGCAATCTTCGAGCAGCGGGGCCCAGTCATCGACCTTGCGCGCGCCGCTCTCATAGGTGAGCAGCGCGGCCATGTAGTGGTTGGGGAAGTAGGTTTTGAGGTAGGCGGTGTGATAGGCGATGATGGCGTAGCCAGTGGAGTGGGACTTGTTGAAGCCGTAGCCGGCGAACTTCAGGATCAGGCCGAACAGTTCATTGGCTTGGTGGGCCGACAGGCCCTTCTTCTTTGCCCCTTCGACGAACTTGGGTCGCTCGGCGTCGATGACCGAGTGCTTCTTCTTGCTGATGGCCTTGATGAGTGTGTAGGCGCTGCGCAGCGGGACATCGCCCAGGGCATGCACGATCTGCATGACCTGTTCCTGGTAGACCATGATGCCGTAGGTCTCGCTGGTGAATTGATCGACGATTGGATGGATCGACGGCACGGCCTGCTTGTTGTGCTTGCGGCGGCAGTAATCGGGGATGAGGTCCATCGGGCCGGGGCGGAAGAGCGCATTGGCGGCGATGAGGTCTTCGAGGCGGTCGGGCTGCATCTCCTGGAGGAGCTTGCGCATGCCGCCGGATTCAAATTGGAAGATGCCGGCGGTGTCGGCGCGGCGGAAGAGGTCGAGGACGCGCTGGTCGGTGTAGGAGAGGCGGTCGAGGTCGAGAGGGTCGGCGCCCCCGGAAGCCCCGGAAGCCCCGGAAGTAGAGGAAGGAGCACGGGCGGGGACGCCTGTGCCACTGGCCTCGGAAGGGTGAGACGGTGAGACGGTGAGGCGGTGAGACGGTGAAAGGGGTTCAGACGGACTGAAGTCCGTCTGCCGAGTGGCTTGATGGATCGCTGCTTCGGAGAGTGTGCGGCGGATGAGTTTTTTGCAGAGCTCGATGGTGGAGAGGGTGCGCAGGCCCAGGAAATCCATTTTGAGGAGGCCGAGCTTTTCGCAGGTTGGGCCGTCCCATTGGGTGACGATGTCGTCTGAGCCTGAGGCTTTGCAGAGTGGAACGATGTTGTCGAGCGGTTGAGTGGCGATGACGACGCCTGCGGCGTGGACGCCGGCGTGGCGGGCGTGGTCTTCGAGGGCGCGGGCGGTGTCGATGACGCGGCGCGAGACGGGGTTGGTGTCGTACTCGTGCTTGAAGTCGGGCTCTTTCTGGAGCGCGCCGTCGATGGTGATGAACAGTTCGTTGGGAACGAGGTTGGCGAGGCGCTGGCCCTCGGAGGGCGAGAGACCGTTGACGCGAGCAACATCTTTGATGGCGGCCTTGGCCTTGAGACGGCCAAAGGTGATGATCTGTGCGACGTGGCCGTATTTTTGGCGCACGTAGTCGATGACCTGGGCGCGGCCGTCCTGGCAGATGTCGATGTCGATATCGGGATATTCGCTGCGATCGGGGTCGGTGAAACGCTCGAAGAGCAGGCCGTACTTTTCGGGGCAGGCGTTGGAGAGGCCCAGGACGTAGCCGACCATGGTTCCAACGCCCGAGCCGCGGGCGGCGGCGGGGATGCCGCGCCGCAACGCGTAGCTGACAAAGTCCCAGACAATCAAGAAATAGGCGCTGATGCCCTTGTCAGAGATAATTCTTACTTCGCGATCTAATCGTTCCTTGATTCGTGG
>JAKEEP010000117.1 GCA_022616475.1 Phycisphaerales bacterium | reverse complement strand
TGTCATGTCGGCCTCCTTGCCGACACGCATCTTGATCGATCACATCAACGGGCGCAACCGTACATGCGCCGAACAGATCATCCGTCAAACAGAGCCTAGTCGGCCGCTGCGCCTTGAACGTCAGTGCGGCGATCAAGACATCATCCTCAGCGCGGCCGGCGGTGTGCTTTTGCACTGCTGACGCAATGAACGGCGGCCAGTGACGCGGCGAGGGGTGCGTGCGCACCAGTTGATCGAGGTGGTCGAGCCCGAGTTGGCGGCCCATTCGATCTCGCGCTTCGTAGGCGCCATCGGTGTACGCGACGATGACATCGCCGGGAGCGAGCTCGATCGTGCGCTGCTCGTGATTGAACTCGTTGGAATCGAGCGCGCCGAGCAAGACGGTTGTGGCTGCCAACGGCGTTGCCGCGCCATTCACGCCCCGCAGGAACGCCGGCGGGTGTCCGGCGCTGGCCCAGTGCAGCTTCGCCAGGTACGGATCGAGCGTCAAGCACAGGGCGGTCGCGTAGATGTTGTGCTTGACCAGCGTCAAATGAATGTAACGGTTGAAGAGCGCCAGGACCTCGCCGGGTTCGGCCCCGGGAGATTCGGCGCGAATCCGCTCCAGTTCGCCGTACAGACGATTGACCGTGAGCGCCGCGGCCAGGCCGTGCCCGGTCACATCAATCAATGTCAAATGGATCAAACCATCGGGACTGATGTCGAGGTGGACGTAGTCGCCGCCGAGGTCGCGCATTGGCCGATAGGTGTATTCAAATCGCACGTAACCGTCGTCGTGAGGCGGTGGGAACATGCTTTCGTGAATGGCGCGCGCTCTGGCAAGCTCCTGACGCATCGAGAGAAAGTGCTTGCCCACCATCCGCTCGCGGAAGCGCTCGCCGTGATAATGCAGCCGGATCGCGGAGATGCCCAGGCCGGGCATGACCACCAGCGGGCTCAAAGTCACGCTCATCACGCGGTCGCTGATGGGAGCGTTGAAGTGCAGCATGACTCCCAGGGCCCACAGCAGCAGAAGCGGTATCACGGGGCGAAGCGATTCGCGCGGCGTCCAAGGGAGAAACAAGCACGCGATGAAGTGCCAGAAAAAGAGCGGGACGATGAATTCAGTGCGATAGACCGGAGACGTGAACTCCAGGAGGTAACTCTTGGTTAGCGAGATCGCACCCAAAAACAGGATCATGGTTGATGCGGACCGCAACAGTTGCGGCCGGGTCGCGGTGGCCGTGTGCCGCGCCCACACGACATTGGCGATGACCACCGTGGATGCCAGGGCCGCGATCACCGTGATCAGCAGAGGGACGGTGGGCGCGAAATTGTTCAAGATCATGACCACGCGCTGGACGAGGACCACGGCCGTCAAGATCAGATAACAGACGCCAACGGAGCGCAAGCGCCGGCGGAGCCAGCCTTCGAGCTCCATTTCGTACTCGCTGCGAAAGAGCGCCTGGCTGGAAGTCTCAAGTTGTGCAAGCGCGGTGTCCAACCGCATTTAGACTAACGAAAAGTCCAGGGATTGGAATCCTGGGCTCAGTCAAACGGCGATTGGAAGTTGATTACGCCTGTGCCAGCACTTCATCGCGCAAGCGATCGGGCATGAGGCGATACGCGGCTGGCTCCATCGTGCTGGTGGCGCGGCCCTGGGTCATGCCGCGAAGCACCGTGGTGTAGCCGAACATCTCCGACAGCGGCACTTCGGCGGTGATGATGCGCACGTTGCCTCGCAGCTCGGAATCAACGATCTGGCCGCGTCGGCTGGAGAGATCGCCGCTGACCGATCCGAAGTGCTCATCCGGAGTCACCACCACAACCTTCATGATTGGTTCAAGCAAGGCCAAACCCGCTCGAGTGCATGCTTCGCGGAACGCGAGTGCGCCGGCCTGCTCGAAGGCGATCTGGCTCGAGTCAACTTCGTGATATGAGCCGTAGACCAGCTCGACTTTGACGTTGACCACTGGATAGCCGCCAAGAATTCCTGACGCTGCCGCCTGTCGCACTCCATACTCCACCGATGGAATGTACTCGCGCGGAATGACGCCCTGGGAAATCTCGTCAACAAAGACGATCCCATTCTCCATTTCCAGCTCTTCGGCGGCCGCCTGCTCGGCTGTAATCGGGTACACACTGACCACCGCGTCGCCATACTGGCCGCGTCCACCGGTCTGCTTAACGAACTTGCCGCGGATGTCCTTGGCCGTGCCGGTGATGGTCTCACGATAGCTGACGCGCGGCCTGCCGGTCTTGACGCCAATCTTCATGTCGCGGATGAGCTTGTTGCGGATGATCTCCAGGTGCAGCTCACCCATGCCCGCGATGATGGTTTCGCCGGTCTCATCGTTGAAGCTGGACCGGAACGATGGGTCTTCGCGACGGATGGTCTGCAACGCTTCCGAGAGCTTCTTCTTGTCCTCGTTGGTGTTGGGCTCGATCGACATCGAGATCACCGGCTCGGGGAAGTCCATCTTCTCCAGCACGATCGGCTCATCCGGATCGCAGAGCGTATCGCCCGTATAGGAGTGCTTGACGCCGATGACGGCGACGATGTTGCCCGCGCCGGTTGCGTCCAGCGGATCGCGATCCTTGGCGTGCATCTCAAACAATCGCGAGATGTTCTCCTTCTTGCCGTTGACTGGGTTCAGGACGCGCGAGCCCTTCTCAAGCGTGCCCGAATAGACGCGGATGTACGTCAGATCGCCATGGCTGTCGGAGACGACCTTGAACACGAGAGCCGAAAACGGAGCGTCTTCGCTGTGCGGGCGAGTGAGCTTCTTATTCTTATCGCGCGGGTCGACACCCTCGACCTGGGGAACTTCGGTCGGATTCGGAAGGAAGTCAATGACGCCATCGAGCAGAAGCTGAACGCCGATGTACTTGAGGGCTGAGCCGCAGAACACTGGGAAGCACTTCTGGGCGATCGTTCCCTTGCGCAGCGCCAGGCGGATCTCGTCCGGCGTGCAGGACTTCTCATCGGCCAAGTACTTCTCCATCAGATGATCGTCGTGATCGGCCGCCTTCTCGATCATCTCATGGTGCCAGAGCTCGGCCATGTCTCTCATGTCGGCGGGGATCTCGCGCTGCTCGACTTTGGCCCCCAGCTCGCTGGCGTCGAAGTAGTACGCTTTCATCTCAATCAGATCGATGATGCCTTCAAACGTCTCAGAAGCGCCGATGGGAAGCTGCACCGCAATAGGGTTGGCGCCCAAGCGGCTCTTGATGGTTTCAAAGCAGAATTCAAAGTTCGCGCCAATCTTGTCCATCTTGTTGATGAAGCACAGGCGCGGAACGTTGTAGCGGTCGGCCTGACGCCAGACCGTCTCCGATTGCGGCTCGACGCCTTCCTTGCCGTCGAACACCGCGACCGCGCCGTCAAGGACGCGCAACGACCGCTCGACTTCGATTGTGAAATCGACGTGCCCAGGCGTGTCGATCAGGTTGAGTTTGTATTCAACGCCGTTACGCTCCCACGGGCAGGTGGTGGCGGCCGACTGAATCGTGATGCCGCGCTCCTGCTCCTCAACAAGGAAGTCCATGGTGGCCGTGCCTTCGTGCACCTCACCCATCTTGTAGTTCTTGCCGGTGTAATAGAGGATGCGCTCGGTGACGGTGGTCTTGCCGGCGTCGATGTGGGCGGCGATTCCGATGTTGCGTACTCTGCTGAGGTCGGCTGACATAGCTTGGGTTCCTGCGTTCTTGCTCGTGTGCTGTTCTGATTCAGCGAGGTCTTGGCCCTGGGCCTTACACTCGCCGTGAAGAGACTGATTAATCGAAACGCCGATTCCGAGACGGCATCTCGCATGCATGTTGGTTTTCGGGATTCCTCCGGCCTGCCAAAGCCGTCTCGTCGCTCAAGACGG
>JAKEEP010000116.1 GCA_022616475.1 Phycisphaerales bacterium | reverse complement strand
GATGTACCTGCAGCTGATCGGGCAGGATGTGTCAGATGAACTCGCCGATCAGATCATTCAACAGATTGAAGAGGAACTCAGCGGAGGCGAAGGCGGAAGTGACGAAGCGATTCGCGAAGCAGCGCGACGTCAACTGGCTGCGATGGTGATGGTCGCGTGCGAGCCGGTGAATCAGCCGCCTGCCGACGGGAGGCCGTTGACGATCGCGCTGGTGGGGCCGACGGGGGTGGGAAAGACGACGACAGTGGCGAAGCTTGCGGCGACGTTCAAGCTTCGCGACAGCATGAAGGTGGGATTGATCACAGCCGACACGTATCGAATCGCTGCGGTCGATCAGTTGCGAACGTATGCGGAGATCATCGGGTTGCCGCTGCAGGTTGCGGTCACCCCCGCGGAAATGAAGCACGCGGTGAGCGTGCAGTCAGAGTGCGATGTGGTGCTGATCGACACGGCGGGGAGAAGTCAGAACGACACGGGACGATTGGATGAATTGAAGCGGTATATTGCCGCAGCGAACCCACACGAGGTGCATCTGGTTTTGTCGAGCACAGCAGGCGAGAAGGTGCTGCTTGGGGAAGCCGAAGCGTTCGTGCCGATTGGTGTTCAGAAGATTGTGTTGACGAAATTGGATGAAGCAGCGAGTTTCGGCACGCTGATCAACGTGCTGAAGCAGATTGGCAAACCGTTGAGTTACGTTACGACCGGCCAGGAAGTGCCGGCGCACTTGGAGGTTGGCCGAGCGGAACGCCTGGCGGAGTTGGTTCTTGGAGGGGCGTTGCAGAGTTGACCGACCAAGCGACCGAGCTTCGCGGAATGATGCAGGGGCGGCGCACAAATTGCGCCTCCGCCGATGAGGTGGCGGCTGCGGGGTTCGCCCCAAGCGGGTTGACCAAGGGCGCGGTGAGCATCGGGCCGTCGATGGCGCCGGTGCGTGTTGCCCGATCGATGTCGCCGAGGCGGTCGAGGGTGGCGCGGGCGATCGCTGTGTCATCGGGCAAGGGCGGGGTTGGCAAGAGCAACCTGGCGGTGAACCTGGCGGTGTCGATGAGCCAACTGGGCCTGAAAGTTTGCCTGCTGGATGCGGATTTGGGGCTGGCGAATGCAGACGTGTTGTGCAATCTCTCTCCGCGGCTGACCCTGGAGCAGGTGGTGAGCGGTGAATGCAGGCTTTCGGAGGCGATGTTGCCGGCGCCGGGGGGATTTCGGCTGATTCCAGGGGCATCGGGGGTGGCGCGGATGGCAGATTTAGGGCCTGGTCAGCGGCAAGCGCTGGTGGAGCAGCTTGTAGCGCTGGAGCGGGTAGCGGACGTGATCTTGATCGATTGCGGGGCCGGAATCAGCGCCAACGTCATGGGGTTTGCATCGGCTGCCAACCGGGTTGTGGTGGCGACGACGCCCGAGCCAACGGCCATTACCGATGGCTACGGCATGATCAAGTCGCTCCTGGGTCAGGCGCCGAATATGCCGATCAGCCTGGTGGTGAACATGGCGCGCAGCGAGGCAGAAGGCCAAGACGTGTTTGCGCGCATTGATCGAGTGAGCCGGACATTTCTGCATCGGACGATCGATTTTGGCGGGAGCATTCCCTTGGACGCGGCGGTGCCGAGCGCGGTCCGGCTGCGCGTTCCGTTTGCGCTGTGGGCGCCGAATTGCCAGGCGACGAGGGCGGTGTTTCGGTTGGCGGCGACGCTGGTGGGAATGGGGCGCGGTCAGGAGCGAGAAGAGCCGGCGGCGGCGGGTTCGCGCGCGGGCTTTTTCACTCGATTGGCGATGTGGTTGGGAATAGTGGTGGACGAGGATGACAAAGCGCTGAAGCAGTGATTGGAATGCGCCGATAAGGGGGAGTTTCCTTGAGCGGTTCATCTTCGGAGCGATTGACGTGCGCGCATCGGCGTCGCGCGACTTGCGCGGATGTTCGTAAGGTTTCTGGTGGTCGTGCGAATGCGGACATGTGTCACGCTGATCAAAGAAGAAAACAATTTCAAGAGAATTGGAGCGAACGGCTTTGCCGAGATGGCGGGCAAGCGAGGTCGGCGATCGCGCGCCGGCCGGCGCGGGTTTTGATTTCGACACGAGAAATTTCTCTGAGCGCCTTGTGCAAAGGCAAGCAGAGGGTTATAGTGGCAACAAGCCGCCAGGATGGCGATGGCTTTGGAAGCCACAGTGCAAGGAGAGGCTCATGCCCCGCACAAAGATAAAAACCGACCCCGGTGCACGGAACGGCACTTCAACGGTTTCTCCAGAAAACATGCCGATCGAGGACGTGTGGCAGGAATATCGCAAGACTGCCTCGCACGAGTTGCGCAACTTCTTGATCAAGCGCTACAAGGACATTGTGAAATACACGGCGGAGCGCATGCACATGCGTCTGCCTTCGGAGGTTGATGTCGAAGACCTGACGTCGGCGGGGCTATTCGGGTTGATGGATGCGATCGATGCGTTTGACCTGGAGCGCGGCGTCAAATTCGAGACGTATTGCGCGCAGCGCATCCGCGGCGCGATTTTCGATGAGCTTCGGGCGATGGACTGGGTGCCGCGGCTGGTGAGATCGCGGACGGCCAAGGTTGAGCGAGCGCGCAAGTCTCTGGAGATGGAGCTTGGCCGCAAGCCGACGGAGAAGGAAGTGTGCAACCGGCTTGAGGTGAACAAGGCGGAATTCCAGAAGTTATCGAAGGACTCCAAGCCAGTGGGGATCGTTTCACTTAACCGCAAGTGGTTCGAGACGGATTCGAACAAGGACATTCGCGAGATCGATGTGATTCGCGACAACCGGCAGGAGAATCCCCTTTCGGAGGTTCAGCGGAAGGACTTGCGGACGCTGATCACCAAGGGTTTGTCGCGTGCCGAGCGGCTGATTGTGATTCTGTATTACTACGAAGAGATGACGATGAAGGAAATCGGAGTGACGCTGGACTTGTCGGAGTCGCGTGTGAGCCAGATGCACAGTTCGATTCTGCTGCGGTTGAAAGCGCAGATGCAGCATCGGGCGAAGGAGCTTTGAAAGTGGGGCGCGGCTGCTGATCAATCGAGGCAGGCCGATAATGTAAACGATAAAGCGGCGCGGCTTGTTGCGGCCGCGCTGTCTTTTGGGCGGCGCGACAACGGAATAGCTTGAGCGTGGGGAGGAAACTGCCGATGCGATTGGGCGATAGGTGCGTCATCGTTCCCGGTCGTTTGCCTGGAGCGCGCGATACGGCGTTTCCGACTCCCAGACTCTGGCGAGCAATTCCCAATGCCACGAAAAAGCGGGTTGACCGTACGCCAACACGAGCGCGAGGGCATTGCGGCGCCGGTGCCGGTGGAGTTCTCGATCTGCAGCGAGCACAGCACGCAATTGCACTTCAGTCCCCGATCGTCGGCGATGAGCGCTCACGGAATACGCGGTCGGGCGACGGACATCAGTTCGGGCGGCATGGGACTGGAGTGTCGGCAATTTGTTCCGAGGATGAGCGAAGGAACGGTCCGGATTCTTGTGCCGGATCCGATCGCGGTGGGCCCGGATGGCTCGCCGGTGCTGGAAGTGGGGTTCGAGCATCGGGTGAAGGTTCGACGGGTGTATTTGACGGGCCGGGAGCCGACGTATGCGCTCGGTTTGGCTTTTGTCAATCCCGCGGCGGACATTGATCAGCGCGTCACGGCGCTGCTGAAGCGGATTCACGCCTGGCATGAACCGCTGGGGCAATCGGGGGCCAAGGGGGCGGCGAATGCATAATCAGGACGTCTTCCTGGAGCGGGCGTTGGTGGAAGACCGCCTGGCGAGCGCTGAGGAGGTCGCGCGCGCGAGGCGATACGGGCAGGAACACGATGTGGATCTGGTTGATGCGCTGGTGAAATTGGAGATTGTTTCCGGGCGTGACATCGCGTTGACGCGAGCCAATGTGTGCGAGACGCCGTTTGTTGCGGTGGATGAGTACGAAACATGTTTTGCGAACACTCAGATACTGCCGCGGGCGATCGCGGAGCGGTATTGCGCGTTCCCGTTGTTCATGATCGACGGCGTTCTGACGCTGGCGATGGAGAACCCGCTGAATCTTGAAGCGACGGACCTGGTTCGGCAGATCGTCAAGTGCGAAGTCGAGCCGGTGCTTTGCGAGCGGGAAGAACTGCAATCGCTGATCGTGCGCGCCTACAGCCTGACGCAATCGCAGCGCGATCAGCCCAAAGTTGATTCCGAGGCCAAGAAGGCCGAGGAAGCGAACGAGAACAGCCAACCGGTGGTGGCGGCGGTGAACCAGCTGCTGGCGGACGCGGCGGCTCAGTTGGCCAGCGATATTCACATCAATCCCGACGAGCATGAGCTGCATCTGCGCTACCGGATTGACGGCGTGCTGCACGTCAAGCAGGGGCCGCCGATCTCGATGCACTCGGGGATCGTGCAGCGGTTGAAGGTGATGGCGAACCTGGACTTGACGCAAACCCGCCGGCCTCAGGACGGCAAGTTTCGATTCAGGCACGATGACAAGCTGATCGATGTGCGGTTGTCAACGATGCCGACCGTTTGCGGCGAGAACGTGGTCATGCGATTGCTGACCAATACGCAGGCGATCCACGAGTTCAAGGACCTGGGCATGCCGGCGCCGCTGGTGGCGCAGTTCCAAGAGTTGATCGACCAACCGTATGGAATGGTGCTGGTTTCGGGCCCGACGGGGTCGGGCAAGACCACGACGCTGTATGCAGCTCTGAGCAAGCTGAACGAGCCATCGCGGAACATCATGACGATCGAAGATCCAGTGGAAATTCGGATGCCGTTCATCCGCCAGATCCAGGTGCATCCCGAGATTGGATTGACGTTCGCGTCGGCGTTGCGATCGATTCTGCGACAGGACCCGGATGTGGTGCTGGTGGGAGAAATCCGGGATGCAGAGACGGCGACCATCGCGCTGCAGGCGGCGTTGACGGGCCACCTGGTGCTCTCGACCGTGCACACCAACGATTCGGTGGGGGCGATCGCGCGGCTGCGCGACTTCGGTTTGCCGTCGTTCGTGATCAACTCGGCGCTGTTGGGCGTGGTGGCGCAACGATTGGTGCGTCGGGTGTGCTCGGAGTGCGCTGTGAGCGATCCGGTGGACGAATTGATGAGGCGACGGTTCAGGCTGGAGAAGAGCGTGCGCGGATTTGTGAAGGGCCGAGGGTGCGGGCGATGCGGCCAGACCGGCTATCGCGGTCGCATCGGCATTTACGAACTGCTCACATTCAACTCGTCGGTGAAGATGCTGGTGGAGCAAGGCGGGTCGGTGGAGCGGATCCGGGAGCTGGCGGTGGCGGGGGGAATGCGGCAGATGTGGCAGGATGGGGTGGAGAAAGCGCGCCTGGGGCAGACAACGCTGGAGGAAATCGCCAGCGCCGCGTCGATCATCCAGATCGACGATGAGGGAACAAGCGCGAGGTTGGTGGCATGAGCGAACTGGCGTTCCAATATCAAGCGATCGATCGCAAAGGTGGGAAGACGAAGGGAGTCTTGCGCGCATCGGACCGCAACGACGCGTATCGGCAAGTGCGAGCCGCCGGTCTTCAGCCGTTGAACATCAAGGCGGTGCGAAGCCGCGAAGGGCGCCGCAAGCGGGTGACGATCAAGGATCTTTCGCACGTGACGTATCAATTCTCGGTGCTGCTGGAAGCGCGGATTTCGATCATCGACGGGCTGCGATCGATTGCCGAGCAGGAGAACAACCATCGGCTTCGCAGAGTGCTGAACGACGTGGCGGACCGGATTGCGGCGGGGGCCTCGGTGACGGATGCGATCGGGACCTATCGCGATCTGTTCGGCGAGGTGTACGTGGAAACCGTTCGGGCGGCGGAAGCGAGCGGGAACATGACGTTGATCCTCTCGAGCCTGGCGGAGATGCTCGATCGGCAATACGAGATCAGCAAGAACGTAAAGGGGGCGCTGATGTATCCGATCTGCGTCATCGCGGCCTTGTGCCTGGCGGTCCTATTTCTGATGTTGTTTGTGGTGCCCAAGTTCGGAACGATGTTTGCGGCGCGCGGGATTGAATTGCCGGTGCCCACGAAGATCCTGATCGGTTTCAGCGACTTCGTGCGTACGTATTGGTATGCCATTCTGGGCGGAGGCTTCGGTTTATTCTGGAGCGTGCGAAAGTCGTGGCGGAATCCGATAACTCGTCGCAAGATGGACACGTTCATGCACCGGGTGCCGTTCTTGCGGTCGGTTCTCAAGGGGGTGGCGATCAGCCGGTTCGCGAATGTGCTTGGAATCTCGCTGCGAAGCGGGCTGAATCTGATGCAGTCGCTGGAGATGGCGGGGCGCGCGTCTGGCCGGCCTCTGATGGTCGCAGACGCGGAAAAAATGCGGGAGCAGGTTAACCTCGGGGGTCGTCTGGTCGATGTTCTTTTGACGTGCAGTTACTTGCCGGCCTTCACCAAGCGGATGCTTGCCGCAGGCGAAGAGGCGGCGGAACTGCCGAAGATGTGCGCGGTCGTGGCCCGGCATTACGATCGCGAGGTCACCCACCTGACGAAGAATGTCACAACGGTGATCGAACCCATCATGATTGTGGGTCTTGCCGGGGTGGTGTTGTTGGTCGCGTTAGCCATATTTCTGCCGATGTGGAACATGACTGCCCTGATTGGTTGAACCGCGAGCCTCGCAATCCTGGCAACGTAAGGCCGGACACTAATCTACGAGAAGATGAGAAACATGAGCCACACGAGCAGACATCGCAAGGGTTTCACACTGATCGAATTGATCGCCGTGATCGTTGTGCTGGCGATCCTGGCTGGCGTGGCGTTGCCGAAGTACTTCGATTACTCGGCGCAAGCGCGGGCTTCAAGCTGCAAGGGGACGCTGGGCGGCGTTCGCGCCGGCATTGCGAACTTTTATGCCAACAGCGCGATCTCGGGCACGGCGGTCTATCCGACATTTGCCCAGCTCAACACGCTCGGCACGGTGATGCAGGAATTGCTGCCGGCCAATCCGTACAACAGCTCAGCGGTGATTCGCGACGCCAACGGCACGTGGGTGAGCGGCAACCCGCCGGTCAGCGGAGCGCAAGGCTGGGCGTATGACCAGACAGCGGGCAAGTTCTGGGCCAACACGAATACGGTCGCAGAGAATGCCTTCTGAAAGGGAAGCTTGTTGGGGGCCCAAATTTCTTTGGAGGCCCAAATAAGGAGTGAGATTCAATGACCAAGACAAGACCAATGCGCAGCGGCTTTACGTTGATCGAACTGATCGCGGTCATCGTTGTGCTGGCGATCCTGGCCGGCGTGGCGTTGCCGAGGTACTTCGATTACTCGGCGCAAGCGCGAGCGTCCAGCTGCAAGGGCACGCTGGGCGGCGTTCGGGCGGGCGTCGCGAACTTCTACATGAACACGGGCCTTTCAGGCCCCGAGCGATATCCGACCTTCGCCGAAGTCAACACGCTGGGAACGGTGATGCAGGAGCTGGTTCCAACCAACCCGTACAACAACTCAGCGGTGATTCGAGACGCTGACGGCACGTGGGTAAGCGGCGCTCCGCCGGTTTCAGGCGCGCAAGGCTGGGCGTATGACGAAACGGCGGGCAAGTTCTGGGCCAATACGAACACGGTAGGCGAGAACGCTTTCTAGCGAGCGCGTCATGGCCCGACATTCCCTTGTTACTTCAGACCGCCATCCAGGGCGCCTGGATGGCGGCTTCACGTTAATCGAGCTGATCGCGGTGCTTGTGATCGTGGCGATCATGGCGGGCGTGGCGGCGCCGACCCTCAGCACGATGGGGGTGGCGCGCAGCGGCATGGCCGGCAAGCAGGTCCTGCGCGATTTGACCTTTGCCCGCCAGCGCGCGGTCGCTACGGGCGTCACCAGTTGGGTGGTGTTCAACACCGGGAGCGAGAGCTGGTCGATCCTGGCGGAGAACCCCGCCAGCCCGGGGCGAGCGGGCGCGACGGTGCTCACGGACATGGCGACCGGCCGCCCGTACTCGACGACGTTGGGCACGGGCGAGTACGTCGGGGTCGGATTGGTCAGCTGCACATTCGATGGCAACACAGAAGTCGGCTTCGACTGGTTGGGCAAGCCGTTCAATTCCGCTGAGACTGCTCTTGCCTGGCAAGGTTCGGTAGTGCTGAGCGGGCAAAACGTTGTCACCGTTGAAGCGATCACCGGTCACGTAATGTATGCGCCACCGCCATAAGTTCCAACGAGAACATCGATGCTGAAGCGGAACGCTCGTGCTCGGAAGGGATTTACGCTGGTCGAAACGATCGCGTCGATTCTCATTTTGACGATTGCAATTCCGCCGATGCTCTGGTCGATTCGGCAGGCGCATGTGCAGCGTGTCAATCCAATGATGGCGTCGAAGGCGCGGTGGCTGGCCACTGAGAAACTCGAAGATGTGATTGCCGATCGGCACAGCACCACGCGCGGGTTCGGGTATCTGATTCCGGCCAACTACCCAGCCGAGATACCGGTTTCCGGCTTCACCAACTTCAGCCGCACGGTGAGCTTCAACCTCACGGGACCTGACCTGGTTTCACCGGGAACGGGCTACCTCAAGGTGACGGTAACCGTCGGATGGACCGACGCGACCAGCACAGCCCGTTCCCTGGCGATTGCGACGGTTGTGACGGAGTACTGATTCCATGGCGCCGACCCTCAGATTCATGTGGCGAGTTGGCGACCGGCGGCTGCGACCGGCCAGACGGCTGGGGTTCACGCTGGTTGAAGTGCTGGCGACGATCGCGATCATCGGTGCGATCGGGTCGGTTGCGTCACTGACGCTGCTTTCGGCTCTCGACGGGTACGTTGACGCGGCGACACAGGCGCAATTGCACTCGGAGCTTTCGATTGCGGTGGATCGCATCGATCGCGAGTTGCGGCGAACGCAGCTGAAGACTTCTTCTCCAATAGCGCCAAATATCTCATTGGTCGGTCCTTCCTCCATCACGTGGAACAACAATTACTCCCTGAGCCTTTCGGCCGGGCGGGTCATGCTCGTGGAGAACGGAGGAGCCTCGGCGATTCTGCTCTCGGATGTCACAGCGTTCTCGGTGACGGCTTACGACGAAAGCAATACGGCGATGGCCGCCAACCTTGCCGGCGCGGCATGCGATCCCATCCGGCGCGTGCGCGTGACGGTCACTATTTCGCGGGCTGGCGTCGCCGAGATGCTGCGAACCAAGGTCTATCTGCGTTCAACGATGGAGGGAGCATGAAGGCAGTGAGACCCAAGCGCATCGGAGAGGGTCACATTCGGCGCGGGACCGCGGTGGTGGCGGTGATCGTAACGATGCTGATCATGGCCATCGTCGTTGTTGGAACCGTGTTGGGCACAGCGCGCGATCAGGACCTCACGGTTCGCCGACTCGAGACGATTCGGGCGTTTTATGCCGCGGAGGCTGGGGCCAACATGGCGATACGCGAGATCATCCTGAGCGTCGATGCGGACGCCGACGGCGTTATTGGCACGATTTCCGACGACGGCAACAGCGCCAACGACCCGACGATGAGCTCAGCGCAGGTCTGCGTGACGCGTGTGGTGAGCGGTCCGCAGACGATTCTGACGAGCCGCGGGCGTTCGGGCTTAGCCCAGCGGGCGATCGAGGCGACGATGCAATGAACCATTTTCGGAGGGACCGACAATGAGAGCGCCAATGTGCACCCAGGCTCAGATTCAATCCGGCTGGTGGATGGTTTGCCTGATTCTGATGGCCATCATCAGCGACTCGACTCAAGCCTCATCCGCCATGATCGCTTATGGAAAATTTGGATCGACCAGCCCGCGCTATCAGATCTGGAACGGCTCGGCATGGGGGGCTGAGACCGCGGCCAATTCGGTCGGTTCCGCGCCCCAGTGGGTAGTCTTGCGCGGCTCGCCTGCCCTGAATGCCTTTGCACTGGCCACGCTCGATGACAACCACGATATCGAAGTGCAGACCTGGAACGGAACCCTCTGGAGCTCAGTCTTCCAAGCCACAGACGACGCGGGGACCAAGGACCGGCGCGTCTTCGATTTGGCCTATGAGCAAGTTTCCGGTCACCTCCTTCTGGTGTATCGCGAAAACGCGACAAATCAGGTCAGGTATCGCACTTATGACGGGTTAGCTTGGTCGAGCGAGGGAAGCTACACCATGACCGCCAACAATGTGCGGTGGCTCCAACTCGTGCCCAAGCCTGGGACCGACCAAATGTTGATCATCGCCATCAGCGACAACGACAAGATCCATAAAGCGGCCAGATGGAACGGGTCCGGCTTCACGAACCTGGTTGATCTCGTTGGCATCGATGAGCCGGGCACCAAGCGCGAGCACGCCGATGGAGCGTACGAAGGCGTGTCCGGTCAAGGCTTGGTTGCCCACAACCAGGACACCAACTCTCCAGCCTACCGCACGTTGAATGGCGGTTCCTGGTCATCATCGCAGAGCGCACCCTCAGTCGGCGGGCAGACGCAGTGGACCAGGCTTGCCAGCGACTTCGTCAGCGACGAAATCATCATGGTCACGCTCGACCAGGCCAATGACATCAACATCACGGTATGGAACGGCTCGTCGTGGGGGACGCCGATCCAAATAGAGAGCGACACGGCGTACACCGATCGCCGGGCGATGGATGTCGCGTATGAGTGCGACGGCAACGAGGCGCTGGTTGCATACGACGACGACACCAACACGTTGAAATACCGTACCTGGAACGGCGCTGGGTGGTCCGCGGAGTTGCCCGGTCCGACGGGGGGCGATGCTCCGCTTTTCAACCCCCAGACCGTCACCGGGTTGGTGACGGGGCAGATCTTCGTGACCTACTGCACCGATAACAAAGAGATCCGGACCGCAGTCTGGGATGGTTCGTCGTTTGGATCAGGTCTGTTGGTTGCGACATCCAGCGGCGACAAGGACTTTGAAACGTTCATGGTCGCCGTCGCTTGCGCTCTGCCGAGAGTCGTGTCGTGGCAGGAAGTAAAGCCGTAGGGTGAGGCAGCACCCGTAGGGCAAGGCGACGTTGCAGCGAGAGATCAAACGCTAAGAAACCGCTTGTGGAAGGGAGTGAGTCATGGTGGTCGGAAGAACTGTGGCAGGACGCGGCAAGGTCCTGATCGCAGCCTTCTTGTATTGTTTGTGCCTGGCGGATCATTCGGCTTGGGCGGCAACCGCGATGGTGGTGTATGGCCGAAGCGGGGCGGGAAGCCCGCGGTACCGAACCTGGAACGGTTCAGCGTGGACCACGGAGGCGTCAGCGAACTCGCTGGCGGCGTTTCCGGAATGGGTGGTGCTGCGGGGATCGCCGCTGACCAATCACTTCGCACTGGCGACGCTTGACAACACCGATGACATCGAAGTGCAAATCTGGAACGGAAGCGCGTGGAGCACGCTGTTTCAGGCGACCAACGACGCCGGCACGCATACCCGCCGTGTGTTCGACCTGGCGTACGAGCAACTGTCGGGGCATCTGCTCCTGGTGTATCGCGAGTCCGGCACTACAGAGGTGCGCTATCGCACGCATGATGGCACGGCCTGGTCGGCCGAGTCGAGCTATGCGATGACGTCGAGCAACCCACGATGGTTGCAGCTGATTCCGAAGCGCGGCTCAGATGAGATGATGATCACCTGCATCGGCAACTCGGGGGCCATCCACAAGGCGGCGATGTGGAATGGGTCATCGTTCACGAACCAGACCGATCTGGACGGCGTCGATGAGCCGAATACTCGGCGAGAACACGCCGATGGCGCGTTCGAGGGAGTTTCCGGTCAGGGACTGGTGGCCTACAACCAGGACAGCCACTCGCCGGGGTACCGCACGCTCACCAGCGCCACTTGGTCATCCGTGCAGAACGCTCCATCGCTGGGGGCGCAAACGCAATGGACGCGCATGGCGTCGGATTCGCTCAGCGACGAGATCATCATGACGACGCTTGATCAGGGCAACGATGTGAATGTCACGATTTGGAACGGCAGTGGATGGGGATCGCCGTTTGAGATCGAGACCAATACGCCGTATAGCGATCGACGCGCGATGGATGTGGCGTACGAGCCGCAAGGAAACGAGGCGCTGGTTGCATTCGACGACAACACCAACACGCTGAAGTACAGAACGTGGGATGGCTTCGGCTGGTCGGTGGAGATGCCGGGGCCGAGCGGCGGCAGCGCTCCGCTTTGGAACCCGCAAGCGGT